>JAILRP010000004.1 GCA_024698075.1 Lachnospiraceae bacterium
CTTCTTCCATCCTCCTAAGTACTATATTAACATATTTTTCTGAGCATGTTCTCTTTATTTGGTCGCAAATCGGTCGCAATTTCCCTTATGAACTTCTCCCTGATGCTGTGTTTTCTAACTTCTTCTAGCTCTGAGACTTCAGCGTCGGGAACAACAGCACATCCCTTATCGCCGGGCTGTTCGTAAGAAGCATCGTCAGCCTGTCGATTCCGTAGCCTATGCCGCCTGTGGGAGGCATACCGATCTCGAGCGCGTTCAGGAAGTCCTCATCGGTGTGGTTGGCCTCCTCGTCGCCTGCTGCCGCGGCCGCATCCTGTGCCGCAAAGCGCTCCCTCTGGTCGATGGGATCGTTGAGCTCGGAATATGCGTTTGCCATCTCCCATGTATTGATGAACAGCTCGAACCTCTCGACAAGGTCAGGCCTGTCGGGTTTCCTCTTCGTGAGCGGTGATATCTCAACCGGATGGTCTATTACGAACGTGGGCTGCTGCAGGTGCTCCTCGACATATTCCTCAAAGAACAGGCTGATTATATCGCCCTTCTGGTGATAAGGCTCGTAATGGATCTCCCTCTCGTCCGCAAGCTTCTTGGCCGCTTCCGTGTCGGGAATCTCATCGAAATCTATCCCTGTATATTTCTTTATCGCATCGATCATCGATATGCGCTCAAAAGGCTTTCCGAAATCGAGTTCGATGTCGCCGTACGTAAACTTCGTTGTCCCGAGCACTTCCTGTGCCACATAGCGGAACATGTTTTCCGTAAGGTCCATCATCCCGTTGTAATCAGTATATGCCTGGTAGAGCTCCATGAGCGTGAACTCGGGGTTATGCCTTGTATCAAGTCCCTCATTCCTGAATACCCTGCCGATCTCGTAAACCCTCTCGAGTCCTCCGACTATAAGCCTCTTCAGGTACAGTTCAAGTGATATGCGAAGGTTTAGGTCCTCATCAAGTGCATTGAAATGCGTCATGAACGGCCTTGCCGCAGCTCCGCCCGCATTGGCGACGAGCATCGGCGTCTCAACCTCCATGAAACCCTGTCCGTCAAGGTACTTGCGGATCGTGGAGATGATCTTCGACCTCTTGATGAACGTATCCTTGGAGACATCGTTCATGATAAGATCGACATATCTCTGGCGGTAGCGCATGTCAGTGTTCGTCAGCCCGTGAAACTTCTCGGGAAGCGGCACGAGGTTCTTTGACAGAAGGATTACGGACTTTGCGTGGATCGATACCTCACCCATCTGCGTCCTGAACATATATCCCTTGACTCCGACTATGTCGCCGGGCTCAAACTTCTTAAAGTCGGCATACGCCTCCTCACCGAGCGCATCCCTTGAAACATAGGCCTGCGAATCGCCCGTAAGGTCCTTGACGTTTATAAAGGAAGCCTTGCCCATGACCCTCTTCAGCATGATCCTTCCGGCAATGCTGACGTTTATCGGAGAAGCATCCATTACCGCGCGGCGTGCCTCATAATCTGCCTTTGCAAGTGCCTTCTTCTCTTCCTCGGGAAGGCTATCGTCAATTTCCGCCGGCTTATGGTCTGCAAGAAGCTTCGCCTCAAGCTCCTCATAGGCAGCCTTAGCGTCTGCGGTGTGGTCCGTCTGGTCGTACTTGGTGATCACGAACGGATCTTTTCCCGCCGCCTGCAGGTTCGCAAGTTTTTCCCTCTTATTTTTTAATATCTGGTTAAGGTCGGGCTCCTGCCCGCCGTTATTACCGTCTTTTCCCATTATTTCGCGTCTTTCTTCTTAGTGGTCTTCTTAGCACTCTTTTCCGCAGCCGCAGGCTTTTCCGCCGGCTTCTCCGCAGCCTTCTTGGTGCTCTTTGAGCTCTTTGCTGCGTTGGTCTTCTCAACCTTGACGATCTTATACTTGATGACGCCGGCAGGTGTCTCGACTTCTATGACCGCACCCTTCTTTGCACCGACGATGGCCTTTCCGACAGGTGACTCGTTGGATATCTTGCCGTTCAGGCTGTCGACCTCGGTAGAACCGACGATCTTGTACTCAATCTCCTCATTTTCCTCCATGTCAAGGAGCGTGACCTTGCTTCCGAGGCCTACCGCATCCTTTGCCACGTCCTCCTCAAGGTACACTTCCGCGTTCTTGAGTATGGCTTCTATCTCTTCAATACGGAGCTCGTTCTCCCTCTGCTCCTCCTTTGCCGCATCATACTCTGCGTTCTCAGACAGGTCACCCTGCTCACGGGCTTCCTTGATCTTCTGCGCGATCTCTGCCCTGATGACTTCCTTCCTCTCATCACGTTCCGCCTCAAGTTCGCGGAGCTTTTCATAAGACATCAGATTCTTTTTTTCTTCCATGGTAAAACCCATCCCTTTCAATCATTAGTAATAGGTAATGTCACATCCCCTGTCGCGGGCATTAAACGAATTATAGCGCATGGACTATGTATCGTCAACAAACTTTATGAACGCAGAAAATCATCCATCAGCCGCCTGATGTCATCGAGTGTTTCCGCATCGTTGAGCCTTCCGCGAAACTGCGACGATCCCGGAAAGCCTTTTGTGTACCAGGCCGCATGCCTTCGCATTTCCCGGGTCCCGATGTACTCGCCCTTGCATTCGATGAGCATCCGCGCATGGCGCATTATCATTTCTGCGACTTCTTCCTTAGTGGGGCCAGTCCACTTTCTGCCTTCGCTTTTTGCCGCAAGCTCCGCGAAGATCCACGGATTTCCCTGGGCAGCCCTTCCTATCATGACGCCGTCGCATCCTGTCTCTTCGATCATCGCGCAGGCGCTCTCATACGAATCTACGTCGCCGTTGCCGATGACGGGTATCGATACTGCCTCCCTGACTTTCCTTATGATGTCCCAGTCGGCAGATCCCGAATAGAACTGCTGCCTGGTCCTCGCATGCACCGTTATGGCGGCGGCACCGTTTTCCTCCGCGATCTTCGCCATCTCGGGCGCATTGACGTGCTCATCGTCAAAGCCCTTGCGGATCTTGACCGTGACCGGCTTGGACACGGAAGATGATACGGCCTTTATTATCTTTCCGGCAAGGTGCGGATCCTTCATGAGCGCGGATCCCTCGCCGTTGTTTACCACCTTCGGCACGGGGCAGCCCATGTTGATGTCAATAACCGCAAAAGGCCGGTCCTCTATCTTTGCCGCCATCTCACCCATAAGCTCCGGCTCCGAGCCGAACAGCTGGAGGGATACGTATCCTTCGGACGGATCGATCGCCATCATCTCTTCCGTTGCCTTATTCCTGTAGTAAATGGCCTTTGCGCTTATCATCTCCATGCAGGTCATCCCTGCCCCTGCCTCGTGGCAGAGAACGCGAAATGGCAGGTCTGTTACCCCTGCCATCGGTGCAAGTATCCATCTGTTCGGAAGGCTTACGTTACCTATTTTTAGCATATATGAGCCTCAGCCCTTCAAGCGTCAGGTCACTGTTGTACTCGTCGATCATGTCGGTCTCGTTGCTGATGAGCCGCCCGAGGCCTCCCGTGGCAACGACTTTCAGGTCCTCATAACCCGTTTCCTTCTTCACCTGCCTGATGATGTACTCGGTCTGTCCTATCTGACCGTACATAAGTCCCGCCTGCATCGACCATATCGTGTCCGTTGCAAGTATCGACTTGGGCATTACTATTTCAATCTCCGGAAGCTTTGCGGTTCCGGTCCAAAGGGCCTGCGCGCTTATCCTCACTCCCGGTGCGGTGATCCCCGCCGCGAACCGTCCGTCGGCGGTAACAAGGTCATAGGTCGTAGCCGTTCCGAAATCGAGCACCAGGATGGGGCCGCCGTAGAGCTCATATGCCGCCACCGCATCAACTATCCTGTCCGGGCCTATCTCCTTCGGGTTCGGAGTATCGATGTTGATCCCCGTCTTCACTCCGGGAACAACCACGAGCGGGTTGATCCCAAGGTATTTCTTCACGCTTCCGACAAGCGAATGCATGACATCGGGAACGACCGACGCGATGCTGACGCCGTCTATGTCCTTAATGTCGACCCCCTGCCTTCCCGCAAGGTCGCATATGGTGCAGCCGAACTCATCGGAAGTCCTCGGCACCTTGCTCATTATCCTGAAAGTGTGCGTGAGTTTGTCCTTATCGTAAAGACCGCAAGTTATGTTGGTGTTTCCCACATCAAGTACCAGAAGCATTTTTCCCTCCTATGATAAAAACACTGTAGAATTTCTCCAGGCTCTCAAACAGTTCTTCCCTGCGTTTCCTGACTTCCTTGACCAGAAGCCCTGCCCCTATCTCATCATACAGTATGTCCTCTTCGTCCGCATCGGTTATCAGCATGAGAGTTCCATCGCCGTCAAATCCGATCATGAACACCCCGCCGACCTCTTCGGTAAAGAGAACGCACATAATATGAAGCTCCTCTTTTATTGAATCGGGCAGTTTGCTGAATTTCTCGTTAAAATAATATTTCTGTTCGTATGCGTTCGCACCGCACAGTATCTCGGCAGCATTTTCCATCAGTACCCTCCGACAACCGCATATATCCCGAACGCAGCCAGCGCGGCAAATGCGGCGGCAAGGACGGCAAATACCCATCCGTTCTTCGATCTTCTCCTGAAGCATTTATAGCTGTTCATTCCCAGCAAGGCGGCCGCGCACGCGAACATGATAGTATAGAGCACCATGGTGGCACCGGTCCGAAGCGATATGATCCCGCATATGATGATCACCGCCGAAAATAACATGTCCGCAAGGTTTACGAAAAAGAATTCCTTTTTTGCAAGTGTTTTCAGATAGTCTATTATCTCAGTGTTCATGTTCCTATCCCAGCGTGGCTGCCATGACAGCCTTTATCGTGTGCATCCTGTTCTCTGCCTCGTCAAAAACGACGTCTGCATATTTCTGGAATACCTCGTCGGTAACTTCCATGTCCGCGATCCCGAACCTCTCGCCCATCTCGCGTCCGATCGCGGTGTTGCGGTCATGGAACGCCGGCAGGCAGTGAAGGAATATCGCACCGGGCTTTGCATGGTTCATAAGGTCCATGGTGACCTTGTAGGGGCTGAGCTCCCTTATGCGCTCCTCCCAAACTTCATCGGGCTCTCCCATTGAAACCCATACGTCCGTGTAGACGATGTCGGCACCCTCGACGGCCTTGTAAGGGTCTTCCTCGAATGAGAGCGTTGCGCCCGAGATCTTTGCAAACTCCTCGCATTCCTTTATGAGCTTTGAGTTAGGGAAGTATTTCCTCGTCGTTCCGGCAACGAAATGCATCCCCATCTTGGCGCATGTGATCATGAGGGAATTGCCCATGTTGTAGCGAGCATCGCCCATGTACACGAGCTTCCTGCCCTCTATAGTTCCGAGGTGCTCCCTTATCGTCAGAAGGTCCGCGAGCATCTGCGTGGGATGGTATTCGTTCGTCAGGCCGTTCCATACCGGAACATCCGCATACTTTGCTATCTCCTCGACGATCGACTGGTCAAATCCGCGGTACTCGATGCCGTCATACATCCGTCCGAGAACGCATGCCGTGTCGGCAATGCTCTCCTTCTTTCCTATCTGTGACGCCCTCGGGTCAAGGAACGTTGTGCCTATCCCCATGTCGTGGGCCGCAACCTCGAATGAGCACCTGGTCCTCGTGCTTGTCTTCTCAAATATCAGGGCCACGTTCCTGCCCGGATACTGCCGGTCGAATATGCCCTTCTTCTTTTTTTCCTTAAGCTCCGCCGCAAGGTCGAGGAACTCCTCGATCTCTTCCTTCGTAAAATCCTTAAGCGTTAAAAAATCACGTCCCTTTAAGCTCATCTTCAGTTTCCTTTCGTTCTCTTATAATCAACGTATGCGGTATTCCCGCGCATCATGACAACCGTCACGACCTCTCCCTCGTCTATCACGGCATTGGGCCTGTTGCTCCTTGCCTTCCAGTTCCTGCCGCCTATCCTTACAACCCCGAGCCCCTCTGAATTGTCTATCCTGCATGTTACCACGGCGTCGCATCCCTCAAGCTCCATAAGCTCTTTTTCGCGCCTGGCCATCATGACATATTTCATGCCGACCGGCCTTACCACGACGAGCAGGAACGCCACAACAGCGGCCGCAGCGAATATCTGTATCGGTGCAGCAAGGCCCGCAGCGCAGCATATAAGGCCGGTGAGCGCCCCCACGGCACCGCAGGCACCGATGAGTTCGATCCTAATAAATTCCGCCACCAGGCATACGATCAGTATGATCAGCCATATCTTAACAGTCATGTGCGCTCCTCATACCCTTATCCAGCCGGGCATGGTCCTTACCTCGGCATCTTCGTCTTTCATGTATCTCGCCGGATATACCGTGATATGTCCGGGATTTTCGTTAAGGACGGAACCGAGCTGGCTGAAGGTCGAATTGGCGGTGATGACCGCCCTGCACTTCGTCATCAGCTGCATGTCCCTGTAGCTTTCATTTCCTGTGTTGTGTGTGATGACCGTCTTTTCCGGAAGCCACGAAAAAGCCTCCCGGACATAATCGGGATCCTCCGAGAAAATGTAGAATACCGGATCGTCAAACTTTTCCTTTATGATGCCGACGGCCTTCTCATAATAATCCATTCCGAGGCAGAGGAACTTGTCCGAATACTTTGCGGACAGATAGTCGCCCCGCCGGACATGCACCGCGACCGATTCCTCGCCTGCCATCTTTGCGGCAAGTTCAGCATTTTGCCCGGCAAACGGCGGGAACTTAAGCTCAGAGCGGAGTTTTTCCGTCCTGTCCCGGTAATATGCCTCCTCTATGAAAAATCCGAATATGTAGCAGTTCCTTGTAACATCAAGGTTTAAGATGCTCTCACGGCTTATCGGCGCGGCCAGCTGGTCGAGCGTGATGCCGCACTTCTCCGGCTTCCCGGCTTCACGGAGCTTCCTGTTTACCGGGCCTAAAAGGTATTTTACCGCCGGAGCCAGCGGGCCCCTTACCAGTGCCGGGATCTGCCCGGATGCCATGTATATTTCCGCGGCCGTTGCCTCATCAAGCGAAAACCGCGATCCTTCCACGTTTGCGAATATCCTCTCAAGCTCAAAGCCGTGGTGTTCATCCTCGGTATAGAACCACCGGACATCGGCTCTGACCTGGGTATCCGGATATCTTTCCCTAAGGAAGCTGTACAGGTTGTACTGGAACATCTGGTTTCCGAGTCCCGATGTGAACCTTACGATGATCAATCTGCCCGGCCCTCCCTCAGCGAGAGGATCATGCCGCATATCCTGTCAACGTCATCCGTTGTAAGAGATGCACTCATAGGAAGCGTCAACACCCTCTCGGATACATAGTCAGCGACCGGGGTATGCCATGCCGCGAACCTGTCGCCGTAGCACTGCATGCGGCTTGTAAGCGGATAAAAATACTTTCTCACATAAATGTCGTTTTCCTTGAGCTTATCCGCGACGTCCTGCCGGGATGATCCGAATTCCTTCTCATCGATGACCACCGGGAAATATGCGTAGTTCTCCCTGACACCGTCCTGCTTCGGAAGTATCTGAAGCCCTCTGATGCTACCAAGGTGCTGCCTGTAGCGTTCAGAAACAAGGCGCCTCTTCCCTATCTCCTCATCCACATGGCGGAGATTGCACAGGCCCATTGCCGCGCAGAATTCGTTCATCTTCGCGTTGGCGCCGATTCCGTCAACCGTCTCTTCGTCCTTTATCCCGAAGTCCTTGAGCTTCCGGAGGCTGTCGATAAGCCCCGCGTCGTCCGTCGTCACGGCACCGCCTTCTATGGTGTTATATACTTTCGTAGCATGGAAGCTGAACATCGACGCGTCGCCGAAAGTCCCGATCCCCCTGCCTTTATATTCCACGCCGAAAGCATGGGCGCTGTCGTATATGACTTTCAGGCCGTGCCTTTTTGCAATGCGCTCTATCTCCTCGACGTCGCAGACGCAGCCATACACATGGACAGGCACTATCGCGCATGTCCTGTCCGTGATAAGTTCTTCTATCTTTGAAGCGTCCATCGTGAACTTTTCCCTGTCTATGTCGCAGAAGACTGGCTCGAGCCCGTTCCTGACTATGGCATGGGTCGTCGACGCGAAGGTGAACGGAGTCGTTATGACCTCGCCCGAAAGCTCCATTGCCTGGAGCGTCATCTCAAGCGCCATGTGCCCGTTCACGAAGAGCGATACGTTCGGCACCTTCAGATACTCTCCAAGGCGCTTTGCCAGCTCCTCATGATACGGTCCCATGTTCGTAAGCCATGCGCTTTCCCACAGCGGCCTTATCGCCTCGGCATATTCCTCAAAAGAGGGCATTGATGATCTTGTTACGTTTATCCTCATATGTCTTACCGTTTCAAAGCTTTACAAGGCCGAGCCTTGCAAGTATATATCTTATGCTGAATCCCATAAGCGATGTCTTTTGGTCCTTCATAACCACATGCTCTATGCCGTACCCGTACATGTCGGCCAAGAACTTCCGCCCCTGCCTGTCAGGCTTTTTCAGGAAGCCCTTGAGGGCGAGTCCGAAATCATCGAGGCAGCGCTTCCTTGAATAGGCACCGAGCGGCCTGTACTGCTCCACCCATTTCATGAGCGTTCTCGACAGATAGCAGTCCTCCATGGCAATATTGCGGCTCATCGCTATGGAGTTCCAGTTGGATCCGTCCTTTTTCCTAATATATCTCCAGGCGCTCATGCACTCATCCATCCTGTATATGTCGCCCCGCATCAGCAGGAACAGGAGGATCACCGCATCATCCGTAAAATCGCTTGCCCTATACAGTATCGTATAGTCGAATCCGGCGCTGTCCTTATATATGTTGCGGCTCATGACGGTCGCATAGTGTCCCGGCCACTTTCCGCTCCAGCAGAAATCCTCGTAGGTAAACTTCCCGGACCATGCGTAGAGCTCCCCGATCTTCTTTACATCCTCATCTTCGATCGGTTGATCATCCGCGCCGACGATGGCGCATGAATGCGTGACGGCGATATATTCCGGGCTTCCATCGAGTATATCCGCCTGCTTCTGGAGCTTGTGCCTATCCGTCCAGAAGTCGTCCCCCTCGAGGTATGCAAGATACTCACCTGTGCACCTTTGAGTGGTTTCATATACGTTGACAGTCGGCCTTCCGCCCGTGTTCTCTTCGCGAAGGTAAAGCCTCACCTGCCTGTCGGAAGGGCCCGTTGGCTCATGCACCGGATACTCTGCCGCGATCTTCTTTAAGATCTCCTGCGTCCCGTCGGTCGAGCAGTCCTCACCGACAACCACCTCGAACGGAAAATCGGTCTCCTGCTCAAGAACGCTCCGAAGTGCCTTTTCCACATAGTCCCTGTGGTTGTATGTTATGAAAATGACGCTGACCTTGTAATCCATCACGCGTTCTCTTTCCTGAACTGTTCGGTATAGTCGGTGACCGTCCCGTCCGCCACCTTAAAGACGGGCGCGCAGTTGCTGATCGTCGTGAGCCTGTGTGCGATTATGATGAGCGTCTTCCTGCCGGAAAGCCTGTCGATCGCGTCCATGACGGCTGATTCGGTCTCCGAGTCGAGTGCCGAGGTCGCCTCGTCGAGAACGAGTATCTCGGGATCACCGTAGAGCGCCCTGGCTATGCCTATCCTCTGCCTCTGTCCGCCCGACAGCCTTACGCCGCGCTCACCCACCATGGTGTCAAGCCCCTCGGGAAGCGACCTTACATATTCATCGAGCTGGGCCTCTGCAAGTGCCTGCCATACCTTGTCATCCGCTATCTCGGACTCTTCTATCCCGAATGCCACATTGCTCCTTATCGTCTCATCCGCGAGGAAGATCGCCTGCGGTATGTATGCGAGCCGCTTCGACCACTTTATCGGATGTTCATGCACGTTCATGCTGCCGTACATGACTTTTCCCTCCGTGGGCGTCAGGATGCCGAGTATGACGTCGGCGATGGTCGATTTTCCGGATCCCGAGGGTCCTATGAGGCCTACCGACGTGCCCGCGGGCACCGTGAAGCTGACATTCGTTAGAACGTCCCTGTCCATGTTCGGATATCTGTAGGATACCCCGTCAACAACTATGTCCTTCTCGCCGGGCGCATAGTCATGCGCTCCTTCGGCGTCGGCATACGTATATCCGTGCATGTCCTCCGTATCCTTTATATCCCTGTATATTAGGTCAACCGACGGACGGAGGAATATGATGAGGTTTAAGTAGTTGTCTATCTTTCCGGCGGACGGCAGGAGCTTGAACGCTGCCATTGCAAATGCCGCGAGCTGCGGGATCATGCCGGCAAGGTCCTGTCCCATGTAAAGCTTGGCGCACAGAACCGCCAGTATCGCGCCGATGCACACGGTCTCGATCAGGTACTTCGGGGCCTGCCCGAGTATCTCGTTGTTCCTGACCGCGTGGTATTTTGCCGCACCGCGGCGCCGGAACGCATCAACGAAGTATTTTTCCCTGTGCAGTATCTTGATGTCCTTGACCGCGCCGAGCGCCTGGTTGATGGCCTGGTGCATCTTACCGTCGTTATACTGGGATATCTCGCCGTTCTTCCTTGACCTGCCGTGGAATATTAGCAGGTAGAGCGCGGACACGATCCCGAGTATCACAACGACCGATACGGTTATCATCCAGTCCACAACGAGCAGGTACACACACATGAGAACCGACACGAGTATCTCCGCGAACACCGAAAATGCCGTCAGCAGCAGCTGGAAGAACCGCTCGGAATCGAGCATTATGGAACGGATCATCTCCGCCGAGTTCTTGTCGAGGTGGTATGTGTACGGTTTCTTTAAGTAGCAGTCGATGAGCCTTGCGGACAGTTTCAGCTGGTTATTGTATATGAACGTGTACTGAATGTAGCTGATGAGCATCAAATATGCATTCTTGAGAAGATAAACGATGATCAGAGCTATGACCGCATACAGGAAGAACTGCCTGTCCGACTGCGCGCCCGTAAGCGCATAGAGCCTGCCGAGAACGGCATTTTCATGTATCTGCTGCGGGTCGCTTATCATAGATACGAGCTCGGCGATGAGCGATACACCGACAAGCTCAAGGAGTGCACCGATGAACAGACCGATGCAAAGGAGCACCGACCGGAACTTCTGCTTTCTGTCAAATATGTAGCTTATCTTTCTTAATACCGACATATCATGCCCGCTTCAGGAAATACTGTTCCCAGAGGAACGGATACAGGTTCATGAACGCCTTCTCGCCCATGGCGAAAGTCGCCCTTGGATTGTCTATCACTTCATATATCTGCGCCTTCACGGACGGGGGGTCTATGAGGCTGCAGTTAAGGAACGCCGATGATCCCGTCATGTCCATGAAGTAATCCTTAAGGGGGCCCTGCATCCATTCTACGATCGGCGTGTTGAATCCGATCTTGGTCCTCCTGTAGGCGATCTCCTTTGGCATGTACGGTGCCATCGCATCCCTTATAATCGATTTTGAAAATCCGCCGTGAAGCCTTGAGGTCCACGGAAGGCTCATTCCGAGAGACACCATGCGGTGGTCCATGAAAGGCATCCTGATCTCAACGGAATTGGCCATCGAATACCTGTCATAATTGCGAAGGAGCGTCGGAAGGATGGTCTCGTGGCTCGATGCATACAGTATCTTCCCGAGCCTGTCCATCTTCCTGTAGCGCGCATCCGATGCGGCCCGGACCTTCTTGTAGGGCTGCCTGTGCGCATTCTTTATGTCCGCGAGCCGCTTTTTGGCCTCATCCATGCGGATGCCCCAAACGGTCGGGTTCTTCATGGCCATGTTTGACCCGTCCTTCGGAAAGCTTTCGATATAAGCCGTCGTGACAAGCTCCCTCTCTTCGTGGGTCTTGGCATCGGCAAGTGCCTTCACGAAGTCAAACGTGTAGCCGCCGAACAGCTCGTCCGCGCCATGCCCGTCTATCGTAACGACAGTCCCGTCATCCCGCAGCGCCTTGTAAAGCAGCATCATCGGAATGGGGCTCGTCAGGTATACATCTTCCTGAAGGTAAACATAGTCCCCGAGCGAGTCTATCGCAGACAGCGGATCTATCTTTACGAACGTGGAGCCTATCCCGAGAAAATCAGTGACTTTCCTGGCATATTCGGTCTCATCCACGGTCGTTCCCGGAAATGATGCGACATATGCATGCTGCCAGTCGCGGTTCATCCTGTCATCCCCGCCAAGGCCCGCCAGATGCGACATTGCGCATATGGTGGCTGATGAATCGAGACCTCCGCTGAGCGCCGTTCCTATGTTAACATCTGCACGCATGCGAAGTTTGCATGCATCCAGGAAAATGTCCCGGCATATCTCCACCTGCTCCTCATAGGAATCCGGAAGCTCCATCAGGTGGTCGAGCGTGTTCCAGAATCTCGTGATCTTAAGTCCTTTGTCAAACACCGCACAACATCCTGCCGGAAACCTGTATATTCCCTCGATCACGCATTCATCGGTGCTCTCGTAATACACTATCCTGTCAGGATCGGTGACGATCTCCCTGTTCGGGCGCACCTCATCCATAAGAGGCGTAAGCGCCTTCATCTCGGAAGCGAAGGCCATGCTCGTCCTGTCCGCATCAAGGAATGTATAGTAAAGCGGCTTGACCCCGAAGCGGTCCCTTGACATGAAGAGCTTCCCCTCGGTGCGGTCATATATGGCAAACGCCCACATGCCGTTCAGCCTGTCAAGGCACGCAGGCCCCCACTCCATGTAGGCCGCGATTATGACCTCGGAATCGCAGTCGCTTGCAAATGTATAGCCTTTTGCGGAAAGCTCGCTCCTAAGCTCGGGGAAATTATAGACTTCCCCGTTATAGACTATCATGTACCTTCCGTCCGCATAGGAAAGGGGCTGGACTCCCTTCTCCGAAAGGTCAAATATGGCCAGCCTCCTGTGCCCGAGCGTTACGGCGCCTTCCTGCCATATCTTTCCGGCATCGGGACCCCTGTGTTGCAGCCTGTCGGTACATTTTCTGGCGAGGCTTTCCTCCACCGGCCTGTTTATCACTCCGAATATTCCGCACATATCAGTTCCTGCCCAGTTTTTCCATGATACGGTACTTTATTATCTTAAGCATGCGTTTTGCCGAGATGCCCCTGTACTCATACAGGTACCTGAGAGCCTCGGGTACTTCTGCCGGGGGCTCCGCAGGCTTTGCGGCATCATAAAGGTACAGCTCATTGCCCTCAACATTATGAATGATATTGGCAGGAAGCGGCCTCATCTGCCTTCCGTAGCTTCTTATAAGGCTATAAGGAAGCCACGCCGATGTAAGGACGGGGATCCTATCGGCTCCCGCCTTTTCCTTTATCAGAGCATCAAGCGGCTTGTAGCCGTAAAGGTCTACTATGAGCCCGGAACCGCTGTCCGTCCCATGTCCGCCGGCACTTTCTGCTCTCTCCGAAGTTCCCTCTGAAGCCCCCTCGGAAGTTCCCTCCGGAAGCCTTCCGAGCACAGGCTGATCTCCCGACATATACCCGAGAGGCTCGAAGAACGCGTCATATACCGCCTCCGACTCGTCAAGAGCAGAAAATCCGCATCTTGCCCTGCCCTGCAGGGGGACCTGCAGATCCGAGTCGCTTGTGCACGCATGTGTTCCGACATCGCCGAAGTTCGTCGTTAGGCTGACCCTCGGATACAGGAAGAACCTGCCCGTTTCTATGAGGTAGGTTATGTAGTATTTAAGCCATGATTTTTCGCTCCATCCCGACACATTTGCGGGTACCTGTAAGGATGCAAGGTCCCTGTCCCGGTTAAGCTCATACCAGGCCATGAAGCTTTTCCACTGGGCAGCCGTATAGGCCTGTCCCCATGATGATGCGATCTGGAAATACCAGTTGTCATACCCGTCATCAATAGCGCAGAAGGATTCACGTGTGTGCACATTGAACAGGTGATTGTAGAGTGAGACCCCACCGATCCGGTCATCATTTTCAACTTGTTCAAGCGCCCTGCAGGCATATTCGTAAAAGCACGGAGCCACGAACAGGTCATCCTCGAGCACTATGATGCTGCCGTATTTTTCCGAAAGGGAACTGCAGGCAAGCACATGGTTTCTGAGTCCCATCCTCTGCTCCCTCTTTATGATGACTTTCTCGCCGTGCGTATATTTAAACTCTTCGGCCGCCTCTGCGGTCTCATCCGAGCCGCTGTTGTCGATGCTGATGATGAGCGTCGGCTCTGCCCCATCGGGGTATGAAGCGGCCTCTATGGAAGCCAGGAGCCTTTTTAAGGGCCCGGTGCGGTTGTATGCGATTGTGACTATTGCAGGTCGTTGCATGACAATTTCTCCGGCATCCGCCAAAAAACCTTTAACTAACACATAATACAATAAAAGTGCTCCAAATACAAGAAAATGCCCTTCCCCGCCATATGGGGAAGGGCACGTCCTGCTTATGTTTTTATTCTCTTTCTCAGGCCTTTCCGTCCGATCCGAGAACGTTGATGATCTTGTGTGCGACCATATCCTTGACGGCCTGACGTGCGGGCTTTAAGTACTGGCGGGGATCAAAGTGATCCGGATGCTCTGCGAAGTACTGCCTGATGGTACCTGTCATAGCCAGACGGATATCGGAGTCGATGTTGATCTTACATACGGCAAGCTTGGCTGCCTTGCGGAGCTGCTCCTCGGGGATACCTACCGCATCGGGCATGTTTCCGCCGTACTGGTTGACCATCTTGACGAATTCCTGGGGAACCGATGATGATCCGTGAAGAACGATCGGGAAGCCGGGAAGCCTCTTGATGCACTCTTCGAGAACGTCGAAGCGCAGCGGGGGCGGAACAAGGATGCCGTCGGCATTCCTGGTGCACTGGTCAGCCGTGAACTTGTATGCGCCGTGTGATGTTCCGATAGCGATCGCAAGTGAATCGCATCCTGTCTTGTCTACGAATTCCTCAACCTCTTCGGGGCGTGTATAGCTTTCCTTGCCGGCCTCAACGACTACTTCGTCCTCGATGCCTGCGAGCGTTCCGAGCTCAGCCTCTACAACAACGCCGTTTGCGTGTGCATATTCAACAACCTGCTTTGTGAGTGCGATGTTGTCCTCGAATGACTTTGACGAAGCATCGATCATGACAGATGTGAATCCGCCGTCTATGCAGGACTTGCACAGTTCGAACGTATCGCCGTGGTCGAGATGGAGAGCTATGGGAATCTCGGGATTCTCCGCAACTGCTGCTTCAACCAGCTTTACAAGATAGGTGTGGTTTGCGTAAGCACGCGCACCTTTTGATACCTGGAGGATAACGGGGCTCTTGAGCTCGCCTGCTGCCTCGGTGATACCCTGTACGATCTCCATGTTGTTAACGTTGAAAGCACCTACTGCGTAACCGCCGTCATATGCCTTCTTGAACATTTCGGTTGTGGTAACTAATGACATAATGATTCATCCTTTCTCTGTAATGTATTATATGATCCGGCTGCGCCACATGGCATGGCACGGACGGAGAATAACCTCAAAAATTATAGCATCAACCGGGCGAGTCTACAATAGTTCTTTCATACGTTCGCATATTTCAAGGCTTATATCGAGCGGTTTTGTGCCCGACGTGATCCCGGTGTCGGATTTGGAATATCTGTAGAAAAAGCATGGCTTTGAGCCGGCGATAAGCTTTATCTTTCCCTTGAATCCGGCGACAAAAGGCGCTATGGCCGAAGGCTCAAATGCCGCATCGGGTTTTACGGAGAACTCTATTCCCTGCGGTTTCTGGGTTATATCCGTGACATATACGCCCTTTGCGGCAGTGCGCAGATATGCGACCTTAAGAAGGTTCTCGACGGACCTCGGGATCGCCCCGAACCGGTCGGTAAGCTCGTCCCTCATGTCATCGGACTCCTCCTTTGAGGCGATACATGAGATCCTCCGATATACGTCTATCTTCTGATTTTCGTTTGCTATGTATGTATCGGGGATAAAGGCATCTATATCGAGATCGACGTTCACGGGAATATCCTCTTCTACCTCTTCACCCTTCTTTCGCTTTACGGCCTCGTTCAGAAGCTTGCAGTACAAGTCATACCCGACCGCGTTCATGTGCCCCGACTGGCGCTCTCCGAGAAGGTTTCCGGCACCCCTTATCTCGAGGTCCTGCATCGCGATCTTGAACCCGCTCCCGAGCTCCGTAAAATCCCTTATCGCCTGAAGCCTCTTTTCGGCAGTCTCCTTCAGGACCTTGTTCCTTCTGTACATGAGAAATGCATAAGCCGTCCTGTTCGACCGGCCTACACGCCCGCGGAGCTGGTACAGCTGGGCAAGCCCCATCCTGTCAGCGTCATGTATTATCATCGTGTTGACGTTCGGTATGTCGAGCCCGGTCTCGATTATCGTGGTCGCAACCAGGACATCTATGTCTCCCGACACAAAATCATACATTATACGCTCGAGCTCAGCCTCCTTCATCTGCCCGTGCGCAAATGCTATCCGGGCCTCGGGCAGGAGCCTTCCAAGGAACGCCGCCATGTCAGGTATCGACTGCACCCTGTTGTACACATAAAATACCTGTCCGCCCCTTGCGAGCTCGCGGCTTATTGCCTCCCTCACAAGCTCCTCGTTGTACTCCATGACAAAAGTCTGTATGGGCAGGCGGTCCTGCGGTGCCTCCTCGAGCACGCTCATGTCCCTTATGCCGATAAGGCTCATGTGCAGTGTCCTCGGTATGGGTGTGGCGGTAAGCGTAAGAACGTCCACGGTTTCCTTGAGCTTTTTGATCTTTTCCTTGTGTGATACGCCGAAGCGCTGTTCCTCATCGATGATGAGAAGCCCGAGATCCTTGAAGGAAACATCCTTTGAAAGCACCCTGTGTGTCCCGATCACGATGTCCACGGACCCGTTCGCAAGGTCCCTGACCGTCTTTCTGATCTCGGCCGCGCTCCTAAACCTGCACATCATGTCTATGCGGACCGGATAATCCTTCATGCGCTGCATAAAAGTCGTGTAATGCTGCTGGGCGAGCACCGTTGTGGGAACGAGGTATACGACCTGCTTTCCTTCCTGAACCGCCTTGAACGCGGCACGTATAGCTATCTCTGTCTTTCCGTAGCCGACATCGCCGCAGATGAGCCTGTCCATGATCTTGGAGGATTCCATGTCATGCTTCGTATCTTCTATAGCCTTATCCTGGTCCTCCGTCTCCTCGAACGGGAACAGTTCCTCAAATTCCCTCTGCCAGACGGTATCGGGACCGTATTCGTACCCCTTCCTTGACTGCCGGACGGCATACAGGTCAACAAGGTCCTGGGCGATGACATCCACCGCCTCCTTTACCTTTGTCTTGGTCCTGTTCCATTCCTGGCCGCCGAGTTTGTTGAGCTTCGGCGCATGGGCATCCTTAGATGCATATTTCTGTATCGTATCGAGTGCCGTTGCGGGTATGTAGAGGTTGCCGCCGTCACGGTACGATATCTTCATGTAGTCCTTAGTGACACCTTCGACGCTGACCTGCTCTATGCCTTGGTATATGCCGAGTCCATGGCTTACGTGCACGACATAGTCGCCCACGGAAAGCTCCGTAAAGCTTGCGATATGGCTTCCCTCGAACTTGGTCCTGCGGCGCCGCCTGCGGTGTCTTTCGGTGAATATGTCGGCTTCGGATATGACGGCAAACTTGATGAGAGGATATTCGAATCCCTGCCTGAGCCTCCCGTACGTGACCATGATCTCCTTAGGGCGCACTTCCCTGTCCGCATTCTCCGTGAAGAATGCCGCAAGCCCGTTTTCCGCAAGGTCCTCCGCAAGCCTTGCCGCCCTTGTCCTTGATGCGGACAGCAGCATGACCCGGTATGAATTTTTGGAAAGCCGCTTAAGATCCGATACGAGCCCGGAGAAGCTGTTGTTGTAGCTGTTCACCGCCCTTGCGGTCACGCCGACTCCTCCCACGGTCTTAAATATGCCTGCGGGAAGAGACAGTGTCGACATCGCGATGCCGTGCTCCCTCTCAAACCTTGCGAGCACCTCTGTTGCGGTATATATGAGGTCCGCCTGTGCTGGCAGGACATAGCCTTTCTCAAGCCTCATCCTCATGCTCTCCGAAAACTCGGCCTCAACCGCCAAAAGCGTCTCCTTAAGCCTTCCCGGCTCATCGAAAAAGTAAAGGGCACGCCTTCTTGTAAAATAATCCGCAAGGCTTGCCGTCTCCTCATAGAAATACCGAAGGAAGCTGTCGAGGTTTACGAGCGCGGGGCCCGATATCTCAAGCTCTTCCTTCAGGTTCTCCGCTATCTTGTATGCATTTGCACCTTCTTCGGTCCGAAACTTAGCTCGGAACGCCTCCCTCACATCCGCGGCTTCGGACATGACTTTTTCCATGCCCCGCCTCATCCGTTCCTCATCAAGGACCATCTCCGTGGCAGGATATACAGATACGGTCGGAAGTTTTTCTATCGAACGCTGGCTTAAGATATCAAACGTCCTGATCGAATCTACCGTATCTCCCCACAGTTCTATCCTGACGGGGTTATCATCGGTGAGCGGGAATATGTCCACGATACCGCCGCGGACCGAGAACTGGCCCTTCCCTTCTATCTGATATGACCTTACATAGCCGGCATTGACAAGCTCTGCCGCAAGGCCGCTCTCCGTGACCGTGCTTCCCTCGTCGATATAAATGACGCTGTCTTCTATCGCACTGACCGGGACCATATGCGCCATGAACGCATCCACCGTCGTGACGACCGTACAGCTGTCCTTTTCGGCAAGTGCCCTTATGCAGCGCATCCTCTGTTCCGTTATTACGTTGCCGGAAAGGTCGGCCTGGTAGAATATAAGGTCCTTGGCAGGAAAATACTGTACGTCCGGGTCGTAGAACCTGTAGTCCTCATATATCTCACGGGCTTTTGTCTCACTAAAAGTAACGATGATTTTGAAATCAAAATCATCGCTCATTCCGTATACCATATGGAGTTTCTGCGGATCTACGCACCCGTCCGCCGCGGCAATGCCTGCAGAGCGCGACAGAAGTTTCTTCAGGGTCTCATATTCCGCAAGGGATGTAAAAGGGGCTTTAATCGCTTTCATCGGCTTCCTTTTTGGCCATGTTGAACCTGTTCATGGCCGCATCCGCTCCGTCTTTCATTATCGTGACCGCGGCATCGGCGGCACCCCGGAATGCCACGTCCATTATCTGCTGTTCGCTGTCGGAAAAATGCCCGAGAACGTGGTCAGCAAGGTCACGTCCTCCCTGTTTGTCTCCGACCCCGACACGTATACGCATGAACTCATCCGTTCCGAGGCAGGAGATTATGCTCTTTAAGCCGTTATGGCCTCCGGCGCTGCCGCTCTTTCGGATCCGGAGCCTTCCGGGAGGAAGGTTTACATCATCGCATATGATGATAAGTTCAGACGGTATGTCTATCTTATAAAATGATGCAAGCTGCCTTACGCTCTCACCGCTTAAGTTCATGTATGTCTGCGGCATCGCGAGCATCACCTGTTCTCTGTCGATAACGCCCTTTCCGCATACGGCCTTGTGCCTTATGTAGTCCGTGGCTATGCCGTATCTGTCCGCAAGTATGCCGACAGTCTCGAATCCGACATTATGTCTTGTCCCGGCATATTCCGGGCCGGGATTTCCCAAACCGACTATGATGTACATGTTCAGCCTGCCGAGGAACTGTTAAGATATGCTTCCTGTTCGGGGGTCAGCACATCGATCTTCTTGCCGAGGAACGCGAGCTTTCTGACCGCAACGTCCCTGTCGACTTCCTCGGGAACGTCTATTATCATCCTGTCGAGGCTTCCCTCATGTTCAACGAGATACTTGGCCGAAAGCGCCTGTATCGCGAAGGACATGTCCATGATCTCAGCGGGATGCCCGTCCGCACACGCAAGGTTTACGAGTCTTCCTTCGCCGAGCACGTTGATGAGCTGGCCCGTGGGGAGCTTATAGCCCATGATGTTGTTCCGCATCTCAACGGCTTCAACGGCGATCTCGCGGAGCCTTGCCATATCTATCTCGCAGTCGAAGTGTCCGGCATTGCACAGGATCGCTCCGTCCTTCATGACCGCAAAATCCTCTTCGTCTATGACTTTGTCGCAGCCCGTAACCGTTACGAAGAAGTCACCGACCTTTGCGGCATCGTTCATAGGCATTACGTCAAATCCGTCCATCACGGCTTCTATTGCCTTTACGGGATCGATCTCCGTCACGATGACTCTCGCGCCGAGTCCCTTTGCCCTCATGGCAACACCTTTGCCGCACCATCCGTATCCGGCAACGACTACTATCTTGCCGGCAACTATCAGGTTGGTCGTGCGGTTGATGCCGTCCCATACCGACTGTCCGGTGCCGTATCTGTTATCGAAAAAGTGCTTGCACTGTGCGTTATTGACGAGCACCATGGGGAATTTCAACTCGCCGTCCCTGTCCATTGCAAGGAGCCTGAGTATTCCGGTGGTCGTCTCTTCGCATCCGCCTATGACACCGGGTATCAGCTCCGGCATCTCATTGTGGATCATGTGGACCAGGTCTCCGCCGTCATCGATGATGATGTTCGGTCCGGGGGACAGTACCGCACGGATATGACTTTCGTATTCGGCTTCCGTCGTGCCGTGCCATGCATGGACCTCGAGTCCTGCCGCTACAAGGGCCGCTGCAACGTCATCCTGCGTTGATAAGGGATTGGAGCCCGTTATGTACATTTCGGCTCCGCCCGCTGCGAGCACCTTGCACAGATATGCCGTCTTTGCCTCAAGATGGACCGAAAGGGCTATCTTCTTGCCCGTGAACGGTTTCGTCTTTGTAAATTCCTCTTCAAGGGTGCGCAGAAGGTCACAGTTCCTTCTGACCCACTCGATCTTCTTTTCGCCTGAAGGCGCTAAGCTTATGTCTTTGATCTCACTTGCCATTTTGCGTATTCCTTTCTTTTATTTCTGTCAGGCATTTGCCCCGTGTCTTTCCCTGTATTCGGTAAGTGCTGCCTGGATCCTCTCGTTCGGATCGAGCAGGTCGCTTATCGATATGTCATGGTTCAGCGTATCGATTATGTATGCGATGTACTTGCTCATGTCGCAGTTGATATAGTAAGGACGCTCTAACAGTTCGGGCGTCTGATATATAAGGTTCGTTGTCAGTATCTTGTCGAACAGGCCCTGCTCATATGCCTCATCCATACAGGCAAGTCCGTTCGTGAACAGTCCGAAAGTCGCCGCTATGTATATCCTTCCGGCATTTCTCTTCTTCAGCTGCTTGGACACCTCTATGACGCTCTCTCCTGAAGAGATCATGTCATCAACGACTATGACGTCCTTGCCTTCTACGGAAGAGCCGAGGAATTCATGGCTTACTATGGGGTTTCGTCCCTCAACTACCCTTGTGTAGTCGCGTCTCTTATAGAACATTCCCATGTCGAGCCCGAGCACGTTAGCCATATAGATCGCACGGCTCATGCCGCCTTCGTCGGGACTTACGACCATCATGTGCTCCGAATCGATCTGCAGGTCGTCAACATTCTTGAGAAGCCCTTTGAGAAACTGGTATGTGGGCTGGATCGTTTCGAATCCGTTGAGCGGTATAGCGTTCTGTACCCTCGAATCGTGCGCATCGAATGTGATGATGTTGTCTACGCCCATCCTCACGAGCTCCTGAAGTGCAAGCGCGCAGTCAAGTGATTCCCTCGTGTTTCTCTTATGCTGCCTGCTCTCATACAGGAAAGGCATTATTACCGTTATCCTTCTTGCCTTGCCGCCGACGGCCGCGATTATTCTTTTGAGATCCTGGTAATGGTCATCCGGGGACATGTGGTTCTGTATGCCGCAGAGTGAATAAGTAAGACTGTAGTTGTTGACGTCAACTATCAGATATAGATCCGAACCCCTGACGGATTCGTTGATGATTCCTTTTGCCTCGCCGGAGCCGAACCTCGCGATCTTGGCGTCGAGTATATATGAGTCCCTCTGGTATCCCGCAAATGCAAGCGAGTCCTTGTGCTCATTTTCCCTCTCGGTCCTCCACCTGACCAGATAGGAATCGACTTTCTTGCCAAGGTTTCTGCAGCCTTCAAGGGGTATCATGCGAAGTGCCCCTACAGGTATGGTCTCCAGATTACGTTTTTCTTCACGCTGACTGTTCATGAAGTGATCGCTCCTTCCTAAAATGCAGACCTTTTCTTTCTGATCCGGATGTCTTCGGCGTCCGGATGAAGTATCGTATAGTTACCGAATATCCTGGAAAAATTCCTCTCGCTGTATCTTTTTCCGAGCTCTTCAAATGAAAGGTTTGTCGAGATGATCGTGGACCTCCTTCTAAGATCCCGCTCATTGAGTATGTCAAAAAGTCTTCCCGCAACAAAAGAACTGACGGTCTCTGTTCCCAGATCGTCAATTATCAAAAGGTCACATGTGAAAATATCCTTCTGACACTCCCATGAACGTTCCTCGTCATGCCCGAACAGTTCCCGGGAAAGTGTATCAAACAAACGGATGGATGTAAAGTAAATGACGGAATATCCGCTGTCGAGAACGGCCTTTGCCATGCAGTTCGTGAGGAATGTCTTCCCTACCCCGACATTTCCGTAAAGAAGTATGTTTTCGTAAGAGCTTCCGAAGGAATCCGCAAAGCTTCTGCACTTTCTGATGATGGGCTCCATCTTCTCGCGCTCGCTGTCGGTATATATGTCAAGCCGGAGCGTAGAGAAGTTCTCCCGGTCGAGTATCTCTTCTATATTGGACTGATGGTAAAGGAGCGAGAGTATCTGCCTCTTAAGGCAGCTGCACTTTTTTCCGTCCGGTGTATACCCGGTGTCACGGCACAGAGAGCATTCATATTTCTCTTCGAGACAGTCCTCGGCAAACCCGTTGTCGGTAAGAAGCTTTTTCTGCTTCCTGACCATCTCCTCCATCCTGCTCCGGATATCCTTCAGGGCACCTGCATCTCCGTCAAGCACCTTTTCGGCACATTCCATCGCAAGTGCCGTTACGGCATCTTCCGTATCTTTATATTCGGGAATGGCCTCCCTAACTTTCCGTCTGGCTTCAAGAGCATTCCGATGGGAGATGTCACGCTTCCTTTCATATCCGCGCATTATCTCATCATACTGCATCTGCGTCAGCGCCATGTCATTTCCTGCCTTCTATTTAACTGCGTCCTTAAGGAGCGCCTCGTAATCGTATTCTCTCTCGCTGAAATTATGGAACTTGTCCGCCGCCGGCCGTTTCGCAGGCTTCTTGGACGCATCCGTGCCGTTTGCACGCTTTGCATGAAATTCCTCATCGACAGCGATGATGTCTTCTTTCTTGGTGACACCTGCCTCATGCCACTTCTTCAAGATGGAATTTGCATATCTGATGCTGGGCTTGCCCGCGGACATGACGGTCCTCGCGCACGCTTCCCTTATAACGTCCATTCCGTAGCCGTATATCTTCGTCCATCTTCTGACGTAAGCCATCTCCGTCTCAACAGGCTGGCGGTCCTTGGGAAATCCGAGCGCCTGCATCACGGCCTTCATTTCCTTCGGAACGTTCATCGTGAGCCTCTTGGCTTCTTCAAGAGTGTCAACGCCTGACGCTTTCCATTCGGATGCTACAGAGTCTATGCTCCGAAATGACTTTTTGTTGTTGGTAATGCAGTACTCGAGAAGATACTCGACGAGATCCGCGGAAAATCCGAGCTCGCCGTATATGCGCAGTATCACTGATGCCTCATCGGGGCTGATGGGACGTCCCATGTACTGCTGGGCGATGAACATGAGCTGGCCCACTTCGGGGTCCTTCATGAGCTGTGCCTTCTTCTCCTTTGAAAAGTCCACGACATTTCCTCCGGCGGAGTTTTTCTCCGGATTCTTCTCCGGGTTTTTATCCGGCTGGCTCTTGCAGTTCCAGAATCTCAGGGCGCGCTTCACGTCCTGTTCGGAATAGTTGAAGAAGTCCGCGATCGAGCTGACCGTGGGATTCTGCCTGCCGTTCTTTAAGAGATAAAGATATATCTTGAGCTGGGATTCATTCGCCTCCCTGAGGCATCTTTCCAATGCATGCCCCGGGATCACGAGCGCATCACAACTTAAATCACTGTCGAGCGTGATCTGATCCATTAAGCTGTCACCTGTTTCATAATGTATTTTTGCTGCCAAGCATGTGTGATGGATTATAACACCCAATCCCCAAAAATGAAACAGCCGATTTCGCCCCAAACCCTGTGTTTTCAAGGCTTCGCGAAATTGTGGACAGTGTGGATAACTGACCCTCTGCCTAATTATGGTAACTCCCGTTTCCGATCAGGGCATCCCGATTTTCGGACTTAGTGGGAAGCTTGCCATTCAGTCATTATGTTAATCAAAAATCCACACTCCCTGCCGGCCGGTCATGCCGCTTAGAGTGTGGATAATGTGAATAAGTCACAGCCCCAGGAGGCTGTCCGCAACTTTTACTATGTCTCCCGCCCCCATAGTTATCAACAGATCCCCGGGGGAACAATTCTCCAAAAGGAAATTCTCAATTTCGTCAAATGAACCAAAATAATGAGCCAAAGTTCCGTTACTTTTTATAGCCTCACACAGCCCTTCGGATGACACTCCCAGGTCATCCTTTTCCCTGGCCGCGTAAATGTCCGCGAGCACCACTTCATCTGCGGCGCTTAGCGCCTTCGCAAAATCATCGAACAATGCCTTGGTCCTTGAATATGTGTGCGGCTGGAATACGACCCAGAGCTTTTTATGCGGGAAGTTTGCTGCTGCCGAAAGCGTCGCCGCGATCTCGGTCGGATGATGGGCATAGTCATCAACTATCGTGACATCCCCTATCTTTCCCTTAAGCTGGAATCTCCTGTCTACCCCGCCATAACCGCCGAGTCCCTTTCCGATAACATCTGCGGGGACAGCGAGCCTGTCGCAGACAGCCGCCGCCGCAAGGGCATTTGATATGTTGTGGGCTCCCGGGACCGAAAGGGCGGCATGCGCAAATATCTCTCCACCCTTTATGATGTCAAATGACGCGCATCCTCTCTCATCATATGTTACTTCTGCCGCGGTATAGTCCGCTTCCCTCTCTGCCGAGAACGTCAGCACCTCACAGCCTGCAGCCGAGGTGATCTCGGAAAGCCTTTCTATATCCGCGCTGATCACCAGGAGTCCGTCCGCAGGCAGAAGGCTCGCAAATTTCTTAAATGAATTTCTTATATCATCTATGTCCTTGAAAAAATCAAGATGGTCGGCATCTATATTAAGGATGACTTCCGTCGTCGGGAAGAAGCTTAAGAAGCTGTTCGTATACTCGCAGGCTTCCGTCAGGAATACATCCGACTTTCCTATCCTTATGTTCCCTCCGATAGCCGGAAGCATTCCGCCAACCGAGACCGTCGGATCGGCAGAAGCCGCAAGGAGCACCGATGTGATCATTGATGTGGTCGTCGTTTTGCCGTGTGTTCCGGATACCGCGATGCTCGTTCGGTAGTTCCTCATGATCTGTCCGAGAAGCTCCGCCCTTGTCAGGAGCGGTATTCCGAGTTCTCCGGCCCTTATAAGTTCAGGGTTGTCCTTTCTTATAGCGGCGGTATAGACGGCAAAGTCTATGTCCCCCGTTATGTTTTCCGCGCGCTGTCCATAGTGTATCACGGCGCCCATCTTCTCAAGCTTATCGGTAAGCTCAGATGCTGCCCTGTCCGAACCCGATACCGAAAATCCCGCGCCCAGCAGTATTTCGGCCAGCCCGCTCATGCTTATCCCGCCAATGCCTATGAAATGGACCCTGACCGGTTTTGAAAAATCTATTTCATACATACGAAACATAATAGTCCATCGACACAAAAAACTCAATATGTGTAAAATTTCACAAAACAAGGCGGCCATTCTGCGATTATTTGTTTATTTTTTCCGAAAATCGTGATAAAATACATCTGACGTGATTTTTCGTTACTACTACTTGGAAAGGCAGAGGTGTTAACGTGATTAAGAAAGAAATGATTGCGATGTTGCTTGCCGGCGGCCAGGGAAGCCGTTTAGGCATACTGACATCAAAGGTTGCAAAACCTGCCGTATCTTTTGGCGGTAAATACCGCATCATCGATTTTCCCTTAAGTAACTGCATCAATTCAGGTGTTGACACGGTCGGAGTGCTCACGCAGTACCGCCCGCTCCGTCTTAATACCCACATCGGCATAGGCATCCCCTGGGACCTTGACCGTAACATGGGCGGAGTGACGGTCCTGCCCCCGTACGAAAAGAGCAATAACAGCGAGTGGTATACGGGCACAGCCAACGCCATATATCAGAACATAGAATATATGGAGACGTTCAATCCCGATTACGTCCTCATCCTGTCGGGAGACCATATATATAAGATGGACTACGAGGTGATGCTCGATTACCACAAGAGCAACCAGGCGGAGATCACCATAGCCGCAATGCCCGTTCCCATAGAGGAAGCCCGGCGTTTCGGTATACTCATAACTGATGAGAACAGGCAGATCACCGAATTCGAAGAAAAGCCCGAGAAGCCCAGGAGCAACCTTGCTTCGATGGGAATATACATATTCAACTGGAAGTCCCTCAAGGAATCCCTTATGGCAATGGCCGACCAGCCCAACCTCGACTTCGGAAAGCACATCATCCCCTACCTTTTCAATAAAGGCGGCAGATGCTTTGCATATGAGTTCAACAGCTACTGGAAGGATGTCGGAACGCTTCATTCATACTGGGAGGCGAACATGGAGCTCATCGACATCGTTCCCGACTTCAACCTTTATGAGGAATACTGGAAGATATACACCCGTTCGGAAACGCTGCCTCCGCAGTACATTTCCGGGGACAGCATCGTTGAGCGCTCGATAATAGGCGAGGGGACCTATGTATACGGAAAAGTGTACAATTCGGTCATCGGCTGCAACATCACGATAGGAAAGGATACCGTCGTAAGGGATTCGATCATCATGAACAACACCCAGATCGGCGAAGGCTGTGACATTACAAAAGCGATAATCGCCGAGGATGTTGTCATCGGAAACAATGTCACGCTCGGTACAGGTGATGAGGTTCCCAATGAAACGGATCCTTCCATATACACGAACGGCATAGTGACGGTCGGCGAACATTCGAACGTTCCCGACAGGGTAAGCATCGGCAAGAACAGCGTCGTTTCCGGTAAGCTTACTGAAAAGGACTTTGAGAACAACGCTTTGGGAAGCGGCAAAACTTTGATAAAGGCAGGTGACGAACTGTGAGAGCGATCGGACTTATTTTAGCAGGCGGCAACACATACAGGATGAAAGACCTTTCACAAAAACGTGCCATTGCCGCAATGCCTGTTGCAGGCAACTACAGGGCGATCGATTTTGCCCTCAGCAACATGACCAACTCCCGCATAACCAAGGTCGGGGTCATTACCCAGTACAACGCGGGAAGCCTTCATGAACACTTGAGCTCATCAAAGTGGTGGGATTTCGGACGTAAGCAGGGCGGACTCCATATCTTCACCCCCACCGTTACGAGCGACAACAATTTCTGGTACAGGGGCACTGCAGATTCGATATACCAGAATCTCGCATTCTTAAAAGAAAGCCATGAGCCCTACGTTGTCATCGCATCCGGTGACGGCATCTACAAAATGGATTACAACGAGCTTCTTGAGTTCCATATCGAAAAGGGCGCAGACATCTCCCTCGTATGCTCCGAGATCCATGACCCCAAGGACTGTGAGCGTTTCGGAATGGTAAGGCTCAATGATGAGATGCAGGTCATCGACTTCGAGGAAAAGCCGATTTCCGCCAAGACGACCCTCGTCTCCTGCGGCATATATGTCATCCGCAGAAGGCTTCTCATCGAGCTCATAGAAAAGTGTGCCGAGGAAGAGCGCTTCGATTTTGTCAGGGACATCCTCATACGCTACATGAACATCAAGAAGATATGCGGCTACAAGATCAAGACCTACTGGAGCAACATAGCTTCCGTTGACGACTACTACCGCACGAACATGGATTTTCTCAAACAGGATGTGCGTGATTTCTTCTTCCGTGAATATCCGGATGTTTATACGAAGGTTGACGACCTTCCTCCGGCAAAATACAATGTCGGATCGAACGTGCACAATTCACTTGTCGCGTCCGGTGCCATTATAAACGGAACGGTCGAAGGCTCGCTCCTGTTCAAGAAAGTATTCGTCGGCAGCAACTGCACCATCAAGAACTCGATAATACTCAACGACGTCTACATCGGCGACAACACGTATATCGAGAACTGCATCATAGAAAGCGGCGGCACCATACTCGCCAACTCATATTACAAAGGCGAGGAAGGTCCGAAGGTCGTGATAGAAAAGAGCGACAGATACGTGTTCTGATGATGCGAAGGAAAGGATTGGCAATATGAACATTACAGATGTCAGGATCCGCAAGATGACAAAAGAGGGCAACATGAAGGCGATAGCCTCTGTTACCCTCGATAATGAATTCGCGATACATGACATAAAGATAATTGAAGGCGAAAACGGACTGTTCATCGCAATGCCGAGCCGCAAGACTCCCGAAGGACAGTACCGTGACATCGCCCATCCGATCTCACAGGGAGCCCGGGATATGCTTCAGACCGCAATTCTCGATGAATACGAGAAGGTGCTTTCTTCTAGTATCCCAGATCCTCTCCAACCAGAATGACTTTTATCCTGCCGGGTACCATTGAGCACCTGGTGATGACTATCTCGCAGCATATCGTGTGCTCGAGACAGTTTCCGCATCTGCCGGCAGATGCGCAGGGAGTATCACATCCAAGCCTTACGGTATTCGCGGGGGACGCAACGTTTCTTGTACGTGCGATCCCCGCGTCTGTATCTGTGACCACTTTGTTCATCCCGGCTATCACGATGACCTGTTCGGGACCGTATATGAGAAACGAAACCCTGTTTCCCCTTCCGTCGATGTTTATAAGCTCTCCGTCAAGCGTTATCGCGTTCGTGCTCATCAGGAACGTGTCGGCGTTTACCATCTTTGACTTAAGTTCGCGCATCTCATCATCTGTCTTATAGTTTTCCCTGATGATAAGATCGTGTCCCCTGTCCTTTATCATCTTCTTAAGTTCGGAATTATCGATCGTCATAGATCCGCCGTAGGCAACGCTTTTGGAGCCGTCTCCGATAAGCTCGAGCACCTTGCCGCACGCCTCCTCCATGGTATCGGCGTAGTAGCCTTCCATCTTGCGCAGCTTAAGCTTTGCTATGATCGATTCCGCCTGGTTTTTGTAAAACTTCTTTTTGTTTGCGTCTGTCATTGCTCTCCTCCTTTTGCTGTCTTGTTCCGGCCGTGATCCGGCATTACATTTTGTTAAGGACACCTAATATTTCCGCAGTTATGATATGACGAAGCTTGATACGGAAAAGGGACTGTTATCTTCATCATAAAGGGCCACTACCCTTTCATTCCCTTTTGAGTATACTACAGGCATTATCACGTCCCCGAGCCTTGCCTGACGTCTGTAGTCTATACGCAACGATGCTATGGAACACTCGCCGAGTTCCGACATGGCAAGCTTCACATATTGTCCGTTGTTCATATGGTTGTTGCTGTCCAGATGGTGCTTTAGTATCCGTATGGGATCCTTTTCCTCGGACGATGCGCCATCGGGTACCAGCACTTTTCTCGGACTGTAGGCCATATCAAGCTTTTCCTCGATCTTGTACGCCTCGTGTATGAAGTCCGGCGCCTTTGTGGGCTTTAAGGAAGTCCTGTCGATAAGGGTCCACATGGAATTGGCCTTTACTATATAGCTTCCGGCTTCATCCTTAAGGTAGAAATTACGGAACCCGAAGCAGCCCTTAAAGCTATACGGAAAAGTCCCGACCGTTACATAGTCGCACAGTCCCGGCAGGGTCCCTATCTCCACTTCCCAGTAATTTATGACCCACACAATGTTTCTCTTTGTCAGTACATCAAAGCCGACCCCAAGATCCTCCGACTGGAATGTCGAGCAGTCCTGGAATGCATCGATAAGGGCCGTCACCGTAAATCTTCTGCCGGTGTCGCACTCACTGAATCCAATCCTCTTTCTGTATTCGTACATTTTTATATGCCTTCCGTTGATTCTTGGTATAATTATATACATCTTAATCGTTTCACGGTCAACGGTGTTTTATGTTACAATATAAGGCAAATGTTCAGGACTGCATCCTTTTATCCGCGAGGTGCGGAAGAAACGGAGGACCATTGTGAGAAGATCGGAATCATTTGATTTATGCGAACAGTCTGTTGGCGCAGCTGCCGGATTTGTTGAGACCTGCCTTAAAGAGTTCGGGATAAACTCTTCTGACAGCATGAAGAGCACGCTCATTGCCGAGGAAGCCTTGGGAAGCCTTGTCGCACATGCATCATCCTCCGGACAGCTGCGTGTCAGCGTCTACAGGTTTTTCGGAAACATCACGGTCGAGATGTCTGCACCCGGAAGCGAATACCCGCTCCTCGACAACATGCAGTCCGCTGCGATCCCCGATGATGACGAGATGGGGCGGGACGCTCTTGACGTTATAAGGAACATAATGCTGCGTTCCTTTGCCGATGACCTGAAATACAGGCATAAAGACGGGTACAACAGCATCCGGATGACTCTCTTAAAGTCAAAACGCTCCTTCCTCTATGCGACTCTTGCAGCCCTTGCAGCTGCCATCGTCATTGGCCTTATCATGTCCGCAGCAGCACCTGAGGCGGTCAACAAAGGCATCGACTACTACTTCCTGTCTCCTGTAAAGACGATATACATAAACCTTCTGAAAGTCATTGTCGCCCCGGTCGTTTTCTTTTCCATTGTTTCATGCATAGGCGGATTTTCAAACCTGCGTGAACTCGGAAAAGTCGGAGCGAAGACGATCCTTCTGTATACACTGACCACGCTCATCGCCGTGTCGGTCGGCATCGGCGTATTTTACCTGTTCCAGCCCGGGAAGGCGGGACTTGCTGCGGGGACGGTGGAAGGAGCTGCAGGAAACGCGGCGGCCAGCCTGTCCCTCAGGGATCTTTTAGTCGGGCTCGCACCCTCCAATTTTGTGAGTCCCTTCCTTAACGACAACATGCCGCAGCTCATAATACTTGCCGTCCTTTGCGGTATCGCCGCAGGTCTCATCGGGCAGTATTCCGTTGTGCTCCGTTCACTGTTTGATGCGTGCAATGAGCTTTTCATGAAGATTGCTTCAATGATCATTAAGTTCATGCCTCTTGCCATATTCTGCTCCGCAGCCTCGATGATAATCTCGACCGGAGCCGAAACACTCCTGTCCATCGCGGGAATGTTCGGATCGTTCATTTTCGGCCTGATGTGCATGATGATCATTTACATCATTCTCGTGGCCGTGCTCGGAAGGCTTGACCCGCGCCCCCTCATCCGCAAATACGCACCTACTATGCTTCAGGTGTTTTCTATGGCATCAAGCAATGCCGCCATCCCCATCAACATGTCCGCATGCAATAAGAAGCTCGGAATAAGCAACAAGATATGCGGCCTGTCGATCCCTCTCGGATCCACGCTCAACATGGACGGTACGTGCGTTCAGCTCGCGGTCTTCGCGCTCGCATTGGCAAAAGTATACGGCACGCCCGTTTACAGCAGCGGCCTTATCACCATGGCAGTAACCATAGTCATCCTGTCTATGGGTGCACCCGGAATGCCGGGAGGAACCGTCATATGCCTGTCCGTTCTTTTGGAGCAGCTCGGCGTTCCCACGGAAGCGGTCGGCCTTGTAATGGGAATAGGGCCTCTTCTCGGAATGTTCCTGTGCATGAGCAACTGTGTCGGCGATGTAGTTGTCACCTCGATCGTTGCCCGCTCCGCAGGCGAGATCGACATGGATGTCTACAGGAAGTGAGGCCGGCTTGAAAGATTCAAAAAACGACGCGTTAGTCGGATCGCTGATCTGGAAGACCCTAATCCCTCAGTTTACGACTGAACTGAGTCTTTCCATGACAACAATCATAGACGGCATCATCGTAGGGTTCTTCTACGGTTCGAAGGGCCTCGCCGCGGTCGGGCTCGGAATGCCCATACTGTCGGTTTTCTCGATAGTCGCAGGCGTACTCGGCACCGGTAATTCAGTTATCTGTTCGTCCTTTATCGGAAAAGCGTCAAGGGATAAAACTAACCGTGTCTTTACGCTCGCACTCATCTGGTCCCTGTCGCTTGCCGTCATTCTGACTGTTTCATGCATAGGCTGTTCGGAACAGATAGCCGTGCTCTTCTGCGGAAAAAAAGATGTAAGCCTCATTCCCGATGTCACGCAGTATGTTCGGGGATTTTCGCTCGGAGCGGGATTCATAATACTGCGCCAGCTGCTCGCCCCTCTTGTATGCATGGAAGGCGGCAACCGCTATGTCCATGTGTCATCTGCTGCGATACTCATATCCGATCTTGCGGCGGACTACATTTCATCGGCATACTTAAACGGCGGGATGTTCGGGATCGGTGCCGCGAGCGCGCTGTCCTACGTGTTCGGATGCATGACTCTCGTGGTCTACTGCCTCACAAAGAACTGTACTTTAAGGCTGGAGATGGCGCACTGCCTGAGCCTTAAGACAAGCCTTGCGATACTGCGCGAAGGGATACCGACGGCTCTGAAGCGTTTCTGCGATCTTGTCACCCCTGTCCTCACTAACAGGTTCATCCTCTCCATTGCTTCGGTAAGCGCAATGGCTGCGATGTCCGTGCAGAATTCCTCGACCAGGTTCCTGCTGTGCCTTGTGCTGTCCCTTTCAACGATGGTGCTCCTCCTTACCGGCATGTTCTACAGCGAATCTGACCGCAATGAGATGGAAGATGCGTTCCGTAAGATGCTGATGCATACACTGGTCTGGAGCATCGGCGTATCGGCTGTTTTCTTTATATTCGCAAAGCCCATCGCGGGCTATTATATACATGATGACCCTGTTTCGGCCGCTATGTCGGCAACCGCGATCAGATGGTTCGTGGTAGGGATTCCGGGCCTTGCGCTCAACCAGTGCGCTGCATTCTATCTTCAGGCCATAGGAAAGCTCAGGATCTCAAATGCGATAATGATCGCCGACAGGCTCGTAACTACCGTAAGCCTCGTTTATCTTCTCGGATGGCTGTACGGCGAGACCGGTATATTTGCGGCATACGGACTCAGCGAGATACTTCTCGCCGTCATACTTTACATACTTCTGTGCATCAAAAACCGCGGCCTTGTGACCTCAGTGCGGCAGATGCTCATGCTGCCCGATGACTACGGCATCCCCGAAGAAGACCGCTTCAGCTGTACCATAACAACAAAAGAAGATGCCATGGGCATCTCCGAAGCGGTCCATTCATTCTGCATCGAAAAGGGGATTGACAAAAGACGCGCATTTTTTGCGGCTCTTTGTACCGAGGAGCTGGCAGTGAACGTCGTGTCCTACGGTTTTAAGAAAAAGAGGAGAAGGCTCAGCATACGAGTGTTCATCGGGCCTTCCGGCGGCATCACCATACGCCTCCGCGACAACGGAAAGCCGTTTGACCTCATCACGCGCCAGCAGATGGCAGAAAAAAATGATGCCGATCCTTCAAAGAACATCGGCATCCGTACTGTATTCGGTATTGCTGAAAATGTCAGCTACAACGCAGGTTACGGCATGAACAACACCGTCATAACCATCTGACGGCACAGAATCCGTCCGGACATCTTTCCGGCGTAATCTCTCTCCGACGGTATTTCCGGTCAGGTCACGTTCTTCATGGCAGATATCAGGAGCGCACCCTCTTCCCTGAGCCACTTCCGGCACAGCCTGTGATCCGGGATCACCCGCGAAACATTTTCCCAGAATGCCGCCGAATGGTTCATTTCCATGCGGTGGCACAGTTCGTGGACGATCACATAATCCCTGACATGTTCGGGAGCTTTCATGAGCAGGCAGTTGAAGCTTAGGTTTCCCTTGGCGCTGCAGCTCCCCCACAGGGTCTTCTGGCTCCTGATAGTGATCCTGTTATATGTCACCCCAAGCACGGCGGCATAATATCTGACCCTGTCCGGGATCACAGACAGGGCCTCGTCACCTAAGCGTCTCAGTTCTTCTTCACTTATGTATATTCGTCTTGCTTCGGCTTCGCTCTTTTTCTTCCTGACCTTCTCGATATGCTTTTCGATCCAGTCACTGTTGCGGCCAACGAAAGCTTCTATCTCGTATTTCGGAACCCATTTGGGCGCCCTTACCAGAACGGACTCATCTTCGGTTATCTCAACCGAAATGGTCCGCCGTCTGCTCCGTACCAGTCTGTATTCTCGGATCATGTCTTATTTCTTGAAGAATTCGGTCAGCGTCTTGCGAAGATCCTTGTTCTGAAGCACAGCCTCGATAAGGCTGTCATTCGGTTTCTTGTCGCTCTTTAAAACTTCGAGCGCCTCTTTTCTCGTGGTGGCGTTCGCTTCCCTGTAAAGCTCTACAAGGGTCTTCTCGGAAGCGGTAAGCTTCATCGATGTTCCGGTCGTCTTCTTTGCGGCCGTTGCAGTCTTTTTTGCGGCTGTTGTCTTCTTGGCGGCTGTTGCCTTCTTTGCGGCCGTCGTCTTCTTGGCTGCCGTCGTCTTCTTCGCAGGTGCTGCCTTCTTTGCTGCTGTCGTCTTCTTTGCTGTGGTTGTCTTCTTAGCTGCTGCTGCCATGAGTTCACCTCCCAAAAATATAAGAAAAAAATACACTGATATTTTATCATCACGTGAAGATACCCGCAAGCACCGGGGGCAGGCGCGTAAATGCTCAAAAATGCAAAAAAACCTTCATTATGGTATAATCTTTCCGTAAAAAGTGCTGTATGGCATGACAGGAGATGCGATGCCCAAAGAAAAACCGCGGATGGAATTCCGCTTCTATGACATACCGAAAGGCGACTATGTCCTTCCGAAGCTCGGAAAGGGATGGGAGCAGGAATACGGCATAGGATACGGCCGTATGCTGCACTTCCATAACTACCTCGAGATTGGATACTGCTACCGCGGGAGGGGCGAGCTTCTTATCGAGGACAGGACATACGTTTACGGCAACAACATGTTCACCGTCATACCCGAGAACATCCCCCACACAACTATCTCTGCGCCCGGAAACATATGCAAATGGGAATTCCTGTTCATCAATATCAGGGACTTTATCCGGACCGAGATGGATTCCGAAGAAATGTCGGCGGATGAGATAATCAGGATCATCAATAAGCGCGGAACACTAAAGACCGCGGTAAACCACCCTGCGCTCAACTCGCTTATCTTGAGCATCATCGATGAATGCAGGCGTGAGCAGATGTTCTACAGGGAATCGATAAAAGGATATCTGCGCTCATTTGTGATAGAGGTCCTACGCCTTGATGAGGAACGTGAAAAGGCCGGCGGCAACAGGATCAGTGATTTTATAAGAGGCGCGATAGAATATGTTGGCACACACTATGCGGAGGATCTGAAGGTCGGCGACATCGCCGGTAAATGCGGCATGTCCGAGAGCCATTTCCGGCGCATGTTCGAAAGCAGCATGCATATGAAGCCCATGGACTACATCAACATGGTTAGGGTCGATGAAGCATGCCGCCTGATACGCCGCGGTGAAACATCTCTTGAACATATCGGCATAAAAGTCGGATATGACACTCCGTCCACTTTCATAAGGAATTTCAGAAAGCTTACCGGAATGACGCCCCAGCAGTGGCGAAAAGTCCAGGCTTCCGGCGTCGTCCGCAGCTCATATCATATTTCCGCCCAGAAGGGATGGGAAGTCGATTAAAAAGTCGAATTTGCAAAAATCATAATCTTTTATGACAACATTCACAAATATTTCCGTGTTATCCTATCTTTGTTCATACAAAATGACAGTGGTATTATCACTGTATCTGCACAAAGGAGGTATTTATGAAAAAGAAGGTATTAGCGACGATATTGGTTCTCGCAATGACAGCCGGAGTTCTTTCGGCTTGTGGCGGAGCAACAGCACCGGCAGCGGATGCACCTGCAGCCGAAGAGACAGCAGAAGCTCCTGCAGAAGAGGCTCCCGCTGAAGAAGAGAGCACCGACCTGGGTGGTACATCAGAAGATCCCAACACACTTACTGTTGCTGCATGGGATGCAAACTTCAATATTCCGGCCCTTCAGGCAGCCGAAGCTGCATATCAGGCAAAGAATCCTGACTTTAAGCTTGAGATCAACACGGTTTCCGGATCATCGGACGTTGAGAATGCCGTAACAAATGCCGCATCGGCAGGCGATTACAGCACACTTCCCGATATCGTCCTTTTCCAGGATCACTACATTCAGCAGTATGTCACGAACTATCCCGATGCATGGCAGGATCTTTCCGGTGCAACGATCGACTGGAACGATTTCGGTGCGGAAAAGCTTTCATACAGCACTATAGAAGGCAAGCACTACGGTGTACCCGTTGATAACGGAACCGCTATATTTGCTTACCGTACAGACATACTTGAGCAGTGCGGATACACGATCGATGACGTAACGGGCATCACATGGGACCGCTGGCTTGAGATCGGACGTGAAGTAAAGGAAAAGACAGGCAAGTACCTGCTTTCAATGGACCATTCGGGTGATGACCTTCCTTACATGTTCATGCAGGCAGAGGGACTTTCACAGTGGAAGAACGGTGATCCCGATCTTGTCGGAAACGAGACATATCAGAAGATCCTCCAGGTTATCGTTGACGGAGCAGATGACGGTGTCATCCTTCTGTGCAACAGCTGGTCAGAGTATACTGACGAATCTATCGTCGGCGACCAGGTTGCAGGTGTCATGAACGGAAACTGGATCATCCCTACGATCAAGCAGGTTGCAGAGAACAGCGGAAAGTGGGCTCTCACGACCATCCCTACCCTTTCAGGCAAGGAAGGCTATGCAGCCAACGGCGGTTCCTCACTTTATGTAACATCTAACTGCAGCAAGCTCGACCTTGCTCAGGAATTCCTCGCTTACACATTCGGCGGCGGCGAAGGTTCAATGGATACATATGACAACGCCCTCAAGAACGGCGGCGTCATCACATGCTGCATCTCCGCAGGCAAGTCAAGCGTATATCAGGAGCCCGATGCATACTTCAACGGCCAGGCCATATATGCTGACATCGTTGCAATGGGTGCAAACGTTCCCGTTGTTGAGCAGAATGACTTCCATTACAATCTCCGTACGGCAGTCGGCACAGCCATCACGAATGCCACAAAGGCAGGCGGCGGTGCGGACCTTGCAGCTGAGATCCAGGCAGCTCAGGACGACATAGTCCGTCAGATGAATCTCTGATAAACGTACAATGCCGGTTTAGGCTATGATTTTCACAGGGGATCGGGTATCCGGTCCCCTGTTTTAAAAAAAGCGGAGGACATCCCCTATGAAGAAAAAGGGACTGACAGTCACGAAAAAACAGCAGGCGGCCGGTTGGATCTTTCTGGCTCCTGCATCACTGCTGATCTTTATCATGAGCTTCTATCCCATGATACAGGCCTTCATCACCTCACTGAAGACAGGATCGGGAGTCAAGCTGAAGTGGGGCAATCCCCTGTTCGTCAACTATCTGAAGAACATTCCGGCCGACAAGACTTTCCTGCGTTCGATGGGAAATACTTTCCTGTATCTGATAATCGAAGTTCCGATAATGCTGATACTTGCGATCCTGCTCGCGCAGATACTCAACAACCGCGACCTCAAGTTCAGGGGCCTGTTCCGTACAATGGTGTTCATGCCCTGCGCGGTTTCACTTGTATCATACGCACTCATATTCAGGGCGCTCTTTGCAAGGGAAGGGCTCATAAACAGCATCCTTTCGGGACTCGGGCTGATATCGGAGAACATCAACTGGCTCGGGAGTACGGGCACCGCGAGGGCAGTGATAATAATCGGCCTGATCTGGAGGTGGACGGGCTACAACATGGTCTTCTATCTTGCAGGCCTTCAGAACATAGAATACTCGGTATATGAAGCCGCCAAGATCGACGGGGCGAACGGATGGAAGACGTTCTGGGATATCACGGTCCCCCTTCTGAAGCCTACCATCGTCATGACCGCGATCATGTCGATAAACGGAACGCTCCAGCTCTTCGACGAATCGGTCAACCTGACAAACGGAGGACCCGCAAACACCTCGATAACGATGTCGCATTATATCTGGAACGAAGCGTTCGGACAGGGCGTCGGGCACTTCGGATACGCTTCCGCGATGTCGTTTGTGATCTTCATAATGGTCGCAGTGCTCGCTGCGATCAACCTGAAAGTAGGTGATACACGTGACTGAGAGAAGAAAATCATCCGCCATACAGCGCAGGCTCATACCAAGCTATATATTCCTTATCATCGTATGCTTTTTCTCGGTATTTCCGATAGCATGGATGATAATATCCGCAACAAACAATACCGTGGATATCGCCAGGGGACGCCTGTGGTTCGGCGATCAGGCGATCGTCAATTTCAAGGCGCTGCTTGAGGCTGCATCTTCACAGGGCGCAGGAACATCCCTCGGACGGTTCCTTCAGAATTCATTCGTCTATTCCGCCGCGCAGACCATCATATGTATCTTCCTGTGTTCACTTGCGGGATACGGATTTGAGCTTTACCACGACAAGGCGAAGGACAAGCTTTTCGGGATACTCCTGATGGCAATGATGGTGCCGGGCGTTGCAACACTCATCCCGCTGTTCACCATGATGTCAAAGCTCGGATTCTTAAATACAGTTGCGGGCTTCATGCTTCCTGCCATATCAACGCCTTTTATGATCATGATGTTCCGCCAGAATTCGCGTAACTTTCCCATAGACATCATGGAAGCCGCAAGGATCGACGGCCTCTCCGAATGGGCAATCTTCTTCCGCATGTATATGCCGATCATGAAGTCAACATATGCGGCAGCCGCAGTCATCACTTTCATGAACGCATGGAACGCCTATATGTGGCCGCGTGCCGTCATGACCAAGAACAGCGCACAGACGATGCAGATACTGCTTACGAACCTTTCGAACGGATACGTTATCGATTACGGCCTTCTGATGATGGCAGTCCTTTTCTGCTCCGCACCCACGATGGTCATCTTCTTCGTGATGCAGAAGCAGTTTGCGGAAGGTATCACGGGCGCCGTCAAGTAGCAGCATCTGTCGCATATCCATGGGGGATACTATGAGCAATTTTGATTATTCAATCGTACAGGATCCGACTGTATTTGAGCAGAACAGGCTTGCAGCCAGGTCAGACCATGAATGGTATAGGAGCCTTAAGTCTGCCGTATCAGGAGGGATCTCCGACTTCAAATACTCCCTTAACGGGGTATGGTGGTTTTCCTATGCCCGGAATTATGAATCCAGCATCAAGGATTTTTACAGGACGGACAGGGACTGCCGCAGATGGGACCGCATAAGGGTTCCGGCACACATCCAGACAGAAGGGTATGGCTGCCCCCAGTACGTCAATACGCAGTATCCGTGGGACGGGCTTGAAGACGTTGAACCCGGTCAGATACCCGGATATTTCAACCCGGTCGCAAGCTATGTTAAGTATTTCACTCTGCCGGACTGGCCGGAACACAGGATATGCATATCGTTTCAGGGCGCGGAAAGCGGTCTGGCAGTTTGGCTTAACGGCAGTTACGTCGGCTATTCCGAGGACAGCTTCACACCCTCCGAGTTCGATCTGACACCCTATATAGACAGAAAGGGCGAAAATAAGCTTGCGGTCATGGTATTTCGGTTTACCTCCGGAAGCTGGTGCGAGGACCAGGATTTCTTCAGGTTCTCAGGACTCTTTAGGGATGTATATCTCTATGCCTGTCCCAAAGTACATATAAGGGATATGTGCATCCGGACATCACTCTCGGATGACTATTCATCCGCCGAGCTTTCCGTCGCACTCTCATCCACCGGATGCGGGAGCGTTCACGTTACTTTAAGCGACGGCATCAGAAGATCGGCCGACGTAAAGCAGGCTCTTGATATGGGTACGGTGCTTTCCGTCCCGGTTTTGGCTCCCGATCTTTGGAGCGCCGAAAAGCCCAACCTCTATGACCTTATGATAGAGGTATATGATGAGGCCGGAAAGATTTCCGAAGTCGTCAGGGAACGTGTGGGATTCCGTGAGATCAAGATCGGGGATGACAATGTCATGCGGCTTAACGGCAGGCGCATCATCTTCCGCGGTGTCAACCGCCACGAGTTTTCATCGCTCAGCGGCCGCGCGATCACCCCACAGATCATAAAGACCGACCTTGAGAACATGAAGCGCAACAACATCAACGCCATAAGGACCAGCCATTATCCGAACATGACCGATTTCTACAGGCTGTGCGATGAATACGGCATTTACGTGTTGGATGAGGCCAATCTTGAAACGCACGGGACATGGGATACGATAAGGAACGGCCTTAATGGGGAAGATTATGCCGTGCCCGGTGACCGGCCGGAGTATCAGGCCATGGTCCTCGACAGGGCAAAGAGCATGTACCACCGGGATAAAAATCATCCATGCGTGCTCATATGGTCGCTGGGAAATGAATCGTACGGAGGAAAAGACCTGTTTGAGATGCATGAGCTTTTAAAACAGCTCGATCCGACAAGGCCCGTGCATTATGAAGGGATATTCTGGGATAAACGCTATCCCAAAACGTCCGATATAGCAAGTTCAATGTACCTTACGGTCGACGACGTCAGGGATTATCTTAAAACACACCGCGACAAGCCGTATATCAGCTGCGAATACGCCCATGCGATGGGCAATTCCAACGGAGCCATACACAAATATACGGATTATGTCGAAGAGGAAGTGCTCTACCAGGGAGGGTTCATATGGGACTATATAGACCAGTCCATGACGCTCCGGGACCGTTACGGCAGGACTTTTGAAGGCTACGGCGGCGATTTCGGCGACATTCCGAACGACGGGAGCTTCAGCGGAAACGGGATCGCTTACGGGGGCATAATGCGTGCGCCTTCACCGAAGATGCAGGAAGTAAAGTCCGTATATCAGTTTTTCAGGATAACCGTTGAAAAGAAGAGCATCCGCGTCAGGAATCTGAACCTTTTCACCGACGCGAACGAATATGACAGCTTCATAACCATCGAAAAGGAAGGAAAAGTCATTGAAGAGACGGCAGGTAGGCTTGAAGTCCCTCCTCTTTCGGAGGCTACGCTTCCCATGCCCCTCTCGGTGCCTGAAGGTCCCGGGGAATATACGGTAACTGTATCGGTCCGGACCAGGTCGGACTGCATATGGGCACCGGCCGGACACGAAGTTGCGTGGGGACAGGCTATTTTCGGAAAGCGTGAAGCTTCGGAGCATCCCTTAAGGCCATACAGGCCTGTTATCGGGTATTGGAATGCCGGAGTATTCGGAGAGGACTTTTCGGTACTCTTCTCAAAGCTCAGGAACGGCCTGACTGAATTCTCATATGCGGATTCCAATCTTATCGCGATGATACCGAGGCCGAACTTCTGGCGTGCCATCACGGAGAACGACAGGGCCAACCTGCTTCCTTTCCGCGCGGGACAGTGGAAGCTCGCAAGCATGTATGCAACAAACATGACAGATGACGGGACTGATTTTACCCCATGGGAAGTTGAAAAGACCGGCGATGGCCTTAAGGCAGTGTTCACATACCATCTTCCCACATATCCCGCGTCCGACTGCCTCATGTCCTACACAGTCCACTCGGACGGGGTTATGGATGTTGAGCTGTCCATGGAACCTTCGGCTGACGTCGGTGAGCTTCCGGAGTTTTCCGTTATCTTCGCGTTAGATGCCGATTACGATACGCTGACGTGGTACGGCAGAGGCCCTGAAGAGACATATGCCGACAGGAATCATGCAAAGATAGGGCTGTTTACGCGAAAGGTGTCCGAACTGACCGCAGCATATCTCGTTCCGCAGGAAAGCGGCATGAGGACAGGCGTCCGTTTTGCAAAGATCACCGACGGCAGGGGACGCGGCCTTATGATCGAAGGCGAAGACCTGTATCTGTCTGTCAGCAGCCATTCGCCTCACGAGCTTGAGTGTGCTGACCATCCCAATGAGCTTGGCCCCGTGTTCAGGACATACATAAGGGTCGGCCTCGCTCAGATGGGCGTGGCAGGCGATGATACATGGGGGGCTAAACCTCACCCCGAGTATCTGATCGATAACAGCGCACCGCTTAAACTTAAGTTTTCGATGCAGGGGATTTAAGGAAAAAGGCCGTTGTACCGAAAGGTACGGCGGCTTTTTTCATGTGTGGCACATTTTACGGGTTTTTTTCGGATTATGTTATTTTTTTCGTACAATAGCGGTTTTTTGACCGCGGTTTTCGTAGTATATAGTGAAGGGGTATATACAATTTATAATATTGCAAAAAAACCTACTCTATGTTTAAATTTTTCCGATATATATTATAGCACCGGCTGACAGCCTTCATATAATTTATGGTCAGGGCGTGCGGAGGAAACGTTTAGACTATGGAGAAAAACATGAACGATCAGGCGACCGCTGCAAAGAACAGCGAGGTCCAGCGCGGAATATTCATCAGGGATATGGAAAGAACCATTCTTAAGCTCGCCTCCCGTATCACAGGAAGGTTCATCACCAAGAGCGATGATGAATGGTCCATTGCTTTGTTTGCATTTAATAAGGCCATTGACAGCTATTCCGAGGATAAAGGGGACTATATGGCATATTCCAGGGTCCTCATCAGCAATGCACTTATCGATTACCACCGCGCCGAGAGCAGGCACAGCGCTGAGATCCTATATGATCCCGATGTCCTTGAAGGAGAAGAGGCCGGTCCCATATATGATATCCTGACGCGTGAGAGTGCCGCCGAGGGCGAAAGACAACTCGTTAACACGGACCTCCGTGAAGAGATCGAGGATATCAACAACCGTCTTAAAACTTACGGTTTCTCGTTCTTTGATGTGGCAGATTCATCACCCAGATCATACAAGACGAGGGACTGTTGCGGAAAAGCGATCATCCACATAGCTGATAACAAGGAACTCCTTGATTCGGTCATCAAGACGGGCCGCCTCCCCGTCAGACAGATAAGTGACGCGCTCAAGATGTCACGTTTTATCGTCAGCAGGCACAGGAAATACATATTCACCGGAGTCATAATCCTGAGCGGTGATTACCCTCTGATTTCGGATTATCTTAAATATGTCAGAAAATAGCATCTGAAAGGAATCATTCTGATGAAAGCAGTAGTACTTGAAATACGAGATAAAAAGGCTGCCATTCTGACACACGGCGGTCAGATCATCAAGGTAAGCAACAAGGATTACCTTGTCGGTCAGGAGATCAGCATAATGGAATCTTCCGAAAGGATCGTTGACATGGCAAGGTCCGCAGCCAGATGGATGCCCGCAGCCGTTGCTGCCGCATTCCTGTTCGTGATCGGCAGATTTGCGGTACTGTCCCTCGAACCGTATGGTGTTGTCAGCCTTGACGTCAATCCCTCCATTGAGTTTACGATCAACAACATGGACCGGGTGCTGTATGTCAATGGAGTGAATGACGACGGCAAGGATATCATAGATGACCTTAACAACAAGGAACTGGTCAATCAGAACATCGAAAAAGCCGTAAACGTTACAATAGATAAGATCAAAGAGAAAGGGTATATGTCGGATGACAGGAATTACGTTGTCGTTGCGGCAAATACCGCCAAAGAGAGCCATACGGACAAGCTCGTTGCCAAGATAGACATAGCTATAACCGAGAACAACGAAGATGTTCAGCCTATCACGATCAAGGCTTCCGATGAGGAGATAACTGCCGCCAGGGAAATGGGCACATCTGCCGGCAAGATGATCATAGTAAACAAGCTCGACAGCGTTACCGAAGAAGCTATAGACAAGGGTGAATGGCTCAACAGAAGCGTTGCGGATATCGTAAGCGAATATGACAAAGCCGCTGTTTCTTCAATAACCGATGAGGAGGTAAAACCTGCTCATAAGAACGGAAGCACTAATCCCGCTTCAAACGGTAAGAATCAAGGGGCTTCGCGCTCTTCGGCTCCTTCCGATACAAAGCTTCAGAAGGGTGATGACAGCAGCAGGGAAGGGAGTACGGCAAAGCTGAAGACTACATCTGTACCGACTCCCACTCCCACTCCGACAACGACTCCTGTTCCGACTGCTGTTCCTACATCAGTACCTGCACAGGGGACCGCTTCGGATCCTTCGCTCAAAACGTCTTCAGATCCATCAGATGATCCTTCCGCTTCACCTGCCGCAGGACCGGCACCGGCACCAAACCCGACTCCGGCACCTGAACCGACACCGGAGATCATAATCGATGTCCCGGATCCCGATCCGGAGCCGCCGATACCGGTAGAGGAGCCTGTGATCGAACCTGATAATCCAGTTGAGCCGGCGCCTGTTCCGGATCCTGAGCCGGCACCGTCTGAAGGTCCTTCGAACGGATCATCGCTTGAAGATAGTGCTCAGGAAGACGATCCCGGAAGCGGATCGGGGTCGGAAGGCGATAAACCGCTGAACAATACCGAAAGTGATTCCGAAAGCTTACCGGAATAATAAAAAAGGAGCCATGGCTCCTTTTTTTATTCTCATCCGGCTTTATATTATACGGAAACTTCAAACGGATTGTCATCTCCTCTTTCAAAATTCAGCAGACCCTCGCAGGCATTGTTTATCATGTCAGATACCGTACGGGCGGTATAAAACGCCATATGCGGCGTCAGATATACGTTCGGGAACGACATGAGCACCGCCCTTTCCCTGTTGCTAAGCCTATCTCCGGACCTGTCAAGATAATATAGCCCCGCCTCGTTCTCAATCGTATCAAGCGCCGCAAATCCGATCTTTCCTGACTCTATTGCCGCTATCATCGCCTCCGAATCTATTAGAGATCCCCTTGCACAGTTGACTATTATCACGCCGTCCTTCATCCGGCCGATGGTTTCCTCACCGATCATGTGGTAGTTCTCCTTAAGTGCCGGAACATGAAGAGTTATGATATCCGACTCACGGTATATCGTATCCTTGTCAGTGTACTCTCCATAGGCTTTCAGTTCTTCCTTCTCATAAACGTCATTCATGAGGATGCGGCATCCGAACCCGGAAAGGTGCCTGACAACGGTAGCTCCGATGTTTCCGGTCCCAAGCACACCTATCGTTGAAGCCGATATCTCTTTTCCGATCTTGCCTTTGAGCGAAAAGTCCTGCACGTCTGACTTTTTCATTATATACGGCATATTGCGGCATGCAATCAGCATCATCATTATCGTATAGTCGGCGACCGATTCGGGCGCATATGTCACATGGGCCACTTTGATCCCTATCTTATATGCATACGCAACATCAATATGCTCATAGCCTATGCTTCTGGTCGTAAGATATCTGTTTCCGTTTTCCTTCATCTTATCGAGCATTTCCGGGCCGATAGGGTTGGTGATTATCGATATGCCGTCAAAGCCTTTTGCAAGGTCAAGATTGTCCATGTTCGGATACTGAGATGTATAGTCGTATTCAAACCCGTACTTTTGGGCACACTCCTCCAAAAATCCCTTTTCGTCATATTCCCTGAGCGCATAGAAAAATATCTTCATCGTTCCCTCTCCTATTTTTTCATTTTGGTCTTGATATCCGCAAGCCTGTCGAGTGCGGCGGCAAGCGTCTCATCCTTCTTGGCAAAATGCAGTCTTATCAGATGGTTCACGTCTTCCCTGAAAAAGCTCGATCCGGGCACCGCACCTACTCCGACGTACTCGGCAAGCTTAGTGCAGAAATCCAGGTCGTTCTCATATCCGTACTCGGATATATCAAGCATCACATAGTAGGCGCCCTGCGGGTCCGTATGCCTGATACCGATGTCATCAAGCCCTTTTACGAACAGATCCTTTTTCCGGGTATATGTGGCCGTAAGGCCGTCATAATAATCCTGTCCGAACTTAAGTCCCGGAACGACCGCCTCCTGGAGCGGAGCCGCCGCACCTACGGTCAGAAAATCATGCACCTTCTTGATCCGATCCGTTATATCCGGCGGAGCGATGGTATATCCAAGCCTCCATCCGGTAATGGAATATGTCTTGGAAAGCGACGAGCAGCATATCGTCCTCTCCCTCATTCCCGGAAGAGTTGATATATAAACATGCTCATGCGGTGCATACACGATATGCTCGTAAACCTCATCCGTTATCACGTATGCATCATATTTTATCGAAAGATCCGCTATCGTCCGAAGCTCATCCTTTGTGAACACTTTTCCTGACGGGTTCGACGGATTGCAGAGGATCAGGGCCTTGACGCCCTGCCTGAATGCTTCCTCAAGCACATTCTCATCAAACGTAAAATCAGGCGGTGTAAGCGGGACGTATATCGGCTCCGCACCTGATAAGATCGTGTCCGCACCGTAATTTTCGTAAAAAGGCGAGAACACGATGACTTTATCCCCGGGATCGGCGACCGTCATCATTGCGGCCATCATGGCCTCCGTGCTTCCGCATGTAACGACTATCTCCTTATCCGGGTCGATATCGATCCCCATGAAATGCTTCTGCTTTGCAGCGAGAGCCTCCCGGAAATTCTGTGCTCCCCAGGTTATCGAATACTGATGAAAATCCTCCCCAGAGACCTCTGAGAGCCTTTTCAGTATCTCTTTGGGCGGCTCAAAATCCGGAAATCCCTGGGACAGGTTGATGGCACCATACCTGTTTGATATCCTTGTCATCCTGCGGATCACCGAGTCCGTGAATCCGGCAGTTCTGCCTGAAAGCTTTTTCATGACCGTTCTCCTTCTATGATCCTGCCTTTTGCATTCGGATCATCCCTGATGATCTCACCGACTGACAAAACCCTGATCGTTCCGCTGTAGGGATTTTTGATGCTTACGACATCCGAGAGGATATCCGCCTCAGCATCCGATCTTTCAAATGCCAGATCGCAGCCTTCCATCCGGCAGCCGATGAGTCTTAACCCTTTGCAGTAGCAGAATGGCTGGGTGCCGGTTATGATGCAGTTTTCAAATACAACATTCTCACAATACCATGCCAGATACTCACCGTTCACGACACTGTCCTTTACAACGACATTCTTTGCATGCCAGAAGGCATCTTTTGTGTCAAACTCACAGTCCGTAAAAACAGAATCCGAAATATACTGGAAAGAGTATTTTCCCTGAAGCTTCACCCTGTCAAATTTCAGGTGGTCCGAACGCATCATGAAATACTCGCTCTCAACGCTTGTATCCCTCATGTCAGCGCCGCGCACCGACCATCCGAACTCCGGAGATATGATGTCACAGTTCCTGATCCTTACATCCGCACACTCCCTGAGCGCTTTGATCCCATGCATCTTCGTATCCGATATCTCTATATCCTCCGAATACCATAAGGCCGCCCGGCAGAGTTTCGTCATCTCACATCCTTCAATCTTCACACTCATGTCATGCCAGAATGGGTATCTTAAGTTAAAATAGCACTCCTCTGCGGTAATGCAGCTGCTTTCCTTAAATGCACTCTCACCGTCTGCCGGTCCGTCGAAGCGGCATCTTTTAACCTCAACATTTCTGCTTCCGTATAAAGCCCTTTCCTCATCAAATGACTCATCTGTTATGGTCTTCATCTGTCTTTGCTCCAAAATATAGTGATCATATCGTGCTCAATCCGCACCATAATACTTTACCTTTTTTTGCGGTTTTCTACAATAGAGCAGAGGATGTTTTCTCCAACTGAGCGTACGATGTTTTCTCCACGAAAAAAGGTGTAGAGAATCCACACCTTTTTCCGTGCACGCGTCTTCAAAGCGGTCAGTCCGCCGTTATCTGTTATTTCTTTGCTGCTTTTCCTGCGGCTGATTTTGCCGGAGATTTCTTTGCTGTTTTCCCTGCAGCTGATTTTGCCGGAGATTTCTTTGCTGCAGCCTTCTTTTGAGGAGCCTTGGGAGCAACAACATTTTTTACGGCCTTTGCAAAGGCTATGGCCTTATCAAAATCTCCCTCAACGCGGAACTTCCCCTGAAGGTAGGCTACCGTTGCATCAAGCTTTCCGGCGATCAGATCCATTATGACATCTGCGCCTCCGCGGATACTGCAGTCGCAGTCATAATACTCATAAGGCTGGACATCTGCCTTGCCCTTATCAAGCTCAACATAGAAAGCGCCCTCGCCTTCTCCTTCAATGTCAAATTCAACTGCAAGGTGCTCTTCTATCGCGTTTTTATTGATCTTCTTAGCTGCCTGCGCTGCTTTTTTTACAATATCCTCATAGATCATAACATGCCCTCCCTTACCGTTAGACATCTACACCCTAACGTTAGCATAACTGCTATACAGATACAACCATAAAAATCGGCATCAGAAAACCCCGGCAGATCATACCGGGGTTTCTCGCAGGGCTAGAAGGATTCGAACCTTCAGATGACGGAGTCAGAATCCTTTTCCTAAGCGCCTGCTAGTCATTGATTTTACTAAGTTCGAGAATTCAAATCCATTTGGTAGTTACCCGAAAAGTTACCTAACAAAATACATATCTCTTTAAATTGTTGCAAAAACAAAACTCGAATATCTATATCCTCAACTTTACCAGAACGGCTAAACAATTCCTTCTTACTTTCCATAAGTAACCTTGTATCTACCAAAACATCCTGTATGGTCAATAATGATTCATTTGAGGAGAGTTTTGAAATTATCTAATGAATGATACCATCGCAATATATGTGTAAATGCTCGCCTAAAGTTTTAATATATTTATCGTGCTTTCCAGCATGAACAATTCCGTTGCGAACTCTGTATAATCTATATATGTGCCACTGTACACGTTGAGCATAGTTCTCTGATAACTTATATAACTCGTTTTTATTCTTTCTCAAACAGTATACTTTATAAATCCTTTGTCGTATAACAGGGTAATTCTCTAGCATAGCAAACAACTCTTCCCTATCCCTTTCATACTTGTCCAAAAGAGAAAGGCACGCTATCTTATATTCCATAGGTCCTTCTTCTGTTATCCTTCCAAAGAAAAGCTTGTAATCTTCTCTAGATAATGACTGTCTCAAATCAGTATTGACTGATTGAAAATACTTTTGAAAATAATCTTTTTGTATTTTGTAGTTGTGCTTCAATAATGATTACAACTCATCGTCAGGATTGTCATTTATCTCTTCATTATTTTCGCTATCCGGCCAGTCGGAATAATACTCGTCAAGCAGTCCCTCCCTGTCGGCAACCGTTCTTTTTTCCGGATGATTTTTCCTGTCAGTAAAAGCATCATCCGAATACCTTCTCACATTCAGGCTGACGTTTTT
>JAILRP010000070.1 GCA_024698075.1 Lachnospiraceae bacterium
ATCCGCTACCGCTTGCGTATGTGCATTTGGAAGCATTGGAAAACGTCAAAGAACAGAGCAAAGAACCTTATAAAGCTGGAAGTGCCCCGCTGGGCAGCATTCAAGATTGCATACTGCGGAGACAGATACGCGAGGCTTGCGCGCAACGGCTGGGTTTGCATGGCTATTAGCAACAAGAGATTAGCCGCTTTTGGGCTAATCTCCATGTTAGACTACTACACCGCAAGATGTGTTGCTTGTTAAGTTGATTGAACCGCCGCTTGCGGAACCGCATGAGCGGTGGTGTGAGAGGTCGGTAGGCGATATTATTGCCTACCTCCTACTCGATTATAATATTTATCTTCTTCACAAGGGTGGGAGTACTGTCGTTTTTGAAAATCATGATGAATACGATACCTCGTTCCTAAATACATATGTACTGGCAAGGAATGAAGTCAAGGAGGGCGATTCTGCAAGAGGGTGCCTAGAGTGGGCGAGCCGGAAAGATTATGATATAAACGGAGAGGGATATACGCCTGTGTATGTTCCCACGGATCCCTCAGGTATAAGGGTTCTTACCGGCAACGGAGATTATGCGCAGGACTGGGAACAGACAGTAATGAACGTAGATGTGACAAAGGGACGGTTCTTTTGACACATTAATGGTATTCCCGGCGAGTAAGTGATTTATAGGAGGTATGGCGGTGTTCCCCGGTATGTATAAATTGATTTATCAGGCATCCGTTCATTAAGAACAGGAACATCACTTGAGGTAATTGGTCGTATAATAAATCGCTCAGGAGCAGTATGAGAATATTTGACGAAAAATGCACAGTTTTGTATAGTTGAAACGAGCTGAACAATTGATTTTCCACCATCCGGCTCATTAATATTTTCGGATCATCTCCTTATGTTGAAATTCTCGAACACCTGCCAATACAAGAATAAACGGAGGAATCTGTATGACTTTAAGAATAGCCTCGGCGGAAATAGTCAGTCTCTGTTTTCTGCTGATCATATTGTTCAGTCTTTGGAGAAACGCGGAGAAAAGCTCGATAAGCAACAGGTTCTTCATTTCTTTTACTGTCTCTTCAGGAGTAGGTCTTCTGGCTGATGCCTTTAGTTATATATTGGATGAATACCGGATAAACCGGGTCTTATTGACCACTTCCAATTTTCTGGCTTTTTCCATGATCAATGTATGTATTTCGCTGTTTGCGTTTTACCTGATCTCGTTTATTCGAAAGAAAAAAGATATATCATATAGGACCGTAATTCCGGTTGCTTTTATTTCGGCGCTGGACATTCTGCTTATTATCCTGGGCACTGTCAACGGGAAGTTTTTTTCTGTCAAAAACGGAAGACTTTTATATGGACCATGGAAAGGTTTTTTATCGATCATGCCTTTGCTCGGTGTGGTGGTAATTCTGATTATCATGGTATGTGAATCACAGTATATTGGAAAAAGAGATTCGACGGTTCTGGGGTCCTTCGTGGTGTTTCCAATAATAGCCGCAGTTGTTCTCGCTTTTTTTCCTGATCTGGAATTCGGATATCTAGCCACGGCCTTATCATGTGCGATCATGTTCACTTTTATCCGGCGAGAGGAGATTACTGAGGCTCATAACAGGGAACAGATCATAAAGGAATTGTCCACACAGGATAGCTTAACCGGTCTCTTAAACCGCCGCGGATATTATGAAGTGTTGGAGCAGATGTCGGAACAAAACTCTATCGGTATAGTATTCTGCGACTTAAACGCCCTCAAATATACCAATGACAATTTCGGCCATGTGGCGGGAGATGTTTATATCAGAAAATTTGCGGATATACTGAGGCGGATTTTTGATGACTTTGGACAAGTATGCCGGATAGGCGGCGATGAATTCGTGGTTTTGATACACGACATTCGTAAGGACAGATTTGAAGAACTAAAGGATAAACTGAACATTGCCATCAGAGAAAATGAAAGAATGGCATCCGCAGGGTATGCATACGGTGATAACGGGCTTGTAATGGATCTGATCAAGTATGCCGAGGGGGAAATGTACATCGATAAAAACAGATATTATCAGGAAACCGGAAAGGACCGGAGGAGACAGACAATTTAAATGGGCCAAAGAAGCCATTTATGGTGACAAAGGGACGGTTCTTTTGACACACTTTAGAAGCAATGTCTGATCAGGACACTTTTCCGGGATAAAACCGGGAGAGTGTCTTTTTTACGCCCGGGAGAGGAGGCACAGGCAGCAGGGCTTTTGATCTGTTGACAAAACTAACATACATTAGTATAATAACTAACGTATATTAGTCTGCTTCAGCATATATTCTGGATGAACACGGAGGAAATGTGGGATATGACAAGGAAAGAGGAAATAATCTATGCAACTCTGGAACTTGCTGCAGAGAATGGGATGAAGGGCGTATCCATGTCGCAGATTGCCGATAAAGTGGGTATTAAGGCGCCGTCTCTTTATAATCATTTCAGATCCAAAGATGAGATCATCAAGGAGATGTACAGATTCCTCAGAGAGCTGGCCCTGGCCGGAAGCAAAGGAGGCGAAGCGGACTATTCAAAGCTTATGGATAGGAGTGTGGAGAAGATCCTGCTGGGTTCCGTATCGGCGTATATGGGAATTGTTTCAGACAAGAATATGCTTCAGTTCTTTAAGGTTCTTTATTCAGAAAGACCCACAAATCCTATAGCGGCATCAATAATTGCAGAAGAGACGGAGCGTATGATCCAATCCTCTAAGAATATGTTTTATGCGCTTGCAGTTCATGGAAAGATAAATAATAAAAATATTGACGTAGCTGCAATGACATTTTCGCTGACCATTCATTCTCTCATTGATCACAGAATGGATATGTTAACGGCCGGAACAGTGGATGAGTTCGGGGAAGAGGGCAGTCCTGTCCCAAAGAATATTTTGGACTTTGTGAGATGGTTCTGTTATCAGATCGGAGGCAATGAATGAACAGAAAACTAATTAACTGGATGGGCCTTTTGGGAGTAGGCGCACTTATATCTTATATGGCTGCAGCGTATTTTTGCAGAGCCGCATTTCCCGGATATAACTGGATGGAGCAGGCAGTCAGCGATCTTTCGGCCGAGTCTGCGCCTTCAAGACAATTATGGGATAGGCTGTCTGCGGTATACTCGGCCGGGAGTGTAGTATGCACAACATGTGCTGCCATATATGTATCGGAGAATAAAATCTCTTCAAAGCTTTTTCGCGTGGGTATATATCTTCTTGTCATAATGAGCTGGATATCAAAAATCGGATATCAGATGTTCCCTCTTGATGATGCAGGCAAAGCAATCGGGGGAGCTGGTGAAGCAATGCATATGATTGTCACAGCCTTTGTCGTGGTACTTTCGATAGTATCTTTTGTGACTCTTATAATAGCCGGGATCAAGAGAAAAGAAGTCCGGGGGATTGGAATCTGGGCAGCAGTATTCTTCGCCATGATGCTGATGGGACCTATAGGAATGTCCTTATTTCCGCCCGAATATTTCGGTATAGGTGAAAGGTTCAGTATCTATTCAGCCATAGGATTTGAAGCGGTTCTTGGATTGTATCTCTTCAACGGATTCAAAGACATTTGAACGGGAAACAAAATGGCCGGCTGATAATCCTATATGATATGTCAGTTTTGTTGAGTTTCTTTTTATTGGGCGAAATTCAATGAGCTTCCGTCGAACTTTTTGCTCTCATATACGCCCTTGTCTGCCAATTTATACAGTTCATCGAAGGACAGCTTATCACCTTCTCTGAAGAATGCAGCTCCGGCGCTGACACTGATGTCTCTTCCGCTGAGCTCCTGGACATCCAGCTTGGCGATCTCGTTAAAGATGCGGTCCATTACTGCTTTTCCGGCTTCTTCATCACTCATGTTCATAACATAAACGGCATATTCATCGCCGCCCAGCCGGAATATGATATCCTCATCCCTGAAGGTAAGCTTTAACACGTACGCTATACCGCGGAGCACCTTATCGCCGACATTATGGCCATAGTCATCGTTGGTGTCCTTAAACTTGTCAATATCCAGGATGCAGAACATTCCGGCCCTGTTGTTTGCCATGGCGTCGATCACTTTGCGTTCGCCGCTTCCGCGGTTCAGAACGCCTGTCATAATATCGGTGCTGGCCAGGATCTCAAGATTCTGGCGCTCCTTTGCCGAGGCAACGATGTCGTCTACGTTCTTAAATGCGGCCAGCATGTCGCTGTTGGGGATATTTGCGTTGATGAGGATATACGTAAACTGATAATAATGTACCTCGCCGTTATCCATAACACGGTAACTGGAAACATACTCCGAAGTATCTTTAAGCTTGCGGTTGACCGTGTCAAGGGATATGGCATCATACATCCACTCCTGATCCTCGGAATATACACGGTCCTTCACGTACTGTTTATAGAGCGCATCGTAGGGATATTTCTTCTCACCTGCACCCTCCATGCCCTTTGTAACATAACCGTCAAGCTTTAAGATCACCACATCGCCTGTTTGGGGATTGACCTTGAAGATATTGTAATAATCGCGGCTTAAGGTCTCCACGATATCCAATTGTTCCCTTAGATAGCGCTTATCGGAAATGTGCTTGCGGATGGATTTATCAATATCCCGGAAAGCCAGAATGAAATTCTCCGTTTCTCCCGGCTGACCTGCAAGCGCAAAAGCCATCTGGTGATAGGACATATTTCCGTCATCAGCGAGGCGCATGTAATCAAGCGAAAACAGCTCTCCGTTTTTGATACGTGAAAAAACGGCATCCATTTTCACATCCCTCTGGATGCTCTCTATGCTGTTTACCACGCACCGGTCCACGTATTCCTCAATAAAACGGTCGTAATTGTCAAACCTGAGTCCCAGTTCCACCGCATAACGGTTCGTATTTTCACCGGTAGAACGGTACAGATACATCTTCTTTGTGTTGGCGTTAATGACCCGGATCGTATGGTATTCTTTCCCGATCCCTGTAATGATGCCCATCAGACGCCGTATGCGTGCGTTAAAATCCTCTACCAGGCTTCGCTGGTCCTCGGGATAGTCCGAAGGGTCGATCAGCTCGTTCTCTTTTATGATCAAATCTGACTGCATGTCACTCTCCTGCAAATGTACTCCGGTCTTTTGAACCTATATATAAAATATTACATCTTTTTATGCAAGGCTACAACACCTTGGAAAGGTTTTATGTAAGATGCGGGCTGAAGTACGGGAATTGTTTGATACTGACACGCATCTGACGGCATGATATAATATCTTATTGGAAAAAGTCATATGCGACAGATGGAGGATATATGATGAAAAAGAGGATAGCAGTATTTCTTATGGCATCTGTAATGTTGCTTCTTAGCGGATGTTCCGTAAATATTGTGATAAATGAAAACGGCAGGGAAGGGCAGCCGGAGACCGCCGGACAGGAGGAAGCCGCCGAACAGGAAGAAGCCGTCGGACAGGATGATGCCGATAATAAGGCTCGGGGCGGGATCCCGTGGATGGATTCGGAGATAAAATCAAATGTGACGCAGGATTTAAAGACCGATCCCAGAGATGATTTTCACCTTTATGCAAATAAGGAATGGCTTCTCGAGAATGAGATTCCTGAAGGCCACTCATCCTGGTCCCATTATATGGAAAGGTCACTCGATGTTAAGAAACAGTGCATGCAGATCCTTAAGGATGAAAGCATAGAAGGCCATGATGCTAAGGTCATAAGGACATATAACAGACTTATCCTTGACTGGGATGCCAGGGAAAAGCTCGGGGTTTCCGAAATAGAGGATATGTACAGAAGGTTGACCGGGATAGGGAGCATAGATGATCTGAATTCTCTTTACGAAGATAAGGAGAGCTTAAGCGAACTTTTTGCGTTCTTTGGCTGGGGTACATCAACCGGATTTAATGATCCGGATTCATACATAGTGGCGGTCAGTACTCCGGGCCTTCTGCTCGATGATTCGGCCGAGTATAAGGAAAGGACCGAATACGGCGATATGCTGTACAGCTACCGTAAGGATGTTTTTGTATATATGGCAGAAAGAATGGGCATGGCGGAAGATGATGCCGCAAAGTGTTTTGACGATGCGATCGCGTTTGAAGGCAGGCTGGCGGAAAAAATATATACAACAATGGAGACTAAGCGGGATGATTATTTCGAGAAGGTCAATAATGAAATGAAGCTTGAAGATCTGACAGGCCGCTGTAAGAACTTTCCTATCGGAATGCTCCTTGATGTTTCGGGATACAGTTATGACGGCAATTATCTGGTTGTAAGACCCGATTATTTTGATCATCTTGATAAACTGTATACGGATGAAAACATAGATGGGATAAAATCATGCCTGATAGTGAAATATCTTCTGGGATATACACGCAGCATAGACAGGGATGCTTATGAATATTCGAATGAGGTCCGAAACAGGATTTTCGGTATGACCGGGATGCTGTCGGATGATGAAATGGCTTATAATTCCGTTTCCGCTGCATTGCCCACATCCATGCAGAAGGTCTATATCTCGGAATATGGATCCGAGGAAGATAAGCAGAAGATGGAAGATCTGTGCAGAAAGGTAATAGACTCTTACAGGGAGATGCTTAAGGAAAACGACTGGGCTTCGGATGAGGTTAAGGAAAATGCGATAAAGAAGCTTGACAATATGGTCATACATGCGGCTTATCCGGACAAATTCAGGGATACATCCCGGATCGATATAGATGGCTGCACCCTTATAGAAGCGGACCGCCGCCTGAATGAGTATGAAGTGGAATATGAAAAGAGCCTCATCGGAAAAAAGATTGACAAGGATATGTGGGCGGAAGGATTTGATATCCTTTCATGTAATGCATTCTACGACAGTTCGCACAATACGATAAACATGATAATCGGGATGATGGGCGAACCCTTCTATTCAAGCGATATGCCGACAGAAGAGCTATACGCTTCCATAGGCGCCTTCTGGGTGGGGCACGAGATATCCCATGCATTTGATTCTAACGGTTCGCAGTTTGATGAAAACGGAAATCTCAGAAATTGGTGGACGGATGATGACAGAAAAGAGTTCAGCCGCCGCGTTAAGAAGATGGATGATTATCTGGATGGAATTGTAGCATTCGGCAATGAGCATTTCATAGGGACCAATGTGGATACGGAAATGGTCGCTGATATGACAGGCGTTCAGTGCGCGCTCAGAATGGCGTCGGAGGTTGAAGGATTTGATTATGACAGATTCTTTAAAAAATATGCACAGATGAACGTAAGCCTCGGTCTTTACAGCAGTGAGCTGTCACAGCTCAGACAGGACGAACATCCGCTTGACTATGCTAGGACCAATGTGCCCGTCCAGCAGTTTGAAGAGTTCTACGAAACATATGATGTCAGGGAAGGCGACAATATGTATCTTGCTCCGCAGGACAGGCTGGTAATATGGTGATCGGGCCTAGGTACTGAAAATCACTATTGACAAACATATGGCCATGATATAATATAAACGTGTTTATATAAAACAATTTATATTATATTGATGGTCATATTTTTATTGAGGAGGAAGGCAATGATACTTATAGTAAATACCACTTCGGACACATCCGTTACCAAGGAAATAAAGGAACGGGCTGCCGGCCTCGGCCTTGAACCCGAGGTGATCGAAGCCGCCGGAATGAAGATCAGCCATTGCATAGGGTGTAATTACTGCTGGCTGAAGACTCCCGGAGTATGTTCGGTCAAAGATGATTATGAGATCATTCTGAAAAAGGTCATACATGCCGATCAGCTATGGGTGATCTCGGATACGGCGCTCGGATTTCTGGATCATAAAGGCAAGAATATTTTTGACAGGATACTTCCTATAGCTACAATGTACCTGAAATTTGTCAAAGATCAGATGCGCCATGTGCCAAGATATGAACAGAGAACGGATATAGGGATCATCTGCCGGGGTGAGCCGGACATGGATTATCTTCAGAGATGGAGCGAAAGAGCGGCACTGAATTTTGAAAGCAGGTCACTGGGCGTATTTGGAACAGAGAGGATAAAGGAGGCGGTATCATGCATGTGCTGATAATCAACGGAAGTCCAAGGGTGAAGCAGTATAGCAATACGGATAAGATCCTTGAAAAATTCACTGAAGGACTGTGTGAGAACAACACTACATACGAGCAGTATGAAATATCGGATAAAAATCAATGGGAAGACATACGTAAGGCTTATTATTCCAACAGCAATATCCTTATCGCCCTTCCGCTTTATGTTGAGTGCATTCCGGGTCTGCTCATGGAATTCCTCGAAACGCTCTCGCCGAAAAATGACGGGACAAAGATAGCCTATATACTTCAGAGCGGGTTTGCGGAAGGCATACAGCTTCGGTGCGGGGAAGCATATCTGGAAAAACTGACGGGATTTCTTGGCTGCGAATATGCAGGAACACTTGTCAAAGGTGATAATTTCAGCATAAGATTTTTTGAAGGGGACATGCGGGACAGAGTTACCGGGCCATATACGGAAATGGGGCGGGAATATGCTGCCAATGGCGGCTTCAATACGGATAAATGCAGGGCGTTTACGGGCTATGAGATCCTGCCGGCGCATATGCGCCTTGCGCTTGGGATCCTCCAGAGGACCTTGGCAAGGACCATGTTTGCGAGAATAGCGCGCAGCTGGGGATGTACGAAGCCTCTTGATTACAGGCCTTATCAATAGGAAAGTGTGACAGTCCATGGGAAGAAAAACAAAGATAACTAAGGAGATGATACTGCAGGCGGCATATGAGCTGCTTGATGAGTCCGGGATAGGCGCTGTGGCCATCAAGTCCATCGCTTTAAAGCTGGGATGTTCTACACAGCCTGTTTCCTGGCAGTTCGGAAGCATGACGGAACTGAAAAAGGAATTGTTCGGATATGCCGCAATGAAATTATATGGCTCGCTCGAAGATGAAATGAGGGACCGGGATGCCATCGAGGCATTTTTCATATCGGGAAAGCATTATCTGTCAGGGGCATGCGACCACCCACACGTTTTCAGGTTCGTAAATGTCGATGATACAAAAGAAACGATAGGTGAGAGGATCTTAGGAGAAAAAAGCATATTTGACATACAGTTTGACGAAGAAGCTTATAAGATGCTCACGGCGCAATACGACATTTCCGCAGAGGCTATAGGCCGTGCGGTCAGGGATATAGTCATATATACCCACGGCCTGGCGGTCATGATGATCTTTGACAGTCACAGGCTGCCGAAGGATGCAGCCTACCGCATGATGTATGATGTCGGAGTCATGATGCTCAGCAGCATAGGTATTGAAATGCCATCTGATGCATATTTACCGTGAAGGACCGGAAGGAATACGGAAACGACATCGCGCAGGCGGAATGAAGTTGATTAGCAGGTTTTGATGTAGTATAATAAATCATATATTGTTTTATATGTAATATATGTAATTCCATCAGGACCATGCAAAGGAGGTTTTGCAATGCTATTCAAGAGGGAAACAACCAACCAGTCCCTGCTCGCGGCCATAGACGGCGCCAACCTGGACAGTGCTTTAAAAGGCAGTCTGATAAGCGAGAACGCAGTTGATTCAGAAGACGACAAAGAGGTGGTCAGGCGGATTAACGCCAAGGCTTCTGAGATCATGGAATATGCCAAGGGCGAGACCTCAAAGCTTGATATGGTCAACGAGATAATAAACTCGGGAATGTGGACAATGTATTTTGACCCCAAGAGCGGAGATATCAACAGGGTCGACTGGAGCAACGAGTTCCGCAGGATGATAGGATTCAGGGACAGGTCGGATTTTCCCGATACGCTCGAGGCATGGACGAGCAGGCTGCATCCTGAGGACAAGGACATGGTCCTGTCGGAGTTTGGCGGAACACTTGCTGATAAGACCAATACCAAGAAATATGATGTGAATTACAGGCTGAAGATAAAGTCCGGGGATTACAGATGGTACCGCGCGGCCGGCAATCTTTCAAGGGATGCCAAAGGCGTGCCTGAGATATTCATAGGGATTTTCATCGATATTACGGACCAGATGGAGCAGACGAAGAAGCTGGAGGTTGAAAGCCAGCGCCATGATGCCATAGACAGCACGCTATCCGAGGGCAGCTGGAGCATGAACGTGGTCGGAAGGGATCCTTCCAATCCGAACAATGCATTCTGGTGGAGCCAGCAGTTCAGGCGTCTTCTCGGATACAGGGACGAGAATGATTTTCCGAACGTTCTCAATTCATGGAGCGACAGCCTCCATCCGGAAGACAAGCAGGCCGCACTGGACGCTTTCAATAAGCATGTAAACGATTATTCCGGATCGACACCGTTTGACATTGAATACAGGCTGAGGCGCAAAGACGGGTCTTACAGATGGTTCAAGGCACTTGGCAAGACCGTAAGGGAGAGCGACGGAACCCCGATAGTTGTTGCAGGTTCTATACTGGACATTACGGACTCGAAGAAGAACAAAGAGATCGAGGCCGAGATGAGCACAAGCGTAAACAACCTCTCACAGGCCCTTTCGGAAATGACCAAGACCGTTGACCAGGCTACGAAGGACATGACAGGGGTTGCCGACAAGCAGGCCGAGATCGTAAAGTCAACCGACATCATAAATGAATCCGTAGAGGGTTCCCTCAAGATAATCGATATCATCCAGGATATAGCCTCCCAGACCAACCTCCTGTCACTGAACGCTTCCATAGAGGCTGCAAGGGCGGGCGAAGCCGGCAGGGGATTTGCTGTAGTTGCGGAAGAAGTCGGGAGACTTGCTGTCACTTCCACGAATACGAGCGAGGAGATCGCTTCAACCCTTAACCATATGTCTGAAACCATCAACAGCATGGTTGAAAAGACGGTGGGCATAAACGATAATATCGCTTCGCAGGGAGCGGCAATGGAAGAGATCAACGCGAGCATCGAGGAACTGAGCGCCATGGCGGACAATCTCAGCCAGATCGCCAGAGGGCTGTCAGAGGGATGAGGCCCGGCCGGATCACGAAGAACTGAACATAATATTAGAGAGTATAAGAGAGCGCCTCAGAGTCTGTGGCGCTCTTTTTTATGTGTCACAGGAGAAAGAATAACGCGAGTTATCGATACGGTCTATAGCGTTCATAGACGTCGCACATAACAATAACAAGCGTTATAAAATCATATGTTTACTGCTTTTCTTGTCAGGCTGCGTCCTGGGGGATAAACGATCAGTATCTCATCTGGTTCAGGCGGTCTTCTATGGCCTGTTCAAAGAATGCCCGCGGAAGGTCGCTGCTCTTATATAGGTCTCGGAGTTTTAAATAGTATTCGATGAAGGCATTGATCTCGATCCCTTTCGGATGATATGAGCCTGCGCTGCTTAATCTGTTTTCGGCAGCTTCTTTTTCCTGATCATCCATTCCGTCCATGTCGGGCAGTGAGATATAATTTGAAAAATAGAACATCCTGTATGTGACGGATTTTTTTTCAAAACGGAACGGACTCTTTCCGTTTTCCGGATCGTCCCTGTTTGGCTGGTAAGTATCCTGATCAATGTCAGAGACCGTTATGCTGACCGTATTGGTATCTATAAGATTTATAAGCTGCCGGCAGATGTCTGCATTTGACTGCGGCCCTGAACCGGCTCTGACCGAAGTCCGGCCGAGCAGCTGGTCCACCGGTACCCTGAAACAGTCGGAGAGCTTTATGAGCGTGTCAATGCTGAAGTGATTGCCGCCCCTGCGGCTTAAGCACTTGCTGAGCTGGGCCTGGCCTATGCCTATATGGCGTGCAAGGGCAGCCTGGCTGATCTTATGCTCATCCATCAGGGCTTCGATCTTTTCGATGATCGTCAGCTGAATACCGTCTTTCATCTTTTTTTCCGGCTTCTCCATACCTATGACCTCCTTGCTATGGCAAATTCCAAATTGGAAATATAATATACCATATTGGAATATATATGTCAAAAGCGCAATTATCCGGATAAGATACGCATATTACACTGAAAATAAGCCATTATTTCAGTCTGAACCCACATGGATCCATCAATTTTCCCATACCGACCAGTTCGGTCAACTGCAGATTTTGGCCCATGGGGACGGAGTTGAGGGTTCATTTTCCGGGAGAATTTGTTATACTAAACGAAAGCCATCGACGGATTGCGGGAGCAGGCATATGCTGTTTCCCGGCCGGGAATACAGGGGGCAGGATGTTGGATCAGTTTTCAAGGACAAGATTATTATATGGAGCGGAGGCGATGGAGAAGTTTGCTTCATCCACCGTTGCGGTTATCGGGATCGGCGGAGTGGGCGGCTATGTCGTTGAGGCTCTTGCGAGAAGCGGGATAGGGGCACTTGACCTTATAGATGATGACAAGGTCTGCCTGACGAACCTGAACCGCCAGATAATCGCCACGAGAAGCTCAATCGGCAGATATAAGGTTGATGTGGCCGAAGAGCGTGTGCATGATATCAATCCGGACTGCAGGGTCAGGACATATAAGACCTTTTTCCTGCCGGAAACGAAGGACCGGTTTGATTTTCGCGAGTATGATTATGTTGTTGATGCGATAGATACGGTAACCGGAAAGCTTGCGCTCATAGAAATGGCGAAGGCTGCGGATGTTCCGGTCATTTCCTCGATGGGTGCCGGGAACAAGCTTGACGCCTCAAAGTTCGAGGTGGCTGACATTTACCAAACTTCAGTCTGCCCGCTTGCGAAGGTGATGCGGCGCGAATGCCGTAAAAGGGGAATAGACTCGCTTAAGGTCGTGTATTCAAAGGAAGAACCGGTAAGACCGCTTGATGACTTGTCGATAAGCTGCAGGCAAAACTGCATCTGTCCGCCGGGAACGGCGCGAAAATGCACGCAACGCAGGGATATTCCCGGCTCGACGGCGTTTGTCCCGTCCGTAGCCGGCCTCATCATGGCGGGAGAGGTGCTCAACGACATTGCGAAAAGTGGCCCACGGGGACGGAGTTGAGGGGTCATTTTATGGAGGAATGTTCTTAATGGAAATCGAAAGACTTATAGATATAGTAAAAACTCTGCGCGGGGAGAACGGGTGCCCGTGGGACCGGGCGCAGACGCACGAAAGTCTTAAGCCGGAATGCATAGAAGAGGCAGCCGAAGTCATAGCCGGGATCAATATCCTCGCTGAGACCGGCGATGCCGAAAATCTCAGGGAGGAGCTCGGTGACCTTCTGCTTCAGGTGGTATTTCATTCCGTTATAGCTGAGGAAGAGGGCCTTTTCTCGTTTGATGATGTTGCAGCTGCCGCATCTCATAAGATGATAAGCCGCCATCCGCATGTGTTCTCAGGTGTCACCTATGCATCCGAGGAGGAGCGACACGCCGCCTGGGAAGAGATCAAAAAACAGGAAAAGGCCGGAAAGGAATGGCACAGCGAATACCTTCGGGCCGCATTTGCCGAGTCATCCGGACTTATAGGAAAAGCAAAAGAGCGGAAGGGATTTTCGTAAAATGGTGATCCATCCGATACCGCCAGTTTATGATGAAAGATCGGCCATACTGATACTCGGAAGCTTTCCCTCCGTAAAATCGAGGGAGGTGGGTTTCTTTTACGGACATCCGCAGAACCGTTTCTGGAAAGTCACATCGGCGGTGTTTGATGAGGATGTGCCGCAGACCGTCGAAGAGAAGAAGGCTTTCCTGCTCCGAAGCCGCATAGCGGTCTGGGACGTGATCGGCTCATGCGACATCGAGGGGTCGGCGGACTCGAGCATCAGGAACGTTTCCCCGAACGACCTTGGCATCATACTTGATGCGGCGGATATCAGAAATATATATGTAAACGGAAAAACAGCATTTAAATATTACCGGAAGTTTTCCGAAATAAATACAGGACGCAGCGCCATCTGCCTTCCTTCAACCAGTCCGGCGAACGCCGCATGGACTCTTGACGGGCTGATCGGCAGCTGGAAATGCATCAGGAGCGGGCTGCAGAAGGCTTCTGATATCAGCATCTGAAAAGGAAAGGAAACATTGGAAAATGAATACCGTGATAGTCGGAATGGGAGCCCTGGGGCTTCTGTTCGGTGGGAAGATAGCGGAAAATGCCGGAAATGATCACACATATTTCCTCATGGACAGCGACCGTTATGAGCGCCACAGCAGGGATATTTACATGATCAACGGAAGGGTGCGGCGGTTCAATCTGGCTGATGCCAATAGCCCCGGATCGGTTCCGTTTCCGGAGGCTGACCTTGCCATAATTGCGACAAAATACGGCGGGCTCGAGGATGCAATATCGATGCTCAGGCCTTACATTGGCGGCGAGACGGTCATAATATCGCTTCTCAACGGCATAATCAGCGAGGACATGATTGCCGGAACCTATAACAGGGATAACATCATCGACTGTGTCCCGATAGGCATGGACGCAATGAGGGACGGATGCAGCGTGAACTATACGCAGGAGGGAAGGCTCCAGGTCGGCATCAGGCAGCCTTCGCAGAAAAAATCATACGACCGGCTGATCTCTTTCTTTGACAAGGGAAAGGTCCCGTATGAGGCCGTCAGCGACATAAGGCACGCCATGTGGAACAAATTCATGATAAATGTCGGCATCAACCAGACCTGCATGGTATATGAAACGACCTACGCGGGGGCGTTTGAAAGCCCGGAGGCGTCTTCATCCCTTAAGGGGGCGATGGAAGAGGTCATAGAGCTTGCCGCCTGCGAAGGTGTGAAGCTCACCCGTGAGGATTACGATAACGATATGAAGATACTGCACGGACTGAAGCCCGACGGCTATCCGTCCATGCGCCAGGATGCCGTGGCCAAAAGGTATTCCGAGGTCGAGCTATTTGCCGGGTCCGTCCTTCGGCTCGCCAAAAAGCATGGGATTGAAACGCCGGTAAACAGGCGCTACTATGATGCGATAAAGGAAATTGAAAGCGCATACTAGGCAGCGGGCAAAAATCAACGGCCGCATGAAATAAAGAAGCCATCACGTTCTGTGATGGCTTCTTAAAATGGGAGGTTTACAAAATGAAAAAGAGTTTTGGCAAATTGTTTTTTCTTATCTGATATATATATCGTCCCATATCCCTGATCACTTAACCCCTGTTTCGTGTTTTTTTCATTCCCGACAGCTGATCCCGGGAGTCATTTTTCCTGGGTGAAGATGAGGGAGCCGTCAGCAGCAAACTGAACGTAGGCGATATTGGCGTTCCGGCACGGATCGTACAGCGGGTTGGCGTCTTCCCATTCACATTCGTTGTCAAAGCATTTTTGGTCCCTTGAGTGGTAGACGATGACGGTGTTTCCGTCGTCATCTGCGGTAAAACTGTTGTGTCCGGGGCCGTACTGGCCGGGAAAATCACCGGTCTTAAGGATGGGCTTGGATGATTTTTCCCAGTTTGCCGCATCCATTATATCCGAGCCCTCGTCGGCACGAAGTAGTCCTATGCAGTATTCGGGCCCTGTTGCCGATGCGGAGAATGTCACGTAGATCTTTCCGCCGTGTTTCAGAACGGCCGGTCCCTCATTTACGGTCTCATTGATCATTTCCCACCTGTATTCCGGAGAGGACAGTATGATGGGGTCAGATGCGAGCCTCCACGGCTCGGCCGGATCGATCTCGGCCAGAAGGAGCTTGGATGCGTTCGGCTTATATGCCCATATGGCGTACTGCTTTCCGCCACTCTCAAACGTTGTCATGTCAAGGGAAAAGACATCAAACGCGCCCTCGTATCCTCCGTCTTTGTTCACGCACCTTCCCCGCTCGATCCAGGCATCCGGGTCCGTAAGCCTTGAAGGGTCCGTACATTCAAGCACCCAGGGGCGTATTGACCATATGTCATTGTCCGACGTGGCTGCATAGAATACATACCACCTGCCTCCGATCTTATGGAGTTCCGGAGCCCATATATGGCGGCTCTGCGCCCCGGAGGGATGCGCGGTCCATATCACGTTCTCTTCGGCATCGGCTAGACCCCGAAGCGTCCTGCTCCTGCGGAGGCTTATCCTGTTATATCCGTGTTCGGCGTCAAAAAAAGCAGGCCATGAGGATGTGAAATAATAAAATCCGTCATCACTGTTAAAGATAACGTACGGATCCGCCCTCTGTGCTATGAACGGGGCCGCATCCGTATCCGCATTCTGCCTTACGGTTACATTCATTTCGCATCCGGTGCTGCACATGATGGATAATACCGCAAGTGCCAACACCGGCAGTTTTCTGACTGCCATGCTTATCCTCCTTTTAGAAAAAATCATACCACCCTGTACTGCATCCTCACCTTGATGTCCTGGGGATAGTTGCCGAAAGAACGGCCGTAGATGGTAAGCCCGCCTTTGTGGATGCTTGTTTCACTTACAGACAGGCGGAGCTTTATGTTTGAACCGGCGCCGATGTTCAGGTCCTTAAGCGTAACGTCTGAAACCTGGACACCGTCGATATATGTTCCCGTCTCATGGATTGAGAGGAATTTGAGCAGCCCGTACTGGTTCCAGTTCGGATCCCACCACTGGGGCGTGTATATCCCGGGATTTTTCCCGAAGTCACCGGGGGATGTCCATACACATGCCGGGATTCCGTTTACAGTAAACTGAATGTCGCTGGGCCAGTCCTCGCGTATTCCGGGAGCTTCGCTTGCGATCTCAAAGGAAATGAGAAGCTCCACGGGCTCCTGATTTTCCTCGAGATAGTTGGGGATGATGTATTCCACGTAACCCGTCGTGAACCAGAGTATCCCCGCATCGATGCGCTCCGGCGAAGAGAAGTATTTCGGATCGTCTTCGATACCGATCAGATGGTCGTTCGTGGATATTCCGCATGTCGGGAATACTTCGTAATCAGAGTAGAGCCCGACGCCGATCTCGGTCTCATATACATTCCGGCTGTTCACGGCACGCTCAAAATCAACCAGGATCTTTTCGTCTACAATGCTGCATATCCTCTGCAGCCCGTGTTTTCCGGAATCGAACCTGATATGGATGAGCCCGCATTCGGCCAGCTGCTTGATATGAAGGGAAAGGGAGCCGGGCGTGATGCCAAGGCTTTCCGCGATCACGCTCATCTGCATGGGCCCCTTTTCCGCCAATAATTCGAGGATCGCGATCCTCATTTCTGACCCCAGGCATTTGAACAGAGGGACTGCCTGGGAAAGGTCACTTATATATTTCATGATTTTCTCTCCTTTAACAGTAATACATTATACATTATATTTGGAGAAATTCAAACATAAATATTGAAACTGATTTTTTGTTGCCGATTTTGGTTTAGATACATTCAAACCAAACTGGCAAAAATCAAATTATTTCATTTTTATGCAAAATTATATTGACATCTGTTATGTGAAGATTTATCATAAACGCATCAGGGGGAACACAATTCTTATACAAAATGCACAACAACCCCTTGTTTAACTGTTTTTATCATTTTAGTTAGGAGGAATTAGAATGAAAAAGAGGATCATTGCATTGTTTCTTGCCGCTTGTACGGCTCTGACAATGGCTGCCTGCGCAGCCGCACCCGCAGCACCCGCAGCACCCGCTGAATCAGGCGATGCTTCGGCTGAAGCAGCTGCAGAGGAAGCTTCGGAAGTAAGCGAAGGCGCTGAGACCGCACCCGCAGGAGCTCAGGAACTGACTTTCTGGACATTCCAGGCCGCACATCAGAAGTTCATGGAAGATGCGGCAGCAAGGTGGAACGAGACTTATCCCGACCGTCCCATCGACTTTAAGGCTGAGACACTCGGCTACGACGACATGCACAACAACCTGATGATCTCACTTCAGACAGGTACCGGAGCACCGGATCTTGCGGATATCGAGATCTCAATGTACGCAAACTTCATTACCGGAGACGAGGCCAGCATACCTCTCGTTCCGCTTAATGATGTGATCGAGCCCGACAAGGAAAACCTTATCATGGGACGTTTCGACAACTATGCAAATCACGGCAACTACTACGGCGTAGACTATCACGTTGGTGCTACCTGCCTTATGTACAATAAGGAGATCTTCGAGCAGGCCGGCGTTGACATCAACTCGATCAAGACATGGGATGACTTCAAGGAAGCAGGCAAGACCATAAAGGAGAAGACCGGAAAATACATCATGGCCTGCGAGACGACCGAGCATTGGACATATTATCCCCTTATCACCGAGCAGGGAAGCGATTTCTTCGATCCCGCAACCGGAGAGGTTACTCTCGACAACCAGGTTAACATCGATACGCTCCAGTGGCTCCTTGACGGGATCAACGACGGTATCTTCGTTGAGATGCCCGGCGGATTCTGCCACAGTGAAGAGTGGTATGCTTACATGAACGAAGGCAACGTAGCCACGATCGGCGTTCCCCTCTGGTACCTGAACCGCTTCACGGACTATATGCCTGACCTTAAGGGCAAGATGTCTGTAAGGACTCTTCCCGTATGGAAAGAGGGCGGCGCAAATTCTGCAGGTCTTGGCGGAACAGGAACATCTGTTACGAACCAGGCCAAGGACGTACAGCTTGCAAAAGACTTCCTGTACTTTGCAAAGATTTCACGTGAAGGCGCTATCCGCACATGGACCGAGCTCGGATTTGACCCGATCAGAAAAGACATCTATGATGATCCTCAGATGACGGCTCCCAACCGCTTCACAGAATACTTCGGAAACGAGATATATGATGTAATGGATGCAACGGCCGATGCGATATCCGCTCTGTCAACATCCAATCCGCTCTATCCGGAAGCTCTTACAAGGGTACAGAAGACCGTTATGTTCAATGTACTCTCCGAGAAGAGCCAGACACCGGAGGAAGCTCTGAAGCAGGCAGCTGACGAACTTCGCGCAATGCAGTAAACAATTATAAGTGCCAATACCATCAACACGTGCGGGAGCGGTTACGGCCGTTCCCGCATACTGGTGGTCATGAGGAAACGATTATGCCGAAACACGATAATAATATAAGCAGAACCTCAAAAATCCGAATGCTTAAGGTCGCGCCGTATATTTTCACGGCCCCCTTTGTGATATATTTTCTGGTATTTTTTATTTACCCGATCACCAGCACGTTCTGGACAAGCCTCTGCCAGCAGGTGGGTTTTGCGCCTCCCAAATACGCAGGGCTAGCCAACTATAAGCTGCTCATGGACGATTATTTCAAAATGGCAGTCCAGAACTCCACCCTTTACACTTTCTTCACCTGCCTCATACTTATCCCGCTGCCGCTTTTTCTGGCGGTGCTGCTCGATTCCAAGTTTGTGGTCAGGGCGGAGATTTTCAAGAGCGCACTGTTTATTCCGGCGCTGACAAGCGTTGTCATGGCCGGACTGTTTTTCAAATATGCCTTTTCATCCAATCCGGCAGCACTGATGAATTCCTTTATCGGCCTGTTCCACATCGCACCGCAGGGATGGCTGGAAAAGCGGACGACTACATGGATAGTCCTTGTCTTGTTCTGCGTATGGAAATGGCTCGGCGTAAATATCGTGTATTACCTTTCGGCACTGCAGACCGTGCCAAAGGAGCTTTACGAAGCTGCCACGATAGACGGGGCAAATGCATGGAACAGGTTCAGGCATATTACCGTTCCCGGGGTCAAGCCTACGATAATATATGTGCTTACGATATCCATATACGGAGGATTTTCGATGTTCGCGGAAGCTTTCACGCTGTTTAACAGCGCAAGGACGCCGGGAGATATCGGAGCTACGATCGTAAGCTATATTTATGCACAGGGATTCAACCGCAACAATTTCGGAATCGCCTCGGCGGCCGGCATAACGCTTCTTGCCGGGGTTATGATCATTAACATCATCCAGCTGAAGATCACGGATCCCGTTGGCAAGAGAAACGACTGATCAGAAAAGGAAGGTACTGATATGACAAAGAAAAAAATCGGACTTACTATACTTGGAACTCTGGTCGTCGGCATATTTGCGGTCGTTGCACTGATGCCGTTCTTCTTCCTGTTCATCTCTTCATTCAAGCCGGGAAGCGAGATGATCCGCAACGGTCTGCAGTTCAAATTTGATTTTGAAAACTACAGCCTCGTGAACTACGGGCTCATTAAGACGGAACGCGACGGGATATACCTGAAATGGTATGTGAACAGCATTGTAATCATGGTCATACAGGTGGCACTGGGACTGTTCTTTTCCTCCCTTGTGGGATACGGGCTCGCGAAGTACAGGTTTAAGGGCAGAAACCTTATTTTCGTCCTTGTGCTCATGGTCATGATGGTTCCCGTCGAGATACTGATCCTGCCCCTTTACAAGGAGATCAACTCATTCAGCATGATAGACACGTATGCCGGAGTGGTCCTTCCGTTTATCGTTCCGGCGACCGGAGTCTTTTTCTTCCGGCAGTTCGCAAGCGGGCTTCCGACAGAGATAATGGAATCCGGGCGTATCGACGGCTGCGGCGAGTTCGGGATCTTCTTCAGGCTCATGATGCCGATCATGCTGCCGGCTTATGGTGCCATGACGATACTTCTGGCCATGGGAAGCTGGAATTCCATGGTATGGCCCATGATCGTGCTTAGAACCTCGGAGATGCAGACACTGCCGATCGGACTGCAGTCACTGCTGACACCATACGGAAACAATTATGACCTGCTGCTTTCCGGAGCAGTCATGAGCGTCCTGCCGATAATGGTGATATTCCTTCTGAACCAGAAAACCTTTATAGCAGGCATGGCAGCCGGAAGCGTAAAGGGATAAGACACAAACTAAGAACGGAGCATAAATATGAAAAAAGCAAGCATAATATTGGATAAGGATTTCGTTGTCGGCAGCATAGACAAGAGGATATACGGCTCATTCATCGAGCATCTCGGACGCGCGGTGTACGGCGGGATATATGAGCCGGATCACAAAAGCGCGGATGAGCTCGGCTTTCGGAAGGATGTCATCGATCTTGTCAGAAAACTGAACGTTCCGATCGTCCGTTATCCCGGCGGGAATTTCGTGTCAGGGTTTAACTGGGAGGACAGTGTCGGACCGGTAAAAGACAGGCCGAGGCGCCTTGACCTTGCATGGTTCACGACGGAGACGAACGAAGTCGGTCTCCATGAATTTGCCGAATGGGCGAAAAAGGCGGGCAGCGAGATCATGTACGCGGTCAATCTCGGAAGCCGCGGACCCGAGCAGGCAAGGGACATCGTTGAATATGCCAATCATCCGGGCGGGAGCAAGTATTCCGACATGAGGATCGCAAACGGAAGGAAGGATCCCTTCGCTATCAAGCTCTGGTGCCTTGGAAATGAGATGGACGGCCCGTGGCAGATGGGCCAGAAGACCGCGACCGAATACGGAAGGATCGCAAGGGAAGCGGCCAAGATGATGAAATGGGTTGACCCGTCCATCGAAGTTGTGGCATGCGGATCCTCATCGACGGAAATGCCTACGTTCGGCAGCTGGGAGCTCGAAATGCTTGATGAGTGCTATGAGAATGTGGAGTACGTATCCCTGCACCGCTATTACGGAAACCCCACGGGCGATACCCCCGGATTCCTGGCAAGAACGATGGACATGAGTGATTTTATCAAGAGCGTTGTGTCCGTGTGCGATGCCGTAAAAGGCAAGAAGCACAGCAGGCATACGGTCAATCTGTCATTCGACGAGTGGAATGTCTGGTACCATTCCAACGAACAGGACAAGGAGATATGGAAGCAGGACAAGTGGAACAGGGCGCTTCCTCTGCTTGAAGACATATATAATTTTGAGGATGCCCTTCTGGCCGGCTCGATGCTTATAACTCTCATGAAAAATGCTGACCGTGTCAAAGTGGCATGCCTTGCGCAGCTCGTGAATGTTATAGCGCCCATCATGACGAGGAACGGCGGCGGTGCCTGGGCGCAGACGATTTTCTACCCTTACCTGCATGCTTCCGTGTACGGACGCGGCACCTCGCTGAAAACACTGGTTGACAGCCCCGTGTATTCCTGCAAAGATTATGATGATGTGCCTTATATCGATGCGACCGCAACGATGGATGATGACGGAAGCGTAACCGTATTTGCCGTGAACAGGGACATGAAGGATGATTACGAACTGACTGTTGACCTGCGCTCATTCGGAGATATGTCCATAAAGGAACACATCATGATGCACCATGATGACGTCAAGGCGGTCAATACGGAAGATGATCCGGAAAACGTCGCCCCGAAGCCCGGCCCCGGCGGTTCTGTAGATAAAGGCAGGGCCTGTGTTAAGATCCCGGCGCTTAGCTGGAATGTTATAAGATTCGGAAAGTGACCCTGCAGCAATGTCCGGAGACTATGAAAACATGGCTTGACAGTAAAATCTTTATATTTCTGGGCGGCATCGTGGACGTTGTCCTCGTAAGCCTTATGTGGTATGCCGGAAGCATCCTCGTATTTACCATGGGTGCTTCCTCGGCCGCCCTGTATTATACGGTCCATAAAAGTATCTTTGGCAGTGAAGGGTATCTTTTTCCGACTTTCAGAAAATCGTTTTCCGCTAATTTCAGAAAAGCTACCGTTCTCTGGATCATCTGCCTGCTGGCGGACGCATTTCTTGTCTTTGACCTTGTGCTTGCACGCATGGCCATAGAGCAGGGCAGCGTCCTGTCAGTTTTTTATTATCCCGTTCTCGTCTGCCTCATCCTCGCGTTCATGTGGCAGCTTTCCATCATGGCCTATCAGGCCCGTTTCGAAGACACGGTCCGTGCCATTTTATACAAATCCGCACTCATCGCATTTAGGAATATCGGATGGATGCTTTTCCTGACCGCTTTTTTTGCGGCACTTCTCTGCCTTTGCAGATATCTCATCGTTCTCATCGTTGTAATCCCCGGCGGCTATGCATGCCTTATGCACCACGTATTCGAACACATTTATAAAAAATCAAGGTGGATAGAATAGCCCCCCTGATAGTATAATGTAAAAAATGGCCCCCGGGACGGAGTCGACGGGCCATTTTATTAAGCAAACCGGTCAAAATGGCCCTCTGACTCCGTCCCCAAGGGCCAAAATGGAGGTGGCGTATGTTTCACAGAATGGATTCATCAAGGATAAGAGTGGTTGGAGCTGACGGCGCGCCTTTGGCGGACGCGGCTCTTCACATAGAGCAGGTAAGCCATGAGTTCCTGTTCGGATGCGGCGCATTTGAGGCGCTGCCCTTTACGAACGGCCCGAGGGTCGATAACGGCAACGGAAGCATTGACAACGCCAAACCCATGACCGATGAAGAGAAGCAGGCCTTCCACGACAGGCTTGAAGAGCGCATGAACAAGTGGCTCGGCCTTTTCAACTACGGGACGCTGCCTTTTTACTGGGGCGGCTTCGAGCCCGAGGAGGGAAAACCACACACCGCACAGCTGAAGGCCGCGGCGGAATTTCTGGTAAGCCACGGCGTAAAGGTAAAAGGCCACCCGCTCTGCTGGCATACGGGCTGCGCCGACTGGCTCATGGACTATGACAACGCCACGATACTTGAAAAGCAGCTATCCCGCATACGCCGTGAGGTCGGAGGATTTCGCGGTCTCATAGACATGTGGGACGTTATCAACGAAGTCGTCATCATGCCGATCTACGACAAATACGACAACGCCATAACGCGCATCTGCAAAGAGCTCGGGCGTGTGGGCATTATAAAGGAAGTGTTCGCCGCTGCGAAGGAGAGCAACCCCGATGGCATCTTCCTCATCAATGACTTCAACCTCTCCACGAATTACGAGATACTGATAGACGGCTGCCTTTCCGCAGGCGTGCCGATCGGGACGATAGGACTTCAGTCCCACCAGCACCAGGGTGTCTGGAGCCTCGAGAAGACCGAGAAGATTCTTGAGAGGTTCGAGCACTTCGGCCTTCCCATACACTTCACGGAAAACACGATAGTTGCCGGGCCGCTCGTGGATCCGTCGCTTGACGACCTTCAGGACGCGCATTACGAGGATGACGCATCGACTCCCGAATATGAGGAGCAGCAGGCGCGCGATCTTGAGGCGATGTACCGGAACCTCTTCGAAAATCATCCGCTCGTGACCGCGATCACGAACTGGGATTTCGGCGACGGCGCATGGCTCAATGCACCGAGCGGCGTGATAAGAAAGGACGGCAGCTGCAAGCCGTCATACAAGGCCCTTGACAGCCTGATCAACAAAGAATGGCACACATCTTATGACGTTCGGACCGATGAGAACGGCTTTGCAGAAATAGAAGGATACAAGGGAAAATACAAGGTCACCGCAGACGGGAAAAGTGGAAGCTTCACACTCGGCACTGATGGTGATGTTACTGTCGCATAGCAGCATCTGACATGGCCATCTTACAGATCCCGGAGGAAAAATCATGATGACAAGAACCGTCATTTCAGCACTGATCACAGCACTTTTGCTCACCGGATGCGGAGTCAGCGTATCCCTTCCTGAGAAGGCAGAGGATGCCGCCGGCACCAAAAACGAGCCCACCGAGATCATATGGTGGGTATATTCCGCTGCCTGAAACCTGCCTGATGACCAGGAGGAAGTCCTCCGCGCGGCCAACGAGATCTCGGCCGAAAAGATCGGAGTTACCGCCAAGATGGTCTACAAGACTGATGAGCAGTTTGACCTTGACCTGCAGACCGGCGAGTATTATGACATGACTTTTACATGCGACTGGTGCAATGATTTTGACCGCAACGCGGGAAACGGATATTACTATGACATTACGGAAATGCTGAAGGACATGCCCGGGCTTTACGGTGCCGTCGACCCGTGGTGGGAGATAGGAACCCTTAACGGGAAAATCTACGGCGTGCCGATGCTGAAGGACCTCGGCGCGGAGGTGTTCTTCCGCATGAACAGCGATTACTTTGAGAAGGAAAAGGATCTCACCCTTCCGGAGGACATGAAGTTCTCCGAACTTGAGCCGTATCTTAAGATGTGGAAGGAAGACAACCCCGGTGATTACCCGTACTACATACCGCAGATCGGGCTTACGGGACTGTTCCAGGTGCATGAGCGAATCGTCAGCAGATATCTCGTCATCCCGTACAGCAAGGCGGGAACACCCGACGGAACGAAGATAATCCCCGTTTTCGATGATGAGGAATACATGGGAATGCTCCGCGATCTCCACAGATGGTATGAGCTGGGATACATCAATCCCGATGCCGCGACCACCGAGGAAGTGCCGTATACGATCAAGACCCCGGTCCGCACCGGCACCGCATGGACGGGCTCATGGGCTGGTCTGATCCCGAGATATCCGGCTTTAACGTAAAACTGGTAAGGTTCATCGGCCCCAACCTGTCAAGGTCTACGGAACAGGGATCGCTTGTTGCGATAAACGCCGCGGCTTCGCCCGAAAAGGCCGAGGCATGCCTTAAGTACTGCGAGCTTTTATACACCGACAGGAAGTTCCGCGACACGCTCGTCTACGGCATAGAAGGAAAGCATTTCAACTATTATAAGGATACCGTGATCCGCACCGAAGAGGGCAACGAGCATTATCTTCAGGATAATTTCGTCACAGGCGCCGCCCTCATCATTCCGGGCGCCTGCTCGAGCTGGTACATAATCGTCATGCGCACGTACTACCGGAACAACATCCCTGCAGAGATACTCGAGGCGGCAAGGCTTGACGGGGCCTCGGAGTGGATGATCTTCTGCAGGTTCGTATGGCCGCTCTCGAAGCCGATCGCTGTAACGGTGGGAGCTTTTGAGGCATTTTCGTACTGGAACAGCTGGTATCCGAACCTGCTGTATACGGACTCAAACCACAGCGGCCTCTATACGCTTCAGTATGTGCTTTATAACCTTGAAAAAAGCGCGTCATTTCTGTCGTCGAATGAGAAGATATCCGGAGCGGTCGCCGCGCGGATACCGACAGAATCTTACAGGATGGCCCTCGCCGTCATCATAATGGTCCCGGTTCTGGTGACCTATCCTCTGTTCAGGAAGTTTTTCGTGAAAGGACTTACCGCGGGAGCGGGGAAATAAGCTGAAGATGCGGAAGTGAGTCTAAGCGGCGTAAATCAGACAAAGATGAAAAATGGGACTAATATGCATAACCGTGCCAAATACTGAGAAATAAGCCTGTGACATGGAAGTAAAATGAACGGGCTGATGTCAACCCTCCCTGCGTCTGTGGCGGTATTTTATCACAAGATAAAAGAGAGGCAGGGCATATATAAGAAGTTCCGAAAAAAACGTAATGGTACCGGTGGCTGCCTCAGCGTTGTCCACAAATATCGCGGGTGTCTCGACGGCGGTGATTTTTGCCCTTACGAGGAAGAAGCAGTAGAAGTTGTTCAGGAAATGCATCACAACTCCGGCCTCCATCCCGCCGATAAGAAGATTGCATATATAAAGGAAGAAGGCCCCGACGAAATATGATGCGGCCCCGAGTATCAGGTCGGGTCCGAACGGAAGGGACTGCACCTCGGGATTCGCTAGGTGCGCCGCCATAAAGAGGAGTGAGCTTATGAATGCAAACAGGAGTCCTTTCGGAAGCGCAGGGATTTTATTGCCGTAAGGCGGACGCAGGAAAAATCCCCGGAAAATGATCTCTTCCGTGGTGGTCTGTATCCAGACGAACATCAGGCAGAAGATGAGGTTTGTGAGAATGAGCGTAACGTCCGTGTTCTCGACCGTGGTGTACTTAAGGTCCGGGACTGAGGCGAGGATCATTCCGCAGAACATGAGCGCTCCGGCGGCAACTGCCGTCTTCACATCGGGCCGTCGTCCCCTGCCGAAGAGAAACGCCCTAACCGACGTATGGCAGAACAGATGAAGCCCCGCGACAAGAGCAATAAAAAAGCCTGCAAAGGGGAGCACCGCTTCGAAAAAATCATTAAACGGAGCTAAGAACCTTCCCTCATCGAAGACGGGAAGGGCTCTTACGGCAAAATACATGACTGTTCCGATTGCGCCTCCGGCGATAAATGCAAAAAGCGCAGCGCTTATCCAGCGCCACACCGGAGCTTCATTTTCTTACCAGGGCCTTGTCTTTTTCTTGTCTGTGCTCATTTATGATCTATCTCCTAAATATTCATCTTCAGCTTATTCTTTCTCGCTCAATCAATATTCATCCGCCGCCTGTTTATTTCCGGCTTCGTCATCATCCATCCGGCTGTAATATTCTTCGAGCAGCGGGCGCGCCGCGGCATAATACCTGTAAAGTCCCGGATCGAACTGCGTTCCCATGTTCTCCTTTATTATCCGGTCGGCATCGGCAAAGGACATCTTTCCCTTGTAAACCCTTTTGCTGACAAGCGCATCATACACATCGGCGATCGCCATTATCCTTGCCTCAAGCGGGATGTCGGCACCCTTGAGCCTTCTCGGATATCCGTTTCCGTCCCAGCGCTCGTGGTGGTAGTGAGCCACGTTTTCCGCAAGGAGCGAAAATTCCCCGTCATCAATGTCCTTTAATATTTCATGTACTATTTCCGCGCCTTTTGCGGCATGCGTTTTCATTATGTCATATTCCTCCGGCGTATACCTGCCGGGCTTCTTGAGTATGTCGTCATCAACGGCGATCTTTCCGAGATCATGCATGGGCGCGGCATTTATTAGGTCCTCGCAGAATTTTGCGGTAAGGCCGAGCGTTGCATCCTTTTTCATCTCCTCGATGAGGATCCTGACAACTTCGCTCGTGCGCCTGATGTGGCCTCCGGTCGAATTGTCACGGCCTTCGACCATGGTAGCCATGCCCATGACCATCTTGTTCTGCATGTTTATGATGCTTTCGGTCTTGGCTGCGACCTCTTCCTCAAGTTCTGAATTGTACTGGTCGATAAGCCTGATGTATTTTTGGTTCTGCGTGTCGTCCGCCAGGAATATCTGATAGCCCCTTTTCCTGGTGCCGTCATAAAGATAGCTCACCGCAACATTGTATATCTCGTCGCTTCCGTCACCGTCTGTGTCGCCGCGGGAATAATAGTCCCTGTCCGTATGCGTATCATCCTCAAAGTGGTCTATCCACTTAAGTATGCTGTCATCAAACAGTCCGCCACGTTTTATGCGCTCGTCAACGGCAAGGGCAGAAAGCCCGGGGATTATCTTCTTGGCCGTTTCGTTGCTCCCTAAATATGCATGGTCAAACCCGACGTTGATAAAGCCCGTGTCACCGGCCTCGACCATGGTCTCAATGACCATGTCTGAAACCTCATAAAGAACCATGCGTCGCACGATCATGATATAGACAGATTCTGCGACCACATACATGAGCGGCATGACGTCGATCTTCCTGAAGACGACATGGTTCATGATATATCCTATAAAGCATGCGACAAGCGGTATGAACAGCAGGTCAAGGACAGCCCTTGATACGTCCTTCTTGCGGACCCGGCTGTATATGAGCGAACCGAAGCTTACGAGAAGCTCAAGGGCAATGACTACGTAAAACGCCGTGTGCATGAACGAGTATTCCTTGAGGATCTCCCAGGTCTTTCCTGCCTTCCTGATCCGCAGGCCCTTATAGAAGATCGGATAGATTCCGATCGACAGTACCGATAGGTAGAGCAGGACATTTGCAAGGAACGTCGCAACACGGAATGTGTTGCCGGCTTTTATCTTGCACAGGTTCAGGACGCACAGCATCATGAACCAGGTCAGGAACACGCCGCCAAGATAAGTGATCTTAAGGGCGAAGATAACCGTGTCCGCATTTTTGACCGTATACATGAGGTAGTATGCCAGATTGATGAAAGGCACCATGAAGAAGCAGAAGGTTATGTTTGTGTCAAACCTTCTCTGCCAAATGAATGTATATATGACCGCCAGTATCGTGGCAGCAATAAATGTTGTCAGATAAAAAGTGCTCATGTGCCATCCCGGATATGGAAATATTTATGATTATTATACCATTAGCGCCTGTTTTCTGCGTGTTTTATTTTTCGTGCAGAGTCCATTTTGGGGCAGAGCTCATTTCTCAGGCAGAGTTCATTATTCGTACTGTGTCCATTATTCGTGTTGTATCCGTTTTTGGTGCAGAGTTGGGAACTGCGTGTACGACAGGGAAGCATGCTCTTGTTCTTTGCACGCATTTTGGTGCAGAGTTGGGAACTGCGTGTATGACAGGAAAGCATGCTCTTGTTCTTAGCACGCATTTTGTTGCTGAGCCGGGAACTGCGTGTATGACAGGAAAGCATGATCTTGTTCTCTGCACGCATTTTGTTGTTGAGCCGGGAACTGCGTGTATGACAGGAAAGCATGCTCTTGTTCTTTGCACGCATTTTTGAACTGAGCCGAAAATAGCGTGTCAGGATTCGGACAGACGAGCACGCCAATAAGGGGATAATAGCGTTGTGCGTGTTTGCCGGATTGCCGGGTTACACGCAGAAACCAAGTGAATTTGAGAATGCGTGTAAAATATGGAGGGCACGAGAAACAGCAGACACGCATAGACCTGATTAATGAAGAAAGGCGTGCAAAGCATGGAGGGGATGAGAATCAGAAGACACGCGGGAGCGTAAGTAAGGAGGAAATGCGTGTATGGCCTTATGATGTGAAACGCAGGAATGGATTTCGGCCATGTAAAAGTGCGTAAGTCCGTAAAATGGCTTCTTGTTCGGGACCGCTTAGCATAGCCCCGGAAATGTTGATTATGTGCGATGCGGGTGTTATATTTAAAAATACGATATATCATTTGGAGGGATTATCTGTTGTTTATCGGACGCTGTACAAACTGTAAATTTTTAGATCTTGTTGACGGAAAAACAGAGAGCATTTGTCCACGCTGCTCCGGCAGGATAGTGTCTCTGGGCATTTCGACAGATGAATGGAACAGTCTCAGCCAGCAGGAGAAAGACTCCCGCGTAAGTGCCGTTTTCACTGAGCAGGTCCCTCAGGACGGTATTCGGGATCCGTATGAAAATGCGCCAAGCCATGATGCATATTCTTCTGTGAGTGTTGCAAACGAGTACTATCAGCAGGAAGCTCCCGCTCTATCTGACGAATCAGGATATTCTTCTGTGAGTGTTGCAAACGAGTACTATCAGCAGGAAGCTCCCGTACTATCTGACGGATCAGGACATTCCGCTGTGTTTGCTCAAAATGAATACTATCAGCAGGAAGCTCCCGATTTATCTTACGAGACAGCTAATGCATATAAATCCGGTGAAACATATGAATCCAATGATAAATATGAATCCAATGGTACATATGAATCCAGTGATACATATAAAAACAGCGATTCTTATGAAAACAGTGATGCATATGAATCAGGTGATACATATGAATCCAGAGAAAGGTATGAATCAGGCAAAATGGATGCATCCGGCGGAATGGATGAAGCAGGTGATGCGGATGGATATGAGGAGCCGGCCAGAATGCCCAAGCAGGAGACCCTGACGAGGGTTCCGAAGAAGCGCGTTGTTCCTTCCGGGAATACATCTAAAAACACCGGAGCTTCAAATGTCAGAAAGACTGTCAGTGCAGAACAGACAAATAATGCAGAGCAGACAAATGAT
>JAILRP010000104.1 GCA_024698075.1 Lachnospiraceae bacterium
AGCAGTGAGCCGTTTGATTTTTCAGTGCCCGAAAACGCCGGGAGCCACGTAAAGAAAGTCATCGGCGTTGTAAGCGGCAAGGGCGGGGTCGGAAAGTCCCTTATAACATCCCTGATGGCCGTCATAATGCGGCGCCGCGGCCATAATGTGGCGATACTTGATGCGGATATCACGGGGCCTTCTATCCCCAAATCTTTCGGAATACATGAACAGCTTGCTGCCGAAGAAGACAGCATCATTCCTGCCGAAAGCAGAACAGGGATAAAGCTGGTGTCAGTGAATCTCATGCTCCCAAACGAGACCGATCCCGTCATCTGGCGCGGTCCCATTCTTGCAGGCACTGTCAAGCAGTTCTGGTCAGATACGAAATGGGGCGAGATAGACTATATGTTCGTGGACATGCCTCCCGGAACCGGCGACGTGCCGCTGACGGTATTCCAGTCGCTTCCGCTTGACGGCATACTGATCGTCACCTCTCCCCAGGAGCTCGTCGGAATGATCGTTGAAAAAGCCGCCAACATGGCTGAAATGATGAACATCCCGGTTCTCGGGATAATTGAAAACATGAGCTATTTCAAATGCAGCGGCTGCGGCATGGAGCATCATATCTTCGGTGAAAGCCATCTTGAAGATATCGCCGCAAGGTCCGGCATAAGCGAGACGGCGCGCCTTCCGATCGACCCGTCCATTGCAAAAGCCTGTGATTCGGGAAGCGCCGAGCAGCTCGAAGCTCCATGGCTTGAAGATATCGCAGACATGATCGAAACAATATGAACCGGGCAGAGATGATGATGTCCTTCTCCGGAACGCAGCCGAGCATTCTGCCGTCTTCCCTGCCCTTTTTAATGGCAAAATTTACCATCCGGGATGCGATCCCTCGGCCCATGTATCTCGGATGAACACCCAGTGCATGTATTACGGTTATCTCATCATCTTCCGCTTTTGTCGGCCAGTCAAACTCCCTGTATCCCTCGTTGAAGCTGTGGTTCACGACCATAGCGCCGCAGATGTCCCCCTTCTCCTCCGCGATGTAATACTCCCCTGCTTCTATGCAGGTTTTTATCATCTCGCGTGACGGGTATACGTCCTTTATCCATCCGGCCCCGTACGGAAGCTCTGACATCTCATCTATGAGAGAATAATAGAAAAGTCGTACCTTGTCGTATTCTGATATGTCTGCAGCTCTTATGTTCATCGTTTACCCTACGTCTTTTTGTGCAAGAGCCAATCCCATATCATACGCTTTTCTGCGCTCTTCCGGAAATACCGTCTGCCTTCTTTCATGTTTTTTTGCCGGATCGAACATCGTCCACTCCCAGTCAAGCCTGCTGTAATCTTCCACCTGGAGGGTGTCTCCGCTTACGAGTACATCACAGGGACCTATGAACGTATCAAATGTCTGCCTGTAACTCTCTAAGAGCTCCGTGTAGAACGTGTCCGGGGCATTGCTGGTCATGATGAACAGGACCGGTATCCTCTTTTCGCTGCAGCATGGTGTCTGTGTATTGTATGTAAGATTCTGGAAGATCAGTCTTTCGTATAGTGCCCTGAAAGATGCCGTAACATTCGACAGATAGTTAGGAGATCCGATGATAAGCCCGTCAGACTCCCTTATCGCATCAAGTATGGGAGTAAGTCCGTCCCTGCACACGCAATGGCCTTTGAACTTCTCCCTCTTACACCCGAAACATGAAATGCACCCCGTATATCTGTCCAGCCGGAAGAGATCAAACCTCTCGATCTCTGCCCCTGCTTCCTTTGCACCGTCTGCCGCCTCATTGAGGAGTATGTCCGTATTCCAGCCTTTCCTGGGGCCTGCATTGACAACTATTATCTTCTTTCCCATGTCCTACTCCTTCCTTTCTCCGGAACCATCTTCCTCCGATCCATCTTTGCCGGATACATCCTCTTCGGATCAGCCTTGCGATATTGAAACTGCAGTTCCTGTCTTACACATCACTGTAACATATTCCGGCCGATAAATGTGAGATTTCTTGTTTCATATACTTCTTGTTTCATATGCTATAATTACTTGTATCATATTCTCAGGAGGATCGGCAGCTATGGCAGACAATTCAAAGAAGCAGCTTACCGTCGGGCGGGCACTCCTGCCCCTCATCATCATTCCGATAATGGCACTGGCCGATATCGGGCTCGTTGCCTTAGGATACGCCATGGACAGTGCGGCCTACAGTCCTCCGGCTGACACTCCGTCATTCATGTTCCCCGCCTTCACGCTGTTATTCATGATCATAGCAGCAGCATTAAGCCTCATTGCCCTCATCGTGATGATAATACTCATCGCGGTGCGGCTGTCAAAGGCACGCAGAAAGCAGGAGGGTTAACGGTGGAGATACATTGGTATGGCAGCTGTGCCGGAACGGTAATGGTATATCCCATTGACAGGCAGAGCCTCCAGATGGCAGAAATGCTCGTGGAATCTGTCATTAAAAGCGTCGGGGATGTTTCATTCATGGTCGTCTGTGTCGATGACTGGAACCGTGACTTGTCGCCCTGGGAGGCGCCTGCGGTGTACGGAAATGAATCATTCGCAGGAGGTGCAGAGGACACGCTCCGTTTCATCCTTGACAACTGCCCGGATGGGCGCCGGCTCTGCATAGGCGGCTACTCGCTTGCCGGCCTGTTCTCGCTGTGGGCGGCATGCCACACGGACATGTTTTCAGGAGTTGCCGCGGTATCGCCGTCGGTGTGGTTCCCGGGATTTTCGGACCGGTTCCGAAATGCATCCATTCATGCGGATTCTGTGTACTTAAGCCTCGGCGACAGGGAAAGCAGTGCGAAAAATCCGCTCCTTGCCACGGTCGGCGACTGCATCCGCGATGTCCACGCGACGCTTTCCGACAAAAAAATACCCTGCATTCTCGAATGGAATGAGGGTAATCATTTCAAAGATCCCGGCAAAAGATGCGAACGGGGTTTTTCATGGCTTCTTAAAAATATATAATGTCCTATCCTATGGACGCAATTAGGGCGTCAATCTCGGCCTGCGAGAGAACCCTCCCGGGATTGTCTGCGGCCGGCGCCGGTGCTGCCGCGGGAGTGACTTTTGCGGCGGAGAACGCCGCTCCTCCTCCGGCCTGAGGGGATTTTCCCATTATGCTTGCAAGCAGTGCCTGCTGTTCAGGATCTAAACCATTTGCATCCATTATATGCTCCTAACTCTTATCCTCTTTATATTCTGCTGCTGACGCGTCCGCTATCAGGGATTATACCACATCCACAGTTCCCGGGTCAGTTTAAGTTTTCCCCGGTCTCGGTTTAGTTCTCCCAGTCTGCGCACAAGTACACGGATCACTTAAGAATCTTCTCAATCTCCCACGTCTCTGCGTCAGGGAGGATCTTCGAAAACTGCCGCCCCACTCGCTTATACGATTCTTCCGGCGTGCGCCTGTACACCGCATTTGTAAACTTCTTTCCGAGAAACTTCTCCGGCGTGGAATATTCTGCAACTCCCCAACCGTACTCATTTCCGAACCTGTCCGTCGCGTACCGGAAATCGCTTGTCAGGACATAGCACTGCTTCTGCAGCCTTCCGACCGCACTGTCAAAGCCCCTGCGTCCGCCCTTTTTGTATCCTCCGATGCTCTTTAAGACCTTAGACACGACCGGTGCGTTCGCATCGAGAAGCTCGTAAAGCTCCTTGTCGCCATATGGCTCGAGCCCGTCGTCATACCTCGCGTCAAAGTCGTACCCGTCTCTCCTGAAATTTGCAAAGTCCGGAAACCACTTTGCGCTTATGTACATCGCCTTGCCCCTAAGGAACTTGCCGTATGCGCATTTCATTTCCCTTATGACCGGGCCCTTCCATTCCCAGGCCGGCCAGAAGCCGCTTTCCGCGTCGTGGTACCAGCACCCGTCCGCGATATGCTCCTCTATCGAAAATCCCTCGATCTCATTGGCAAAGAACGGCACGAATCCCACATCATCTATCAGACCTTCGAGCTCCTCCATCGAGCCGATCTCAAAATCATCCGAAAAAGTCACTGCCGCACCTTCCCATTTATTTATCTGACAGTTTTCCGAAAACCTGTACTGCCTATTATTATACTATATTTTTGTAAGTGCAGGAATAATCCCAAAGATGTTTATCTTACATGACTTCGTATCGCAGCCCAGTCACGGCAACGTGTGTAGTTTCCGGCAGGAAACTCGCAACCCGCATTCCACGGCCTGTCAAACACCAGAATGCGAAGCTCGGGCAAATGTGCAAAGAACTTGAATGCCGAAGGCGAATCCTCGACGGCAATGTCAAACTTCATCTTCATGTAGTCTTCTATCTCAAGGCTGAAATCACTGTTCTTGATAAAGCTGTCGCGGCCGTACTTATTGAGGCAGTACAGCTTTGCCCGGCCAAGCCTGTGCCCGTCGAGCCATTCGCGCGACGCCTCATAGGCGCTGTATGGCCGCCCCGTGATTATGGACACATCATGCCCCTCATCTATCCAGGAATTGACCGAATCGACTGCCCCGGGCGTCTCCTCAAGCGAGAGCAGCACATCCGACTTATGCGCCTCGATCATCATCTTCTCATATTCCGCATCCGTCAGATGAAAGGAATCCTGCAGGTTGAAGCACCGCATATCCTCATACGGCACCCTCTTCCCGAAGAGCTCCTCCACAAACTCGGTAAAATGCCGTGCAGTCTCGCACAGGCAGTCATCAAAATCAATGTATATGTTCACTCAGTTTCCGCCTTTCCGTGTACTGATTTTCCATAAGTATGGTCTGCTTCGGCTTACGAAGATTTGTCCGCTGTCTGATTTTCGTATAACTGTCCCCCTCATTCTAACGAAAAATCCAATGTTCCTTCGCTTATTTCTCTCAGCTTTCCGTCATAAACTTCTATAGTCATGCTGACGCTGTCTAATTCATCAAAGCCCCTCTCCCTAAGCTCTTCTTCCGTCGGTTCATCCAGGCCCAGCGCAGTCTCTATCAGGCTGTCGAGATCCGCAACGGCAATTGTCCGGTTTCCCGCAGTTATATGTTCGTTCAGGAAAACGGGTCCATATATGAATTCACCGTTAAGCGACCAGTCGGTCGCATGCACATAAATGTCTTTATCCAGATCGTTTTTGATCTCCAGCGCCAATGCCCTATGCCCTTCACTGTTGATCACATAGCCCTCCGACAGTATCCTGACACCGTCCGAGTTATATATATCGCCTTCATTGAGATGTTCAAGCTTGTATTCATAGTCCATTTTCGCAAACGGGTTTTTGAGGTTGCTGATATAATCACGGTTATCGAAATCATAGCTGTCTGCAAGCGATGTTCTTATAGTTATGGGACCGGTGTCAAAGTTGTTATATTCCTCATCCGTGATACCAAAACCGACCTGTAATTCCGCTATCTCAAGAGCTCCGAGAAAATACAGGTTGGTATATGAGAATGTCATTTTCTCTTCGGCGCTCTGACCGGGTTCAACTTCAGCGCTGAGGTGGCCGTCATGTGCCATCACTCTGTTCACTGCGTTAAAATCATACGCCAGGGTTCCTGCCAAAATCGTGAGTTTCCTGTCGCTGTTGTTTTCTATGGTCAGGTTCAGTTCAGCATCATCATTTCCGTATGACAGGCTATCTGCGATGATCCTTACATCATTTTCATCATATAATACCGTTTCTTCAATCTGAGCTTCCTTGTTGAACAGTTCAAAAAGATTTTCCGCCGCACTATATTTATCTTCGGATTCTGCCGGTTCTTCAGGTTCTTCTTCAGCTTCGGCAAATTCTGCCATATCCTCCGGTACATCATATTCAGCTTCTTCAGGATAATCCGGTTCCTCATACTGCAGCTGATCTTCATAGTACTCGCTCTCAAAAGCATCCTGTGCTTCTCTCTGTTTCTCGACATATTTAATAAACTGAGGCGCTAGAATACCAACACCGACCGAGCTGATGATAATGATGCCACCGAGAATGATCGCCGCAATAGACAGACCTCTCTTTCGTCCGTCCTTTTTTGTCAGATCTATAATGCCGAGTATGACACCGACAATCCCCAGGCATCCGAAAAATGACAGTATGAAGGCAACAATGGACATTGGAGAAAATCTGTCATAATATTCCGAGTCACTGTCCGGCTGTGAATCATTTGTCTGCTCTGCATTATTTGTCTGTTCTGCACTGACAGTCTTTCTGACATTTGAAGCTCCGGTGTTTTTAGATGTATTCCCGGAAGGAACAACGCGCTTCTTCGGAACCCTCGTCAGGGTCTCCTGCTTGGGCAT
>JAILRP010000105.1 GCA_024698075.1 Lachnospiraceae bacterium
TCTTAGATAGTTGAGGAAAGTATATTCTTTCGGAAGCGAAAAGACTTTCTCCAGCTGGTCCGCAAGAAGCCTTGTATCCCCCGTCGCGACGGTATGCCAAATGCTCGCCATGGTCGTGACGTTGTAGAGGAGATGGCATTCGGGAAGCTCGCGCGTGCCAAAGTACGGAACGACCTCCTTCGGCTCCATTACGATCTCGCCGAGAAGCAGCGTCCCCGGACAGACGATCTCACAGGCAATGCGCATGAGCCTCAAAAGGGCATGCACTTCGGGAAGGTTGCGGCATTTTGTCCCGGGCGTTTTCCATATATAAGGCGTCGCGTCAAGCCGGATGACATCCACCCCGAGATTGCTGAGGTACAGCATGTTCGCCGTCATGTCGTTGAACACGACGGGATTGCGGTAGTTTAAGTCCCACTGGTACGGATAGAAAGTCGTCATTACGACTTTTCCCGCCTCGCTGCACCACGTAAAGTTCCCCGGTGCCGTCGTCGGGAATACATCCGGGATCGTCTTTTCAAGCTCACAGGGCTCATCCCATCCGTCATAGAAAAAATACCTGTCCTGATATTCCTTCTCACCCTTTTTTGCCCTCTGCGCCCACTCATGCTCATCGCTCGTGTGGTTCATGACAAAATCAAGGCAGAGGCTTATGCCGCTCTCATGGCAGTCATCGGCGAGCGCCACCAGGTCCTCGTTGGTGCCGTACCTTCTGTCCACCTTCTTGTAATCCGAAACGGCGTAGCCCCCGTCGTTCTTAACCTCGGGGCTCTCCAATATCGGCATGAGATGCAGGTAGTTGATTCCAAGCTCCTTAAGATACGGAAGCTTCGACCGTACCCCCCGAAGGTCTTCTGCAAAGCAGTCGGCGTAGGCGAGCATTCCGAGGCGCCTGTTGTCCTTATACCACTGCCCGCCGGAACCCATCCTTTTCACATCCAGCATCTTAAGCCGCCTGCTGCGTGCCTTTTCGTATTGTCCGAGCATCGACACAAAATACGAAAAAGCCTGCGCATCATTATTGAACAGGCTCATATAGAGCCTGTTCATCTCATCACGGTATATTTCAAGCCTGTCACTAAAAGTGCTCATATTATCCCTTTACCGCTCCCTCGATCATTCCGTTCATGATCTGCTTCTGCGCAATAAGGAAGATGATTATCATGGGCAGTATCGCAAGGAGCGCGGCCGTAAGTATAAGGTCCCACTGCTTGACGTATGAACCGACGAATGCCTGCACTGCCACCGGAAGCGTCTTGACCTTTCCGTTCTGCCCGAGCATAAGGGAAGGCAGAAGGTAATCGTTCCATATCCACATGCCGTTTAGGATCGTGACCGTCGTAATGACGGGCTTTAAAAGCGGAAGTATTATGCGGAAGAACGTTCCCTCGGGGGAGCATCCGTCGATCGCGGCTGCCTCCTCAAGATCGTAAGGCACGCCTTTTATGAAACCGGCAAGGATGAACACTGTCATCGCTCCGCCGAAACCGCAGTATGCGAACACTATCCCCGGGATCGACTGCAGCATGCTTATCCCGATGAATTTGCCGACATCCCTGAACGTGCTGATCAGCGGGAGCATTACGACCTGGAACGGTATTATCATCGATGCGATGAATATCATGTAGATGACGACCGACCATTTCTTCTTGTTGTTGCGGCTTATGACCCATGCAGCCATTGCGCCGAGCACCGCGAGAAGTATGAGTGATATTACCGTTATGACCGCCGATGTTCCGAACGCATACCAGAAGTTAAAGTTGGCGTTGTTAACGACGGCCGAGAGGTTGGCGCGCAGCTGGCTGAATGCCGTCCCGCCGAGTCCTATCGGGTTTGCGACTATCGACGCCTGGTTCTTGAAAGAGTTCAGCACAACGAGATAAAACGGGAACAGCACGTATACCGCTATAACGATGCCTATCACGGTGCAGACCATGGCGCGTATCTTCGTTCCTTTTCCTACCTGTCTTCCTTCACCCATTACAGTTCCACCTCCTTCTTATTCGATACACGGACCTGTATAAGGGATACAATGGCAAGGATGATAAAGAAGAATACTGCCTTTGCCTGTCCGAGAGCGTAATTGTTCTTCGATATGGCCGTATTGTAAATGTTGAGTGCGAGCATCTGCGTTCCGTTTGACAGATAATTGCCCATGAAGTTTGCGACCGAACCGGCACCGTTCGTCAGGGCCATGTTCACGTCGAACTGCTTGAATGCACTCGTCAGCGTCAGGAACGTGCATATCGTAAAAGTCGATGCGATCATCGGGATCTTTACCTTCATGAGTGTCTGCATCGGAGTGGCTCCGTCGATCTTGGCCGCCTCGAGCACATCGCCCGGGATCTGTGTAAGTCCGGTGATGTAAATGAGCATTATATAGCCCGCATACTGCCATATATATACGACAACTATCGCGAACAGCGCCGTCTTTGACCTTGCCAGCCATGATATGTTTCCGGTAAGCCCTATGATGACGTTGTTGAAAATGAACTGCCATATGTAGCCGAGCACGATTCCGCCGATAAGGTTCGGAAGGAAATATGAAGCCCGGAAAAATCCTCCGCCCTTAAGTCCCGACGTACACAGAAGTGCCAGAAGGAATCCGACGAAGTTTATCAGCACCATGTTCAGTATCACGAATATGAACGTTATGAGTATAGACCATATGAATGCGGGGTCGCTGAACATCGTCAGGTAGTTTCCGAGTCCCACAATGTTTGAAAAACGTATCCCGGTCCAGTCGGTAAACGAGTAGCATATTCCGAGCACGAGCGGTATGATAACGGTCACCGCGAACGTGAACAGAAGCGGGAACAGGAATATGATGTAGACTATCTTCCTGTGATGCTTCTGCGTCGGGAACAGATACAGCCCGGCAAAGGCTGCCACTATCCCGAGGACCAGGAGCATTCCGCGCACAGATGCGCCACTTCCGGTAAAGTCCATAATGAGCGAGATGACGAGCATCACGGCTCCTCCGGCGATAAGTATCGGAGAGATCAGTTTCTTTGCAGCAAAATCCATAGTAATCACCCCCATGTTCTGGAACATCGGCCCATTGGAGTTCGACTTCGTCGAAGGGCCGACATAGCATGCCAGGTTTTCATGGAAAACCTGACACAGCCTTCTCAAACGTTCAGTATTTTCAGTATATCCGAAAAGCTTTCAAGGTAATAGTCTGCGCCGGTTATATCACCTTCCCCGGAATATGCGGCGGTCTTCATGCCGCCTGCCCTTCCGGCTTCTATTCCCGCGGCCGCGTCCTCGACCACGAGGCAGTTCTCGGGAATGGCGCATAAGAGCCGTGCCGCCAGGAGAAACACCTCCGGATCGGGTTTGGTCTTTATGATCATCGTGCCGTCGGCTACAGCGTCAAACTCGTCGTCGATGCCTGTCTTTTCCAGGATGAACCTCGTGTTTTTGCTCGATGAGCCGACCCCAAGCTTAAATCCCGCATCCTTAAGCTTTCTCAGCGTATCCCTGACCTCGGCCGTAACGTCATCCGGCGTCATCTTTGCCAGCCAGCTTCGGTATATGTCGTTCTTCTTCTCCGCAAGAGCCTTCTTCTCGGCATCCGAAAGCGCGGGGCCTTCATACCTTTCAAGTATGATCTCGAGGCTCTCCATGCGGCTCACTCCGCGAAGCCTTCTGTTGATCTTTTCATCAAAATAAACGCCCATATCGTCGCTTATCTGTTTCCATGCCAGATAATGGAACCTGTCCGTGTGGACGAGCACTCCGTCAAGATCGAAGATCACTGCCTGTATGTCCATGGCTTCTCCTTTGTCACAGTATATTCATCTCCCCTGAAAGTGACCGCAAGGTCATCTCCGGATATAAGCTCAAGTTCCGCACCATCCGTCCCCGCCGAAAGCTTAAGTTGTCTTCCCCTGTAGGTGAACGGGAAGGAATAGCTCGATAAACCTTTGGGAACGAAGGGATCCACCGACAGTCCGGCGGAAGTTATCCTGAGGCCTGCAAACCCATTGACTATAGCCATATAGCATCCGCCCATGTTCGCGGTATGGACTCCGTCCTTCGTATTCTCGTGGCGGTTCATGAGATCTAGCTTGGCCGAATCTCCGAAGTATGAAAGCGCCTCCTCCTTAAGGCCGAGCATCGATGCCGTCATGCTGAACACACACGTCGACAGCGAGGAATCATGCGTCGTGATCTTCTCGTAATACCTGAAGCTCTTCTCCATCGTCTCCTTGGACTGAAGGGACGGGAACAGGAAATGCGCGAGCACGGTATCGGCCTGCTTGCATACCTGGTAGCGGTACAGGTGCAGCGGATGGTAATGAAGCAGGAGCGGAAAATCCTCCTTCGGTGTTTTTGAAATATCCCATACGGGTTTGTCAAGAAAAGAATCGTCCTGCGGATTGATCCCGTATTCCTCGTCGTACGGAAGATACATATGCTCCGCCGCTGCCTTCATTTCAGCGATCTCGCTGTCCGAAAGCGAAAGGCGCGCGGCAAGCGCCGCCACTTCCGGTTCTGACGAAAACCGTTCATACAGTCCGGCCGCGGTCTCAAGATTGTATTTGGCGCATGCGTTCGTATAGTAGTTGTTGCTCACCATGCACGTATACTCATCCGGCCCCGTGACCTCATGTATGAGGAATCTTCCCTTTCTGTCATATACTCCGGTATCGAGCCAGAGCCTTGCGGTCTCGATCAGCATCTCGAGTCCCATTTCTTTCATGAATCCGTCATCACCTGTAGCGAGGTAATAGAGATTCACGGCGTAGCTTATCGCACCGTTTATATGGTATGCCGCAGTCCCGCTCGGGAAATATCCGGAACATTCCACCCCGGTGATCGTGCGCCACGGATAGAGCGCTCCCTTTTTATGGCCCACGAGCTTTGCATTGCTCCTTGCCTTGTCCAGCGTTGCGTAGCGGAATGACAGGATGTTCCGGGCCAGCGCAGGATCCGTGAGAGTAAAGAACGGTACTATGTACATTTCGGTATCCCAGAAATAATGGCCTTCGTATCCTTCCCCCGTAAGGCCTTTTGCCGCGATGCCCGAATGTGAGTCACAGGGTGCCGCCGCCAGGAGCTGATACATATTGAAGCGTACCGCCTCCTCGAGCTCGTCATCCCCTTCTATCATCATCTTTGACCTTTCGAAGAACCTCGAAAGATATTCCTTCTGCCGTTCATACAGTCCGCTGATATCTTCATGCATCGCATCAGACAGGACCTGCATGACTTTTGCCTTGGGATCTTTTTCCCTGACGGAATCCGAAAATGCGGCATACTTCAGCACAGTAACAGTACTGTTCTTCCTGACCGGGATGCGAAGCCTTGTGATAAGGCATCCTCCCTCTTCCCTTACCATGCTGTCGGATCTTCCTTCGGATATGACGATATGATCCGTAGCCGCTGCGATAGTCATCCCGCTGTTTTCGGCTCTCGTCACGGAATAAGATGTGCCTTTCCAGAACCCCTGCTCAACGGTTTTGAGATAGCAGGGACTTTCATCGGCAAGCCTCGGATCTTCGGAATCCGAGAAATTGGCCACCTGTGCCGTATGGCATGAATCAATGACCGCTTCCCCTGAAAAATTCAGGGCTTCGATGGAATATTCGATGGTAAAGAGCTCTTTGACCATAAAATGCGCCATGCGCTTTACCGAAACTCTTATCTCTTTTCCCGACGGGCTCTTCCAGTGCGTGGTCCTTTCGGTATATCCGGCCTCCATGTCGAGTATCCTTTCGGCCCGGATGTTTCCCCCTTTTGCCGGCATGAACTCTTCGCCGTCTATCGTAAGCCTGATGGTCTGCGTATCGCAGATGTTCAGCATCGTCTGCTTCTTCTCCACCAGATTGCACAGGCTCTCCGCCTGTTTCATCGGGATTATCTCATATGCTCCCGCAAGATACTGTCCCCTCATAGTCGGGAACCCGTCGGGCACGCCTTCCTCAAGCGTGCCCCGGATCCCGATATAACCGTTTGCATTACTGAACAGCGTTTCGTTAAGGTTCAGTTCCTTCGGATCATAATTCTCTTTTCTGACTATTCTCATACCGGTCTGCATAACGGTCAGTAATTACCTCATCAGTTAGCGTAGTAGTTTGTACATACCTGCTGAAGCGTGTCAAGGAAAGTCTTGGCATCAGGGAAGTTGCCCATTGCGAAATCCTGGAATACAACGCCCGTTGCGTTCTGTCCGATGCCTTCCTTCATTGACAGCCAGTGCCATGAAGAGGTCTTGCCTGCAGCAGTGTACTCGGCGATCGTCTTTGCGAAAGGATCGTCCGGTGCATGTGTATTTGAAGCATAAGGTGAAATGAATCCGCAGTCCTCGGCAAGTATCTGCTGTCCGCCGTCATCTGCCGCACACCATGCAAGGAACTTCTTGGCCTCTTCTACATTGCCGTCCTTGTATACGCCCCACCAGTTGGGCGAGTTCGTGAGGATCGTATCCTGTCCCTCTATGAAAGCGTAAGGGATCATGCCGATCTCAAAGTGTCCTGCTGCATCATAAGCTTCCTTGTCATCGTTCATGAGCGTAGCGCCGATCCATGAACCCTGTGTTACGAATGCGTACTTGCCGGATGCAAATCCGAGAACCTGTGAGTCATATGTTCCGGAAACACCTGCGGGATCCGTGTACTCGTTGAAAAGAGCAACCATCTCGGCCCAAGGTGTTGCACGGTCCATGTCAAGCTTTCCGCCATCCTTGAACATATCGATATATGTCGTGTCATCCCTTGCAAGTCCGGAATCGAAGTATGTTCCGAAAACGTGCTGGCCGGGGGACCACCAGAGCTGTGAAGACTCCGTGTAGTAGCCGAGTACGGAAGTAAGTCCGAGTTCGTCCTTCTTGGCATCGATCGTCTCAAATGCCTTCCTCATGCTCTCGGGACCCGTGATGCTCTTCGGGTCAACGCCTGCCTTTGCAAGGATGTCAGCGTTGTAAGCAAGTCCGATGGCTTCCGTTGTTGTCGGGAATCCGTAAACCTTGCCGTCCCTTACATATTCAGCTTCCGTGTCGCTTACCCATGCTTCGTCGGAAAGATCTGCAAGAAGCCCTTCCCATGTGGGATAGTGGATATCGCCCTCGAATACGAAGATGTCGGGCATGTTGTCTGCCTGATAATAACCTTTAAGTGTAGCCTGTGTGTCGATACCGCCGCCGAGTGACTCGATGACTACGGGAACTCCCGTCTTGTCCTGGTAAGCCTGTGCAAGCTTCTTGAGTCCTGCGTCAACCTCAACCTTGTTGTTGACAAGCCTGATGCCGCCTTCCGGTGTCTCAGCCGGTGCTGCGGAATCCGTTGTTTCTGCTTCTGCAGGTGCGTCTGCTGCGGGAGCGGCTGCTCCTGCACATCCTGCAAGTGCCGTTGCCAGTGTTGCTGCTGCGACCATGATCGCAAGTACATTCTTTTTCATCTGCTATCCTCCTTAAAAATAAAACACATCCCCTGAAGGGCTGCTAATGTTTATGAGTTCATTATGAAATGTTCACATTTTTCAGTTCAATCGGCACTGTCATTTTTGTATATTTTCAACAAAAAAGGCGCGGGGGTTTATGCTTTATACCCTGGCCGCGCCACTATTTTAGTAAAATATAAAACATTTTTAGTAAAATCATTTCGGATTTTACTTATTTTTTACGAAAAATCTTTGTGCTCTTCCTCCATTTCACCCTTGCTCCTATACGCACGGTCTCATAATCGCCTTTTCCCTCAAGAATGTCTATGAGAGCCTGTGCCGCAAGGAATCCGCGCTCATAATCAGGCACGGTGACCGTTGTAAGCTCCGTGTAACGGGATATGACTATATCGTCAAATCCGGCCACGGCTATGTCATCGGGCACACGGATGCCATTCTTTTCAAACATCCTGATGGCACCGAGTGCCATCATGTCGTTCGCGCATATGAGTATCTGCGGCATCTCCTCGGAAAGCATCATTATCCTTGCCGCCTGGGCTCCGCTCTTTTCCCTCCAGTCGCCCTCATAGAGGTCTCCTCTCGCAAACGGAAGCGAATGCTCCTTAAGGACATCCCTGAAAGCCGCATATCTTTCCCTGTTGTCGGGCGTATTGAGCCCGCCGAGGAATGCAAAGCGCTCATATCCCGCCTCAACAAGGCCTTCTATGAGCTGGCGCTCCGCATTGTAATTGTTCACGATGATGCTCTTGATCCCGGAGTCTTCGATCTCACGGTCGAGCACGATAAGGGGTATCCCCTTCCCCGAGATCTTCCTGAGTATATCGTCAGTGCTCTTTACGTCATTGGCGATAATTCCGCATATGACATCCGGCTCCGCATACTGCAGTATGTTCTCCCCCGTGCATATGAGCAGGCTGTAGCCCTTGGAATTGACAAAATCGCTGATCCCGTGAAGTATGTCGAGATAATACAGGGTGTCAAAATCACTGAGGTTGCAGATTATCGTGCGGTTGGCACTGCCCTTTGATGCCGGGATCTCATACCCGAGCTCTGCGGCTATGTTCAGTATCTTCTCCCGCGTCTTTTCGGAAGCGCTGTTTTTGTTGTGAAGAACATTAGATACGGTCGAAATCGATACTCCGGCTCGTTCCGCTATGTCCCTTATCCCGGCCATGGCCTTCCTCCTGATACGCTCTCTTTTCCCGGAATGAGATGATTTTGATCCATGTTCCGGGCACCTGTATATTTTATCATATTTTGAAAATCAAGTGTTGACTTTTCATTTCGCAGTGATACATATTTGAGATATCAGAGCCTGCGGCAGGAAATGCCGCCGGACATGAACACATATCTCACAGCAGGAGGACAGTCATGGCTGATACTAGAAAATGGTGGAAAGAAGCGGTCGTATATCAGATATATCCGAGAAGCTTTGCCGACGGGAACGGCGACGGGATCGGCGACCTTATAGGCATAACGGAGCATCTTCCGTATCTTGCCGATCTCGGGGTCGATGTCATCTGGCTCTCTCCCATATACAAAAGTCCCAATGATGACAACGGCTACGATATTTCCGATTACAGGGACATAATGACCGAATTCGGGACGATGGATGATTTTGACCGCATGCTTGAACGTGCGCACTCCCTCGGCCTGAAGATCGTAATGGACCTTGTCGTCAACCATACTTCCGACGAGCATCCATGGTTCATAGAAAGCAGGAGCAGCCGCGAAAATCCCTACCGTGACTTCTATATATGGAAAGACGGAAAAGACGGCATGCCGCCCACGAACTGGCAGTCCGTTTTTTCGGGCTCCGCATGGGAATACGACGAGGGGACCGGCCAGTACTACCTGCACTGCTTCACGAAGAAGCAGCCCGACCTCAACTGGGACAATGAAAAGGTAAGGGATTCCGTCTTTGACATGATGACATGGTGGTGCGAAAAGGGCATAGACGGCTTCCGCATGGACGTCATCAGCATGATAAGCAAGGATCCGGCATATCCCGAAGGTCCCGCGACCGACGGCATATACGGCGATCTCATACCCTACGTCGCCAACGGCCCGCGCGTTCACGAATACCTGAAGGAAATGAACCGGCGCGTGCTCTCAAAATACGACATCATGACCGTCGGCGAGACCGCAGGAGTCACGATAGATGAAGCAAAGAAATACGCCAATAACGAAGGAACCGAGCTGGGAATGGTCTTCCATTTCGAGCATGTGGACACCGGAGCGACCACTACACCGATACTCGGAAAATGGGGATATGGCAGGCCCGACCTCAAAAAGTTCCGCGCGATCATGAACAAATGGCAGCTTGAGCTTGAAGGAGCCGCCTGGGGAAGCCTTTATCTTGACAACCACGACCAGCCGCGCATGGTCTCAAGGTTCGGCAACGACTGTGAAAAGTACCGTGAAGTCTCGGCCAAGATGCTCGCGACGATGCTCCACATGATGAAGGGAACTCCTTATGTGTACCAGGGTGAGGAGCTCGGAATGACAAACTTTACCTTTACTTCGGTATCCGACTGCAGGGATGTCGAAGAGATAAACGCCTACCGGCAGTATGTGGAGGAGAACAAGGTGATCTCGGCCGAAGAGCTCCTTAAGTGCTTTTCGGCAATGGGACGCGATAATGCCAGGACGCCGATGCAGTGGGACGATTCAGGGAACGCGGGATTTTCGGCCGCAAAGCCCTGGATACCGGTAAACCCGAACTACAAGGAGATAAACGCAAAGGCCGAGGTTTCTGACCCCTATTCGGTGTTCAGCTATTACAAAAAGCTGATAAGGCTCCGCCACGGGAATGACATAATCGTCTACGGTACTTTCGAACCGCTCCTTACCGACAGCGGCGATATCTACGCATACAGGCGCCATCTTGACGGCATGACGCTTACCGTTGCCTGCAGCTGGGCGGACCATGACTGTCCCTGCGACCTTTTCGAGTCTCTTTCGGGTGATGAGCTCATATCAAACTATGGGACGCATAAGCCCGGCATTCTGCAGCCTTATGAGGCGAGGGCCGTGCTTAGTCCGGACTGACATGGGCAGTGTCTTTCAGGGGCCTGACTCTTACGAAGCGGATACGGACAGGCCGCGGATCATAAACATCATAAAGGCATTTAAAAAGGGGACGGAATCCGTCCCCTTTGCATTTTCTTTATTAACGTCCGGCTTACGAATTCTTTGCGGCGATCTTTGTACGGAGTATGTACCAGATCGAGCTTGCAAGGCATACGGACGAATATGTACCGCAGATGATGCCTATCATGAGCGGAAGCGCGAATTCCTTGACTGAGCTTACGCCGAGTATGTAGAGCACCGCTACCATGATGAACGTGGTCAGCGATGTGAACAGGCTTCGTGAGAGCGTCTGGTTGACCGAATCGTTGACGATGGTCTCAAGGGAATCCTTGGTCGTTGCAAGCTTCTCACGTATCCTGTCGAATATGACGATGGTCGCGTTTATCGAGTAACCGACTATCGTCAGTATGCAGGCTACGAACGTGGAACCTACGGTGATCCTTGCAAGTGCGTAGAACGTCACGACAACGAGCACGTCATGTATGAGGCAGATGACCGAGCTTGCGCCGAACCTGACATCCTTGAACCTGAACCAGATATATATGAGCATGAGCACCGTTGCGATGACGATGGCAAGGATCGCATCCCTTGACATCTCGGATGAGATCGTCGAGCTTATAGTCTCGGCTACGATCTTATCGGCAGGCACCGCGAACTCCGTCTCCATCATGTCATTGAACGCTTCCCTCTCCTGAACGGAAAGTGCGCGTGTCTTGAAGATGACTTCGTTCGAGCCCGTGACTTTCTGCACCTGGACATTCGCATCGCCCGTGATCTTCTCGATAGAAGGAACAACATTTGCATCTATGTCTGCAAGTGCCATGTCATTGTCAAATGTAACCGTTGTCGATGTACCGCCGAGGAACTCAAGGCTGTAGTTGAGTGCATGTCTTCCCATCGCGGAATTGGCTATCATCGTGATGATGCCGACTATGATTACGAGTCCAGAAACGAGAAGGAATATCGTTCTCTTTGAAAGGAAATCTATCTTCTTGTGGTCCTTTGCGCGTCCGTACCACTTCTCATCCCTGATGCCGAGTGCGTAGAACGCCCTGAGGATGAACTTTGTCACAAAGAGCGCCGTGATCATCGATACAACGATACCAAGTGCGAGCGTCTGGGCAAAGCCCTTTATTGAACCCGTGCCGATGATGCCGAGAACGAGTGCCGCGATGAGCGTCGTCACGTTACCGTCTATGATGGCCGACAGGGCCTTTTTGTAACCCTCGTCAATAGCCGAGCGGACGGATTTTCCGAGTGCTATCTCCTCACGTATCCTCGCGAACGTGATAACGTTTGCATCGACAGCCATACCGATCGACAGCACGATACCGGCGATACCGGGAAGCGTGAGCGTCATGTCGAAGAAGTTGAGGCAGAATACCGTGACGAGACAGTAAAGTATGAGTGCTATGGAAGAAGCCACACCGGGTATGAAATATACGGCACACATGAACACTACGATGAGCGCGAAACCGATGAGACCCGCCTTTAACGATCTTGCGATCGCTTCCGAACCGAGCTGTGCGCCTACAACGTTCGAACGCAGTTCCTCGAGTTCTATCTTAAGTCCGCCGATCCTTATCGTGGATGCGAGCTGCTCGGCTTCCTCTACCGTCCTCTGTCCGGAAATCTGTGCCATTCCGCCCGTGATAGCGGTCTTGACTACCGGTATCGAAGCGGGAGCGCCGTCATAGTATATCATGATCGTGTCCTGAGTCTTCGCAGCGACCGTTGTCGCATCCGCGAATCTCTTCGTGCCTTCCTCGTCAAGGGTCAGCTCGACAACGTATTCCGTGCTTCCCATGTCGTTCTTGATGGCACCCGCACGCGACTCTACGACGTTTGTTCCGGTAAGGACGACCGAACCGTCTGCTATGAGTTCGTCGATGCTCTTAGTGAGATTTCCCGAAGCATCATAGTTCTCATTTCCCTCTGAATCGAGATGGTTGATGAAATACAGGCTTCCGGGACGTCCGAGTTCCTCGAGCACCGCATTCGCGTCCGACAGTCCGGGTATCTCAATGCTTATCCTGTCAGTGCCCTCCTTGTAAACGAGAGCCTCCGTTGAATAGCCCTGAACCCTCTGCTGCAGCTTGTAGACCGTGTCATCCATATCCTCGGATGAGGGACTTTCCTCTCCGACCGCCTGATAGGTGATGCTGACACCGCCTGCAAGGTCCAGGCCGAGATGGATGCCTTCTGCGGCTCCGACCTTGTCAACCCCGACCCCGTTAAGCACCATGTAGCCGAAACCCGCTATAAGGAGCAGTACAGCCGCAAGAGCTATGATCGCATTCCGTTTCTTCATTGCTTCTCTTTTCCTTTCAAACCTCTGATTTTTTAAAGTCCGGCAGTTGCCGCCTTTATCATTACCGCACATTCTATGCGTTTTTTCTGGAGTGTGCAGCCTATATCATACACCCCGTTTATGTCATGTGTGAAGTTATACGCGTTTGCCGCGCAGCCGCCGCTGCACTGGTACTTCGCAAAGCAGCTCCCGCACTCGGGCCTTGACAGGACAGAACATGACCTGAACTTATCCCGAAGTTCCCGTGCGGTTATTCCGGTTGCGACATTTCCCATGAGAAAATCATCCATTCCGACGAACTGGTGGCACGGATACAGGTCTCCGTTAGGCGCGACCGCTAAGTATTCGGTTCCCGAGCCGCAGCCCGAAAGGCGCTTGTATGCGCACGGTCCGCCCGATAAGTCTATCATGAAATGGAAGAAGTTAAAGCCTCTGCCCTCCCGCTTTCTGTCAAGGACGTACTTTGCCAGGATATCATACTGCTCCAGGAGCTTTGGCACATCCTCTTTAGTTATGGCATAGGGCTCATCCGGCGGCGCCACCACGGGTTCCACGGATATCTGTTCGAACCCGAGCTCGGCCAGATGCTTTACATCCTCCGAAAAATCAAGATTGTAATGCGTATATGTCCCCCGCACATAATAGTTCATCTGGCCGCGCGACTTTGCCGCCTTCATGAACTTCGGGAGTATCACGTCATAGCTTCCCTGTCCGCCGAGCCTCGGCCGCATCCTGTCATTGACCTCGCGGCGCCCGTCTATCGACAGGACAAGGTTGCCCATTTCCTTATTTACAAAATCAAGTATCTCATCATCAAGAAGTATTCCGTTGGTCGTCAGCGTAAAGCGGAACTTCTTGTTCTTTTCTGCTTCTATGGAGCGTCCGTATTCGGTGAGCTGCCGCACCACATCAAAGTTCATGAGCGGCTCGCCGCCGAAAAAATCAACCTCGAGGTTTCTTCTTGCACCCGACGACTCCACGAGAAAATCGAGTGCGCGCTTACCGGTCTCAAAGCTCATGAGCTCGCGGTTTCCGTGGTATTCGCCCTTGCCCGCAAAGCAGTATGTGCATGCGAGGTTGCAGTCGTGCGCGACATGCAGGCAGAGCGCCTTGACGATGTCCTCGCCCTCCTGATGGGCCTTTATGATATCAGAGTCGATGTCATCGGAAAACAGGCTGTCATTTTCGATAAGCCATACGATCTCCTCATATGTCTCGGATATGTCATCTTCATTATATGAGGGAAGCTTCTTCGCAAAAATATCCCTGACTTTTTCATACGGCACGGCTTTGATCTCATCACCGTCCACGGAACTTAAGGGTATGCTTCCCGAGATCTCATCGAGCACGGAGATCATGTCATAGGCTATCGGATCCACGACATGCACGCTCCCGCTCTCAACATCCATGACGATGTTATAGCCGTTGTTCTTAAACTGATGGATCAACTCTAACTCCTGAAGGCATTAAAGAAAAAGCCCCTTTAAGAGCTTTTCCCGGGTAAACGATATGGTAAAAACTACCTTGCCTTTTCACAGCTCTGATTACCTACCGTGCATGAAGTCTTGCATGCACTCTGGCACGATGTCTGGCATTCGCCGCATCCGCCCTTTTTAAGCGATTTCTTAAGATTGCGTGTCTGCAATGATCTGATGTGCTTCATCCTCCGCCCTCCGATATTGTGGCATCCGCGGATTTCCGCATCTGCCTGATTTTAAGCAATTCTATGGCATTATAGCATAACAAGCGTACATTGAAAAGATATTTTTACTACTGGATGACCATATACAGGAACCACAGTATGACTATGCCGATGAGTATTGCGAGCGCGACCCTCCACGGCGAGATCGGATACTTTCCTCCGACCTTTCCTGACTGTCCGTTCACTATGAACTGGTACGTCTTGTCCTTATACTTGAAGGCCGATATCCATACCGGGAGCAGCAGGTACTTGTACGTTATGTTTGAAAACGTCGTATTCCCGTTGTAGCTTCTTACGTGATCCGCATTGTGGCGGCTCCTTATCTCCGATTCTATCGTGCCCCTCAAGCGGGTTTTAATGAACTCCTTGGCCTTTTCCCATGCATCCTTGAGTCCGACGGAATATCTCTCGGCCATAAATCCCGCAAGATACTCGGGTTTGTAGGCTTTGTTATCCTTTGTGTCAAACGGCTCAACGCCCTTCAGCATCTGGACGTTCTGGTCACCCGTCCCGGCAACGAGCTGGTCATCAATGAACTCCGTATGGGTGCCGTTCGTACGGTGCCAGTCCGTGACGGTCCTTTTCTTGTCTCCGCTCCCGACCGTGCGGTCTATGCCGTATTCCGCGGTATATTCGGTGTATGTGTCCGAATCAAAAGTCCAGTAAGGCAGATATATCCCTTTGAAGCTCTCGGCCCTGGCGCTTATCTTGGCTGCCTTGGGAGCAAACCATTTATGCTTCAGCCAGTTCGTAAAGCGTTCCCCGGCCTGTTTGGCCGTGACCTTAAAGAGAACGACGCCTCCGGGCGCCAGCGTCTTGACGTCATTAGCCTCCATGACCTGGTTGGATCCGCAGTAAGGACACTCATTTGCCACGGTCAGAACGTCGTACACCGATACCGCACCGCATGACTTACATGTGACGGTCTTCTGCGCAACACCCCAGTCACAGTTGCCGGTAAACTCCGCAGATGCAAAATCAAGCTCTTCGGCCGCCGTCTCACCCTGAGAATTGGCGGCTTCTATCTCCTCACGGTAGCCACAGTACGCACAGTAAAGCCCGCCGGTTGACGGGTCAAAATCCATGACCGCGCCGCACTGCGGACATTTCCTGTCAGTAGCCTTCATAGTATCAGCTTTTTCAGCATTCATGATGTCTTCATAGTCTGCCATTTTCTGTCTGCCTCCGTGTAATCATATGATCCCGCCGGCTCCTCCGGCGCTTTCCTCTTCAGTATCTTCAGGCTCTTCCGGCAGATCCGCCTCCGTGCTCTCCTGTGGAGCAGGGCCGCCGGATCCCGGCATGAGTTCCTCATATTCGTCTCCGGGATACTCATCCGCATCGGGCGATACGAATGCCTTTCCTCCCGCAGCATCAACAAATGCGACATTTATGCTGTCGGGGAGATACAGCGATGCGCTCTCTCCGTTAAAGCTTTTCGGGGCGGCCGAGCGGAGTATTTCCATGACCTTTGTGTCAAAATCATCAAGCTTCGAAGACGCCGTATAGGAACTTCCGTATCTGCTGAGGGCTGCCTCATCAAGCGGATCGGGCTCCCTCTGGGCATCGATCGCCTGAATTATATCCTTGGAATAGCTCTCGCACATGTACATGTACCGCTCTGTCGGCATGGCATTCGCGGTAAAGAGATTGAAAGCCTCCGCATAATCGTCCAGAACGTCCTCATTTCCGGTCTCAAGGCATGTGATCGCAAAGTTGTACCATTCGGTCACCTCACCCTTGTCATTCGGGCTCGTGCAGGCATATGCGAGCTTATGAGCCATTGAAGGGATATAGTATCTGCAGAAGAGCATGTTCTTGTCCTTCAGCGTTATCTCATATTCATATACCTTGGCCGACTGTTCGGCGCTCATATATGCGTACGTTGTGCCCTCTCCGATGTGGGCATAGTCGCTTCCTCCCGAATAGGCTGACTTTCTCTCCTTAGAGAACTCCTCAAGCTTTGAAGCGGCTGGCTCAACATCATATTCATTCGTAAGCTCGATCTTGGCTCCGGGATAGCTCTGGGCAAGAAGCGGTTCGAGATAGCTCCTCGGGCCGTCGTATTCCCAATATGTCATGTAATATGTCAGGCTCGTCCTGTCGGTCATGCTCTTGCCGCTGTCGCTCAGCTTGTACCAGAGCTTTTTGGGCGAGAGGTATGTGAACCTGACGTCATTTTCCGGCGTGGACGCCGTAAACTCAAATGAGAACGGATAGCGGTCGCAGTATTCCTCGTAGTTCTTGTAGAACTCCCTCTCGGTAAGGTCTTCGGGAACTATGGCGGTAAATATGACGTTTCCGGCATCATCGCTCTCGGTCACATAGTCATAATACGTTCCGACGTCATCTTTTACGGTCCTGTTCGTCCGTTTAGGCTCGGGAGTCACCTCCGCCTCCTCGACCTGAGCGGAATCATCTTCCGGTTCCCCGAGGTCCTCATCCTCAAAATCCTCATACTCTTCGAAATCTTCGTATTCTTCGAAATCTTCGTATTCTTCGAAATCTTCGAAATCCTCATCATCTGCGCGCGACATGAAGTCGATCCCCGATTCGCCCATGCCGTACAGGAAAAAGACAACAAGGCCGACAAGCACTATTACAAGCCCTATGATCATGGCCACGATCTTGCCCGTCGCCTTCTTGCGCTTGTTCTCCTCTTCTATGGTCTCCATGACCTCGATCGGGTACATGGAAACATTTTCCTCGAGCGTCACATCCGCACCGCATCTGATGCAGTGCTCGTGGGTATCCTCAAGGAGCGTCCCGCAGATCTTGCAATACTTCATACATTCCTCCGTTTTGGGGTCAGCATTTAAAGTCAGAATGATAGAATTCTTTTATATTATCCGAGATATATCCCTGTTTTTCAAGTTGTTCCTTCTGAAATCTTTTGTTTTTGTTCATCATCGAGACTAAAACGCAGCTGCCCTTAGTTCTCAGGGCCTCCGCCTCTTCCATGACGGATGCGATAAAGTCGGGATCCGCACCCTTTTCGATGAGGAATGCGTATCTGTCGGTATCGCCCGGTACCGTAAAGCCATTGTCGGCAAGCACCGTTATGATTCTCTCGAACCCTATCGAAAATCCGCAGGCGCACACGGCATTTCCGGTGAACTTTCCGATCATCTCATCATACCTGCCTCCTCCGGCAACGCTTGAGCCGAAGCCGTCCATCGTTATCTCGAAAATTGTTCCCGTATAATAAGACATCCCGCGGACAAGAGTCGGGTCAAAAACCACGCCGAAATCGCTTTTTTTGATGCGGGATACGCTTCCTATTATCTCGGCAAGGCCTTCGGCGCATCCTTCCGCAAGCGTGTTCCCGAGCTTTCCCGCAAGATCCTTTATGCTGCCTTCGCTCCCGTCGCATCCTTCAAAGAGCGATATGTATTTTCCGACGCTCTCGGCCGAAAATCCCGCAGATACAAGCTCTTCCCTGACTCCGTCTGCACCTATCTTGTCCATCTTGTCGAGTATTATGAACACGGTCTCGAGGCTTTCTTCGGGAAATCCGCAGTACAGAGCCATTGCCTTCAGGATCCTTCTGTCGTTGATCCTTACCGTAAAGTTCCCGAGCGGAAGCTTCGAAAGGAGCGTGGTCGTGGCCGTTATAAGCTCGATCTCCGCAAGGTTCGTTGGATCTCCGAGTATATCTATGTCGCACTGCACGAACTGGCGGAAACGCCCTTTCTGCGGTCTGTCCGCACGCCATACCGGCCCTATCTGAAGTGCCTTGAAAGGCATCGGAAGCTCGGCGGAATGCGCCGCATAATACCTTGAAAGCGGAACCGTAAGGTCGTAGCGCAGGCCCGAATCGGCAAGGTCTTCCTCCTTGGAGTCCGGAGTGATCACGAGCTTTTCGCCTCTCTTCAATATCTTGAATATCAGCTTCTCGTTCTCACCGCCCTGACGGCTTAAGAGATTTTCGATGTGCTCGACCGCAGGCGTTTCAATCGGGGTGAACCCGAATGCCTGATAAGTTTCCTTCACAAGCCCGGTGACATAGTCACGGAGCCTCATCTCGTCAGGCAGTATATCCTTCATTCCCGTTGTCGGTTTTTTTACCATAGCCATTTTTTCATTCCCCTTCAAACAGTTTTTTCTTTCTGTCTATCATCTCATCG
>JAILRP010000002.1 GCA_024698075.1 Lachnospiraceae bacterium
ACAACCGATAAGAAGACCAAAGAGAAGACATACCTTGTGCCGGGAACTGACTTTGAAGTGCTCGGCTACAGTGGCAACACCAAGGCCGGGAAGGCATCGGTAACCCTGAAAGGAAAAGGCAGCTGCGGCGGGATCCGGACATTAACATTCAGGATCAGGCCTGCAAAACGGAGCATAATCGACATATTGCTGGGAAGATAACTAACCCGCTGATCTTACAATTAATGGGAGGAATGAAAGATATGAAGAAGATTATTATTACTCTTGTTATTGCGATGATCCTGTGTCTTACGGCCTGTAAGAGCTCGCCGGGCAAAATATCCGTTGAGACGCAGAGCTACGTTGAAAACGGCGGCAAGCTCGAAAAGACCGGTTGGAAAAAGGCCGGCAGTGTTGATGTCCTGCCGGGCGAAGTCATCTATACTAACGGCCAGATAAGTGCAACTGTCGGTAATGTCGGTAAAGACAGTATCCAGGTAAAGTTTTCGGGACAGGTTGTGGATCATGAAACCAACAAGCCCGGGGATGTATTTAATGTTAAGAAGAACAGAACTTATACGTTCATTGCCGGCGGCGGAACTACAGGACTTGAGATAAAGCTCAGATATAACAATTGATCGCAGTATCATATTTCACTGCCTGTAGCAGACCGTGTATTCCTTAAGGTAAACGCAGCCCCATCCGGCAGAGATGAGAGAGTCGATGATATCCTGATGCTCGGCCTGGTTGATGACATATATGCTGTCATCTTCCGTATATTCGTTGACGACCCTGATATTGCCGAATGAGTATTCATCAAGATCCATGAAATTTCGGCAGTCTTCAGGCGATGCATCACCGAAGAGGGCTATCATGAGGTTCCGTCCTTCAAAGTCATCGCTTATCACCGCTATCTCTTTGCCGGGGATCAGACGGAGGGCTGCCTTAACTGCTTCCCCGACGCTTTTGTCGACAACGATACCCATTTCGTGATCGGTGCTGTTATTTACCTCGGAATTGAAGTTTTCGAAATAATAGTATGTAAAGATCCTGAAGCATATCAGATAAACGGCGATCTCTATGATAAATGTCCATTTAAGGTTTTTGGAGATATATATCATCCCTTCGGCGAGCAGCAGGCTTACCGCAAAGAAAAGTGAACATCCCGTCTGAAGATCCGCGTCTTTTGTCAGAAGGTCTGATATGATAACGGTTAATATGTATATCCAGAGAATGATCCCGAAGCTGTATTCTTTTCTTTTAACCGAAGAGACTGTATCTGCAACGGATATGACTGCTCCCACGGCCATAAGAGGGATGGAGAATATGAAAACGGTGCCAAAAGTGGAAGAAACATTAAAAGGATGAAGATCATCCCAAATGACAGCCTTGAAGTTCTTTATGTTCGCAAGGATGTTTCCGAAACCTAGGTTCATGCTTTCATGCCCGAGCACGAAAAGAACCGGGACAAATATGAGCACGGGAATGATAAGCGCGGCCGCGTCGATCAGGGAAGTCTTCTTTGACCGTATGAGATAGATGAGGGACGCCGTAAGAAATACCGGAACGATAAAATATGCACTTGAACCCGTAAGGATGATCAGGCCCCATAGTATTCCCGACAGTATATAATACAGCCGCTTTGACGAACCCGCTGCCTTCAGCAGAAAATAATACGCTGCCGGGACTATCTCAAGAAACAGATATTCACCGACTCCTGCGCGCTGCGAGATAAAATATATCGGAAGTGTAATGACAACGACCGCTTCAAGAAATGCATATTTTTTCTTCCCTGTCAGTTCAAGGACGCACATATATGAAAACGCCGTACCGAACAGTCCGGCAAGGACCGACAGGAGACGGAACAGCTTCAGCGAGAACAGCCCGCCCTTCAGCATCATTGTGGCTGCACCGAGAATGACCAAAAGATCATTATGAAAAGGCCCGAATGTCCTGTAATGCGCCAGTGACATGGCTTCATACGCAGCTTCAAGCTCATCGGCATGGATGTAGTAGCAGATCTCTCCGAGATACTGGAATCTTGTGTACAGATACAGGATCAGGAGAGGGATCAGGAATATATAATTATATTTTTCAAATATCTCTTCTGCTTTCTTCATAACGGGATATATTCCTTTCAGTGGATCAGTTCAGCATCTCCTGCAGTTTGCTCCGGTCGATCTTCCCGTTCTTGTTTACCGGAAAGTCATCAAGCTGTATTGTCCTGCCGGGGATCATGAATTCGGGAAGCTTATTTTTCAGCTCAGCGGAAAGAGCCTCTTTTTCGGCATCCCCCGTATAGAACATGATTATCTTCTTCTTTTTTTCATCGTACAGGCAGCAGGCCCTGCTGACGCCATCTGCAGCCATTGCTGAGATCTCGATATCGGAAAGCTCCACGCGCTGTCCCATATGTTTGATCTGAAAATCCTTGCGGGAACAGTAATGAAGCCTGCCCTCTTCGTCATATCTTCCAAGGTCCCCCGTTCTGTATATACGCTCATTGTAGCGGTCATTTAACGGGTTTTGGACAAATGCCGCCGCCGTCTTTTCCGGATCTTTATAATACCCGATGGCAAGGCAGGTACCGGAAACACAGATCTCTCCCTCAATTCCCGGGTCCGTGATCTCCTTATCGTTTTCATCGAGCAGGAAGACTTTTTCGTTCCTGAAAGGGATGCCGATCGGAATGGATTCCTCCATGCCGTATTCTCTGTCAATGATATGGTAGCTGCAGTTGCAGGTGATCTCCGTCGGTCCGTAAAGGTTTACGAATGTCGCATCAGGCAGATTCGACATCCATTTATTCAGCTGCTTTACAGGCATTATCTCACCGCTGAACATGACATAGCGGAGCTTATCAGGCATACGGTAATCGAATCCGTTCATGACAGATACAAAGCACATCGCGGTAACGGCCCAGATGAGCACCGTTGTATCGCCGTCACAGATATAGTCCATCAGGGCGGTGGGATTCGAAAAATAGCTGCGCGGTATCAATCGTACCGTCGCACCCGTATATAAGCCGCTATAAATATCTTTAACGGAAACGTCAAAATCAAAGGGTGCCTGATTGGCGATGATATCATCACAGGTAATATTGAAGGTTTCGGTAAATACTTTGGTAAAATCAATGACCGAAGCGTGAGATACCGCAACGCCTTTGGGAACCCCCGTGCTACCGCTCGTAAAGTTCACATACAGGGGAGCCCGGTCATAAAACCGGGAGCGGAGGCCTTCCTGAACATCTTGGTTTATTGCAAGCTTCGCGAGAAAATCCGGATCGGCCAGATCTTCTGCCATCAGGAATTCCCGGCTGCCCCCGAGGATATCCGACAGACGCGGGCGATTTTCACGGTCGGTGATGATGACCGACGGATCGACACGTTCGATAATGCTCTTGGCACGTTCGTCAGACTGCCTGATATCGACAAAACAGTAAAATGCGCCGCACATTGCCCCGCCGAACATCACAGGGAGGGCATTAACACATTTTTCCATATAAAAAAGAACGGATCGGTCAGATCCTTTCATGTATCCTTTTTCTATAAAATATCCGGCGATCCTGACGGAATCCTCATACAGCCTGCCGAATGTAATCTGCCCGTCCGGATCGGAAAAAGCGGTTTTGTCAGGGAATCTTTTTGCCGATCTTTCGAGCATCTCGCAAACATTTATCATTTTCCGTCAGTCCTCGCGAAGCCTTTCGATCATTGAATACATTGCTTTAACGGAATTGAAGTTTTTCGGTATGATCGAAGTGGCCGGAATCTCAATATCAAAAGTTTCATTTATCGAAGAGATTATCTGAAGGATGTCAAATGATGCAAGGATACCGTCATCTATGAGAGTCTCACAGTTCTCAAAATCAACATCATCCCTTACATCCTTAAGCAGTTCCAATAATTCGTTCATGCAATGCCTCCGTTCGTAGAAGTAATGCGGTCATAGCGTGCTGATCACTTCGGTCAGATACTCGGTCGCTTCTTTCACGTGTTCATCATCAACATGCTCCCAGTCATAAAAATAGTCATCGGGAAGTATCTGATGAAGTTGACCGTCATCTTCTGTATTATAATACATAACCCCTCTTTTTGATACAAAATCGTCAAGAAAAGTGCTTATCAGAGCGGTATCCTCGTAAAAGCCGTCGTAGCGGCTGTAATAATCCGAACGGTGCGGAGTGATGATGACCGTAAGCGATATGTCATTATCACGGCAGAATGAAGAGATCTTTGCAAGCTCCGTAAGCTTATCGGCAGAGATCATTCCGGGCGGTGCCTCAAGATCATCTGAGGCGTCGGTGTCGGCCTGCAGAAGATCTATATCATCATCCGTAAGATATCCCGGGGCAGTTTCGTACTTTACGGAATTAAGATCGTAAGCTATGCCGCTCCCGAGGCGGTCGTGGTTAATAAGCCGCAGGACTCTTTTCCTGAATACTTTTTTTATGTCGGACAGTCCGAGATTGTTTTCGCCTTCCCAAGGAACCCAGGTTATGACGGACCTCTCCGTGTTGATGTTGCTGTAAGAAAACGATTCGTCGATATTGCGTTTTATCGAGTAATAGAGCCGCATGTGAAACGGGCTTGAAGAGTCGACCACCCTGTCATAAAGATGCTCGATCCCCGCATCGTCTTCCGAATTGACCGTATCTAAAGTGATGAGCATGACCGCCGACTTTATCCGGTGGTGGGATGCGGCCATCTTTATGTTCTTAAGAGAAACCGACAGGCCCTGGGAAGGAGTGCACATATTGAATGCGTGCGACCCGGTAAGGGAAGAATAAAGGTCGGCATCCATCATCTCGCCTGCAGAGTTGCCGACAAATACCGTATCAATGTCCGGCCGCTCCGAATAAGATGTCAGCATGGTTTCCGTCGCGTTTTCGTCAAGCTCAAAAGAAAAACTGAATATGGTGATAAAGACGAAAGTGAGCGCGATAAAGAGAAACGCTTTGATTGTCCTGCGTATGTTCTTAGAAAGCTGCATACATAAATCCCCTGATCCCGGATGATACCGCGAACGAATATAACAGAAGCCCGAAGAGGGCAAAATATACGATCCACCTTAAATAAAACCTCTTTACGGTAAGAGGCTCAAGAACCGACCCTCCGCGTTCTTTAATGACGCTGTTTATGACAAGGAGAACAAGGCTCAGGGCGGCGGCAGAAAATGCCTGAACGCTGACGGTGCCGCCGGTGAAAAGCTCTCCTATCATCGTTATGCCCTTCGGCAGGTCAAAATGCAGGAATGTATTAATGAAGCAGGCGGCGCCGGTACGGACTCTTCCTATGACGTCAAAGTATCCCGCAAAGACAACTATAAGGAATGTGCGTACTATCCTGAAGATGTGCATTCCCTTTCCGTCCTCCCGGATATGAAGGAAGGCGTTGATGCGGGAAGCTAAAGGAGACAGGGCGTCACTAATGGCGATAATGAGGCCGTTATAAAGGCCCCAGATGATGTAATGCTTCTGTGGCCCATGCCACAGGCCTACCAGGACAAAGACTATCAGGTTGCTGATGCCACCGGTAAGCGCCCTGCCGGCATGCGCACCGAACTTTTTGCTGACGGCTTTGGTCATTTTGGAAACGGGCTTTGTTGTGACGAACGGATAGAACACATAATCCCTCATAAAGCTTCCGAGAGATATATGCCATCTTCTCCAGAATGCCGCAAGCGAGTCGGAAAAATAAGGCTGCTTAAAGTTTTCATTCATCCTGACCCCAAACAGAAGTGAGATCCCCATCGACATATCTATGCCTCCGGAAAAATCAGCATACTGCTCGATCGCAAAAAGCAGGGCTCCGAAGAAGACATATGCTCCCGGTTTGTCCTGCGAATTATTGTTAAGGCACATATTTACCGCCGGGGCGAGAAGATCCGCAAGGGCATATTTTTTTACGGCGCCGAACAGAAACATGTAGAAGGCGTATCTGAATTCGGGGGCATGAAGCCTGAACGGTTCATACAGATCTTTTTCGACCAGGTCATAGCGGTTGATCGGACCCTGTATCAGCTGCGGGAACCAGCACAGATACAGAAGGAGTTTTCCGAAGTTTGCCTGAGGTTCATATTTTTCACCGTAAACGTCTATTATGTATGAAACGGCCATAAGAGAATAAAACGATATCCCGAGCGGAAGGGCTATCGGGTGGCTTGCGACGGGAAGAAAGTATTTTACCAGGACAAGAAGAGCGATGTTAAATATGACTATAGCGGCAGCATATGCTCTCTGAGTACGGCGGCACTTCTGCTTGGCCGCTTTTTTCTCTTCCGGGGAAAGGCCTGCGCTCTTCCTGTATATCCTGCCGTTTGCTCCGACCTGATGGATGAGAAGGGCACCGCTCCAGACGGTCAGGGCTGATGCAATGAGAAATATGATCTTGATGCCGGAAAGATAAGTAAAGAAACTAAGACCTGCAAGGAGACGAACCACCCACTGATACCGGGGGAACATCTCGCCTGCAAGATGGTGGATGATCAAGAAAATGATAACAAAGCCAAAAAAGGCTGCGGAGAAAAATGCCATGTCAACTGTCCTGAATATTGATCTTCCATGACTGCACGCTGCCGCGGAGAAGTCTTAAGCTGCCGCCTCTGTGCGCAATGACACAAGGCATGTCCCTGCTTAAGAACAGTGCCGGAGCTTCGGTCACGGAATAAGCACCGATATTGGAAAATACCAGGATATCTCCGAATGCGGGACCACTTAACGAAAGCTCACGTACCAGCACATCATTTGCGGTGCACAGCGCCCCGCATATCGTGTAGATCCCGTCTTCGCTGCCCGAGGGTTCATCGCCTAAATGAAGATGCATTATGACCGGGACCTTCATTCCCATCATCTGTCCCAGATAATTAACGTGATTGATCCCTCCGTCGGTTATTATCCAGTTTGTGCCAAAGGAACGTTTGATATCACATATCGAAGTGATATAGTATCCGCAGCTGCTCGCAAGGAACCGGCCCATCTCAACGGAAAGTGTACATTTTCCGGCGGCCCCTGCAAGGTCGGGCGCCAGTTCTTTCAGCAAATGCAGCGTATCGCTTCCGTCTTCATCCTCAAAATACGGGAACGGCAGTCCCGGACCGTATTCAAGCATGTTTAAGTTCCTGCCGTATTTCCCGTTAAGGTCAGATATCATATCGGTGAGCGCTGTAAGCTCTTCCCGCTGCTTTTTTATCTGCCGCCTTCCCGTTCCGGCAAAATAATGAAGCCCGGTTATATTGACACCGGGGCAGGGTTTTTCAAGGATCTTTTCGATGTCCTCCAATGACATGCCGAACTGGTTTTTCGAACTGAAACGAAGTATGACATCAGGCGTCTTCCCGAGCGAGGCGGCCTCACTGCATATCATGTCAAAATGCCTTTCGGATTCAGCCGTGATAAGGCCTACGCCATATGCAAGAGCATCTCTTATGTCAGAGGGTCTTTTCATGACTCCCGAATAGATGATCTTTTCCGGCGCAACACCCAGCGTCCGGCATATTTCAAGCTCTCCCGGGCTGCAGACTTCAAAATGGCCTACGACCCCGGAAAGGGCCGGGATCAGAAAGGGGTTAGCCTTTATGGAATAACAGAAGGATGCAGTGCCCAGAAGTTCTTTTATGGCAAGAGCGCGCGATAACAGTTCGTCTTCATCGAACACGAATGCAGGCGTACCATATTCTTTTGCGATATGTATAAAATCAGTATTGTTCATAATCCTTTAAGATGCGCCATAAATCCGAGCTTGTTGTCGAGCGCGGAGCTGGTCGGGCGGCCGAGGTCATCGCGGGCGCCGATCTGACATCTGACTTCTATGAGTGACAGTTCATTTTTGTTTTTTGCTGCCGCGAGTTCTCTGTCGAGCGAGGCAAGATCGGATACGGAGCATGCATTCCTGTAGCCGCAGGCTCTTGCTATGCCGACGATATCAAGCGCCCCGGCAACGGTAGGCATTCCGCCGACAGTTTCATGTGCACCGTTGTTTATGACGATATGGACGAGATTCGACGGGCAGTTGGCTCCGATAACGGCCATCGAACCCATATGCATCAGGACCGCTCCGTCACCGTCTATGCACCAGACTTTTACATCCGGCCGGTTCAGCGCCACTCCGAGAGCGATCGAGGAGCAGTGCCCCATTGATCCTACCGTGAGAAAATCAGTGCCATGACCTTGTCCGGAACCGGTACGGGTTTCGAAGAGCTCACGGCTGATCTTTCCCGTAGTTGATATGACGGGATCATCTCCCGTTACAGCCGCGATATGCCGGATGACTTCTTCCCTGTTCAGGGAATAGGAGTTCGTGTAATCAACGCTTCCGTCATACTGCAGGGCGCCCTTTCCTATAATGAAAGCGGCCTGCTTCCCTTCCGCAAGTATCTTTGAGAAGGAATCCATTGCAGCAGCTGCTTCATCGTCACCGGTCTCTTTTTCTATCACGAAGGTAGCGACATCCATGTCCTTCATGAGTGTTTCGGTGACGATGCCCTGATATATATGTTGGGGCTCGTCGTGGATCCCGGGCTGTCCGCGCCAGCCGATTATGAAGATCACGGGGATCGCATAGACCTTATCGTTAACAAGGGAAGCCAAAGGATTGATGATATTTCCCTCGCCGCTGTTCTGCATATAGACCACGGGGACTTTCGATGTCGCAAGATGGTAGCCGGCCGCTATCGCCAGGCTGTTCCCTTCGTTTGCGGCGATAATGTGATGGCACCTGTCTATGCCGTACTTTGACATCAGAAAATTGCACAGGGCCTTCAGCTGGCTATCGGGAACCCCTGTGTAAAAATCGGAACCTATTATCTCAAACAGTTTTTCTGCTCTCATCTTCTTCTCCGGATAGCGAATACCACTATGAATTCCGTATAGATTCTATCACACGGACTGCCTATTTTCCATTGTTTAACATTGTTTATTTTTCCATTGAAAACAGGCATAAATAATATATAATATACAGCATGGGTGAATTTTTATACTATCTTGCCATCAAACCGATCTGGTTTCTGTTCGAGATCATATTCCGAACTATATATGAAATATGCGAAAATCCCGGAATATCCATTTTATCCGTCAGCATCGTAATGAATATCCTTGTCCTTCCCATGTACCTCAAATCGGATGCAATGCAGGATGAGGAGCGGCAGAAGCAGAAACAGATGGAATACTGGGTTAAGAGGATCAGAAAGACGTTCAAAGGCGATGAACGTTTTTTGATTCTGTCGGAATATTACCGCCAGAATGACTATCAGCCGTACTATGTCCTGAAGAGCTCGCTTTCTCTTTTGCTCCAGGTTCCGTTTTTTATCGCGGCATATGATTTTCTCTCGAACCTCTCGCTTCTTCAGGGAACCCCCTTTATGATGATAGAAGACCTCGGCAGGCCGGACGGAATGATAACGGTCGGAGGGATGCATATCAATCTCCTGCCGATCCTCATGACGCTCATCAACCTTTCGTCAGCTGCGATCTATACGAGGAAGGGGACAAGGAAGGAAAAGATACAGACGACGGTGTTTGCGCTCGTATTCCTTGTGCTCCTGTACAGGTCTCCTGCCGGACTCGTTTTCTACTGGACGCTCAACAATATATTCTCGCTTGGCAAGAACGTAGTGATGTCTTTTATCGGTAAGGTCAGAAAGAAACCCGAGGCCCCGGCCGAAGAGGCAGTAAAAGAAAAGGATCCGGATACCGTAAAGCTGTGGGCGCTCTCTTCTGTCCTCCTCGCGGTATTTACCGGACTGTCGATCCCGCTTTCGGTCATAGAAGCATCCCCGATGGACTTTGCCGAGACGCTTAAGTATTCAGATCCGGCAAGATATGCATTTCTGGCATTTGCCCTCGGGATCGGTGTTTTTGTGCTATGGGGAGCAGTCATCTTCTTTCTCGGGAATGCCGCTTTCAAGAGGATATGGAGCCGGATCATGTTCTGCTGCTCCTGCCTCTTTCTTGTCGATCACATGGTCTTTTCCGGCAACTTCGGGATCATTTCCTACACGCTCGAATACGATAAATATCCGTCATATGATTTTTACAGTAAGATGCTGAACCTTCTATTCCTGATACAGGCAGCCGTCATCCTGCTGATACTTTACAAGAAAAAAAGAAAGCTCGTGTTCAACGCTCTTACGATACTTATAGTGGTTGACGCCGTATTCAGCATTTATAACTATGTCTCGATAGAAAAGGAAGTCCGTGCGTCATACCTGTATCCGAAGGATGGAGATGAGGAAACCGTTGAGACCGCGGATATAAACAATCGGATCCTTAAGCTGTCAAGGAGCGGCAAAAATGTAGTCATCATGATGCTCGACCGTTCGATAGGCGCTTACATTCCGTACATCCTCGATGAAAAGCCCGAGCTTGCCGGGCAGTTTTCCGGATTCACATTCTACCCGAATACGGTATCGACCGGTACGGAGACCATAAATGCATCGGGCGGGCTGTTCGGAGGTTATGAATATGTGCTGTCCGAATCAAACAAAAGAGATGATGAGCTTTTCATGGACAAGCAGAATCAGGCGCTGAAGCTGATGCCGACCCTGTTCTCGCGGGAAGGGTATCATTCCACGCTCTGCAATCTTCCATACGCCAACATGGGGAGCTTTAAGACCGGTTCAGTGATATTCGATGATGTCGGAAACTGCGACACCTACAATGTCCTCAGCGGGGAATACGCCGATTACATGACCGATAAGGAAAAGGCATGCCTGTCGCTCGAGCAGCAGAGGAGGAACTTCTTCTTCTACAGCCTGTTCCGCTCGGCGCCCCTTTTTGCACAGGAAAAGATATATGATAACGGAGACTATATGTCGATGACGTGCAATAACATAAAGGCACATTTTATAACCAGCATGGTATTCCTCCGGCTCATGCCGGAGCTGACAGAGGTAAATGACAGCGAGGGCGAGCTCATCATGATGGTCAATGATGCTCCGCATGAAAATACGCTGCTCAATCCACCCGATTATGAGCCGGATGTTTCGGTCCGCCTTTATGAGATGGAGGACCGCACTCTTCCCGATGGCAGGACCATGGCGCTTTCTACAAGGGACAAGGAAGGACACTATGATGCGGATATGGCGACTTTCATAGCGCTCGGAAAATGGATGGATCATCTGAAGGAACTTGGGGTGTATGACAACACAAGGATCATAATAACTTCAGACCACGGATTTGCCCTCGACCAGTTTTCGTATCTGAAATTTGAAGACATACCGTTCGACGCGGAAAGCGTCAACCCGGTACTCCTGGTAAAAGATTATGATGCGGGAGCTGAGGGCATCGTGACGGATGATGAGTTCATGACGAATGCGGATGTTCCTGCGATAGCGATGGATGGGATAATCGAGGATCCCGTCAATCCGTTTACGGGAAATCCGGTAAATACCGACAGGAAACATGAAGGTCCCATTGTGGTCATCGGGGACAAGATAGACATAGATAAAGAAACAGCCACGGTATTCGACAGTGAGGAGATACCGTGGTATTCGGTGCATGACGATATTTTCGATCCGTCCTGCTGGGAGCTTGTAAGAGCGGCCGTGAAGACGGAGAAAAACTGAGATCAGATTTCCTTTTCCCCGCTTTCGCAGATCTCTTTATATTTGCCGACGAGATAATCAACCGTGCGCACTGCGGCTTCTCCGGGATTGGCCCATGTTTCGGCCCTTGCCCTGTCGCGTCCTGCCGCGAGCCTTTCATCGCCGGTCGCGGAATCTATCACGTCTTTTATCTTATCAAAATCCTCTTCCTTTAACGGAATGCCGATATGGGGAAGTATGCGCAGGGTCCACATGTCCTCGTCGAGCCATGCGGCATCATATGCGGACTTGTCGAATTCTATGTCCGCATATATGAACGGACGGTCGAATATGAGCGCATAGTCGAACATGACACCCGAGAAGTCGGTTATCATGATGTCGGACCGGCGGAGCACTTCAAAATTGTCATTATCCCTGTTCCAGTGAAGCTTATCGCTCTCGGGAAACTTTGCCTGAAGACTGTCCATAAGATCCTTTTCGGATTCGAAAGACTGCGGATGCGGACGGATTATGATGTTATACCCCGTATCAGCAAGGGCAGAGATGATCCGCTCTCCAAACCTTGAAAGAATGGCGGTCTCGCCCCATGTAGGCGCGAGCAGGACGGTCTTTGTCCCGTCTTTTTTCTCATCTGCCGCAGACGATGATTCATATCTTGCCTTCATGGCATCAAGGTATGTGATACCGGTGAGGCAGGTTTCGCGCGGCTTGATATTTCTGAGCTTTTCTATATCACGCAGCTGCTTCTCCTCATATTCTCCCGAGATAAGAACGGCGTCATAGTGATCAAGGCCGAACATCCTGTAGAAAGTGGTATCGCCGGGCTGATGGAGTATATGCACATAAGCGCCGACGTTCTTTGAACGCTTCCACTGCAGGACATCGAGACCAGGAGTGGTTGCGAGAACGACACCCGCGTTCATGATGTTCAGCTTTGAAAATGCCTTGTTTCCTTCGCCTATGAAAGAGGCCCTGACATGGGAATAGCTTTCCGAAAAAGCGGGATCGTCTTCGGACATCGTCCAGTATTCCGCGTCTATCCCGCGCTTTTCAAACTCATCGCAGACGGGTTTGAAAACGTTCCAGTACCGTTTGCTGTCAGAAAAGATCACATAAGGTATACGGTCGGTGGCAACGGATACGCTCTTTCCGCCGGAGAGCAGGAATTTCAGCTTCAGCTTGAACTTCTGCAGAAGGAAAAATCCTGCGGAAACTGCACCGATTATTATCGTGAACAGCATGCTTCCCGTTCCGGGATCGATATAAAGGACCAGTGAGTTCATAAGTTCTCCTTGTCATAATCCGGATCGATCACGGAAAGCTCTTTTACCGAATCGATCTCGGTCACTTGGGCATTATCTATCGGGTGAACGGTAAGGTAAAGCCTGTCAAGATTTTCATTTACGACATCATCCCAGAACATGTCCTCATATCCGGGATGTAAATACCTCTCATCTACGGCATCTGCGATGATGGATGCCTCGTTCTCCATAAAATAGGCGATGCCGCACATATTATAGCAGTCACTTCCGCCCTTTCCAACACGGGTTATCCTTCCGCCGGCATCCGTATCGAATACCCAGTCATCGGAATGGCCGGGCACGAATTTTCCGTAATAGCAGGACTCTTCCGGCCGCGATGAAAAGATGCCGGGATCGGATATGTAAAGGTCAGCTTCGCATATAAAGGCATTTCTTCCGCGGAGCACATCTGTGACCGCCCTGATGGAAGAGATGTTGTTCACCGTTTCGTAATCCGGGTTGTTAACGAGCCGAAGGCCCGGATATTTTGAAGGAAGATAAGAAAACTGTTCGCCGAGATATCCGGTAACGACGTAGATCTCTCTGATCCCCGCACCTGTCAGGGAGCCGATGACGGTCTCGATCATGGATATGCCCCTGACTTTTACAAGGGGCTTCGGCATCCGTTCGGTAAGCGGCCTCATCCGTGTTCCGAGGCCTGCGGCCATAAGGATGGCAATGTCACTGCTCATCTGCACCTCCGGTATCAGAGCTCGTCAATGAGCGATATTATCTCTTTGAAAGGCATGAGATGTGATTCCGCTTCATATGCCCTGTGATTTATCAGTATCTCTTCCGCCGTTTTCTTCATGACCGGGAATGCCGCGCGCATGAGCTGATTGGCATATATCACGATATTGACCCCGTGCCCGGAAAGCTCTTCTTCGGTAACCGAATTGAATGATGTCGGAACGACAACGATAGGCGTTTTGGGATCATTGCGGCGGAAACTGTCGCAGAATTCGAATATCTCCGCGGGATCCTTTTTACGGCTGTGGATCATTATCCCGTCAGCGCCCGCATCACGGAACGCATATGCCCTCTTTAAGGCATCATCCATCCCCTGCTCCAATATGAGCGATTCTATACGGGCTATTATCATAAAATCATCGGTAAGCTTTGCCCGTGTTCCGGCACTTATCTTTGCGCAGAAGTTTTCTATCGAATCCTGAGTCTGGCTGACTTCGGTCCCGAAAAGGGAATTCTTTTTAAGGCCGGTCTTGTCTTCTATTATGACCGCCGAAACTCCCATGCGCTCGAGGGTGCGGACGTTATACACGAAGTGCTCGGTCAGTCCGCCGGTGTCGCCGTCAAGTATTATCGGCTTGGTCGTCACTTCCATTATGTCATTGATCGTACGCAGCCTCGATGTCATGTCGACAAGCTCGATGTCGGGCTTGCCGCGGTCGGTGCTGTCGCAGAGGGAAGAAACCCACATGCCGTCAAACTGGTCGAGCTTGCCGTTCTTTTCTACGACCGTCTTTTCGGTGATGAGCCCGGTAAGGCCGCTGTGAGCTTCCATTATCTTGACTATCGGGCACATCTCTATGAGCTGGCGAAGCCGCTTTCTTCTGTACTCGGGCATTGCAAGCTTTTCTTTCAGCTGAAGGTCGGCTTTCGAAACGGTCTCATTATATGTATATCCGACTTCGATGAGCTGTCCGCCGTACTTTTCAAGGGCCGCGATGCAGTTGTCCCGAAGGGCCTTTTCCGGACCGCTCTTCCAGTTGTCGCCGTGGATGACTATGTCGGGACGGAGCCTCTCTATCACGGCATCATATGTCATGTCATCCTGAACGGTAACATCATCGACACCTTCTATCGACCGGTACAGAGCCATCCTCTCTTCAAGGGAGATGGTAGGGAAACGGTTATAACGGATAAGTGCCCTGTCAGACAGAGCGCCGATCGTCAGCTTTCCGTACTTGGAAGCTTCTCTGATAATGTTCAGGTGTCCCTCATGGATTATGTCTGTTGTAAAACAGGTATATACTTTCTTCAATGCACACCCCCGTATTTTGGTCATCGGTCGTATTTTGCGGGAACGGATACGTTATATGCCTTCAGTGCCTGTGCAAAAACATCCCAGAAGTCCCTTATATCCTGCTCGTCGATCGCACCTAGCGCACAGAGCCTGAATGTGCCTCTGCTCTGCATCTTGCCGGGATAAATGGTAAACCCTCTTTCGTAACAGTAGTCGTGTATCTTCTCAAAATCCCAGTTCGGATCGTCGGGATATACTATCGCCGCGACCAGTCCGGCCTGAACATCACGGCGGAGGGCTTCGCGAAGGCCGAGATCATCGATCCCTTTACGGATGGCGTTCATTACCCTTGTGTGCCTTGCCCACTTGGCCTCCTCACCTTCCTCAAAGTATTCGGTAAGGGCCTGCTTTGCGGCATAGATGGTCTGAACCGGAGGAGTAAAATGCATCTCACCGGTCTTTTCGAAATATTCGTACTGCATATAGAGATTGCAGTAATAACTCCTCTTGGGATAATCCTTTGATTCTTCGATGATATCCCGCCGCCCTATTATGTAGGACAGGCCGGTCATGCCCATGATGCCCTTCTGGGCGGAAGCCATACAGAAATCGATGTTGTCTTCATATACGTTTATGGGGATCATGGCATAAGCGCTCGTGGTATCGCTTATCAGGAACTTGCCGTAGCGGTGCGCAAGCTCCCCTATAGCCCTTACCGGATTGAGAAGCCCGGAACCTGTTTCATGATATGTGACATATACATATCCTATGTCGGGGTCTGACTTTAAGGCCTCTTCTATCACACCCAGATCGGGCACATCATCTACAGGCTGCTTTATCTCAACAAGCGGAAGACCATAGTATCTGCATACATCGGCAGCTCTTTCGGAATACGATCCGTTATTTATGATGAGAGCCTTCTTTCCCTTATCGAGCAGGGAGTTTAAAGCGACATCGATGCAGATCGTTCCCGAGCCGCAGAATAGGACACAGGAATAGTCGTCGCCTCCGTGGACTATGCGCACCAGGTCTTTTCTCATCGGAGCCATGATGCCGGCAAACTCTTTTTCCCTCGGGCATATATCGGGAACCACCTGAGCCATTTTGACGGTATCGGTCGTCGTGGACGGACCCGGATTAAGCAGAATGTTTCTTTTTATACTGTTCATGATACTCTCCACCCTTCATATGAGAACTAATTATACATTATACCGCGGTAAAACGGTAGATGCATTTCCCTCAATCTTTTTCCCATCGGCATATGTTATATGGTAAAATGACTCTGTATGCGTAAATTCAGTTTTATCGGGATAATTGCGAAGATAACCGCATTCATACTGATATTTTCGGCACTGCCCGTAAACGTTCATGCCGTTGACACGCTCCCCTCGGAAGAATTCGAGGCACAGTGGGAGGGGCGGAAATCACTCCCGGTCGACTCCAACTCCATATCCGGATGGCCCAAAGGCCCCGTTAACGGCACGGAGTCTGCGGTGCTGATGGAAGCCGATACGGGGGCCGTGCTTTACGGCAAGAACATCGATGAGAGGCTCTATCCCGCCAGCACCACAAAAATGATGACGGCGCTTCTCGTAGTGGAACACTGCCAGATGGATGAGACGGTCACCTTTTCTGATGAGGCCATAGACAATACCGAGAGAGGTTCATCGCGGATCGGGATAATGAAGGGTGAGCAGCTGACGGTAGAACAGTGCCTGTACGGCCTTCTGCTCGGGTCCGCCAATGAGGTTGCCTACGGACTGGCTGAACATGTCGGAGGAGATCTTGAGACTTTTGTCGGGATGATGAACGACAGGGCGGCCGAACTGGGGTGCATAAACACCCACTTTGTCAATGCGAGCGGCCTTCCGGATCCGGAGCACTATGTCAGCGCATATGACCTTGCAACGATCGCAAGGGAATTCTTCTCGAACGATACTCTTTCGATGATAGCGGGGACCGCCAAGTATGTGATACCGCCAACGAACAAGACGGACGAAGAGAGGCCGCTTGAGAACCATCATAAGATGATCGGAGGCAAGAAATACGCTTATGACGGGATCATAGGCGGAAAGACGGGATTTACCGCAGATGCCCGCCAGACGCTCGTGACATGCGCCCAGCATGACGGGATGAAGCTCATATGCGTAGTCATGAAAGACGAGAGCCCTTATCAGTTTACCGATACAAAAGAGCTGTTTGACTACGGATTTTCAGGCTTTCAGAAGCTGAACGTGGCTGACAATGAGACCCGGTACAATATAAAGTCCGCAAGCTTCTTCCACACCAAGATAGACATACTCGGAAGCTCAAGGGATATCCTCTCACTTAACAGGAACGGATGCATCGTGATCCCGAAGGGAGTGGATTTTGAAGAAGCGGAGGTTAAGGTCGATTATGACCCCGGGAAAGAAGGAGCGGTAGCAAGGCTTGATTATTACATCGGCAGCAACAGGGTCGGCGGGACCACGCTCGACTATGCGTCAAACGAAAGACCGCTTTTTGAGTTCGCGAACATAATAACGGACGGCACCGAAGATCAGCCTCAGAAATACAGGCCCGACCATAAGACCGTGTTCGTGACGGTATCGGATGTTGTAAAGAAGCTGTTCCTTATAGTCGGTTCGCTTTTCCTTATCATCCTTTCCGCCAATCTCATCCTGCGCTTTATAAAAAGCGCCCAGAGGGCAAAGATGAGCAAGAGGAAAAGATATAAGAAGCGCAGCGAGAATAAGAGATACAACTATAAAAAGCGAAGCGAGAACAAGAGGCGCAGAAATCTCGGAGAGCAGCTGAGCCCGAGAGACATGTATACGAAACCGATATACAAAGAGCTTCAGAAAAGAAGTGCGGGCGCATCTGCGCCCGTATATGAAGATAAGGAAGAAGAGTACTTCGAGCCGTATGAAGAAGACTACGAACCGTACGACGAAGAGGACGAGCCATACGATGAGGAACAGATGGTCCGGGATTTTCCGGAGATGGAAGGTTACGGGATAGAACTGCTTCCCCTCGACCACCCGGACAGATGGAGAAGATGATATGAGGGCATACGAAAGGTTTCTTGAATATGTAAAGATCAATACACAGTCTGATGAAGAAAGCGGAACCTCCCCGAGCTTCGACGGGGAATTCGTCCTTGCCGAAAAGCTGAAGGCGGAACTTTGTGAGATGGGCATCAAAGCGGAGGTTGACGAAAACTGCTATCTCTTTGCAAGGATCGAAGCGACGGAGGGCTGTGAAAAGGCCCCTGTGATCGGATTCATATCACATATGGATACGGCCCCGGACTGCTCGGGAGAAGGGGTAAAACCGTTAGTCCGTGAAAATTATGACGGCGGGGACGTTTCCTATCCGGGAGGCAGGATCATGAAGGCGGCTGATTTTCCGTTTCTGGAAAAACTTGCGGGCGAGACGCTCATCACGAGTGACGGAACAACGCTGCTCGGCGCGGACGACAAAGCAGGGGTCGCAGAGATAATGACCGCCATAAAAAGGCTTCTGACCGAGGGGCTTCCCCACGGACCGATAGCAGTCGCTTTTACCCCGGATGAAGAGATCGGAAAAGGAACGGACCGGTTCGATGTGGAAAAGTTCGGTGCACGCTATGCGTATACCGTTGACGGCGGAGACGTGTGCGAGATCGAATACGAGAACTTCAATGCTGCCGGCGCGGCCATAAAGATAAAAGGGATACCGGTCCATCCAGGAAGCGCAAAGGGAGTCATGGTAAATGCATTAAATGTCGCATGCGAGCTCCACGGCCTGCTCCCGGAAGAAAAGAGGCCAGAAAACACGGAGGGGCGAGAGGGATTTTTCCACCTGATGCATGTTTCGGGAAGCGTCGGGGCTGCCGAGATGCGTTATATAATAAGAGACCATGACAGGACCGTCTTTGAGGGCATGAAGGAGCAGATGGAAGCGGCGGTGAAGCAGATAAACGACAGATACGGAGAAGGCACTGCCACTCTTCGTATGTCAGACAGCTACTACAACATGATCGAAAAGATAAAGCCGCACATGCACCTTGTTGAAACCGCAAAAGCCGCCATATCCGCTCAGGGCCTTACGCCCGTGGAAGTTCCGATAAGGGGCGGCACGGACGGCGCGAGGCTGTCATATATGGGACTGCCGTGTCCGAATCTCGGAACGGGCGGGTTCAATTTTCACGGGCCGTACGAGTGCATAACGGCGGAGCGCATGGACAGGGCGGTGGGCGTTATCCTGGCCATAATAGATGCATACGGACGCCGCAGGTAAAATATGGTATAATACATATTTATGAAATATCTGATACTGGGAGCCGGACCTTCCGGACTCACATTTGCAAATACACTGCTGGCCGCAGGAGAAAAGGATTTTCTGGTCCTTGAAAAGGAATCGTGTGCAGGCGGCCTGTGCCGGAGCACGGACGTTGACGGCAGCCCGTTTGACATTGGAGGAGGACATTTCCTCGATGTCAGGGATCCGTCGGTCACCGATTATATGTTCAGCTTCCTTCCGGAGGATGAATGGGACAGGTATGAGCGGGATTCGAGGATAGACCTTTACGGAGATATCATAGGAAGCCCGATAGAAGCCAACATTTGGCAGCTTCCAAAAGAAAAGCAGGACCGTTATCTTGATGCCATTGCATCTGCCGGATGCAACAGCGGGCAGGATAAGCCGGAAAAGTTCACCGAATGGATAGTGTGGAAGCTCGGTGAGGCCATTGCCGAGGATTACATGCTTCCTTACAACCGGAAGATGTTCGGGAAGGATCTTGACAGCCTGGGAACCTATTGGCTCGAGAAGCTTCCGAACGTTTCATATGAAGAGACAAAAAGATCCTGCCGGGAACATAAGGCATACGGAACGCAGCCGGGACATGCACTGTTCTTCTATCCGCGCAGATACGGCTACGGAGAGGCTTTCTTACGGATGGCGGATGCGCTTGGCAGCAGGATCAGATACAGCGAAGAAGCGGTAAGCATCGATTTTGAAAACCGTACCGTAAATGATACATACAGGGCAGACAGGATAATAGTCACCGTTCCGTGGACATCTTTTTCGGAACATAAGGGACTTCCCCCTGAACTGGAGTCAGGCCTCGGAGACCTTCGTTACAGTTCCGTGGTGACACAGTACAGGGAAGAAATGCTCGATACGAAGGCACATTGGATTTATTATCCGGATCCTGCCAGGCCGTATCACAGGATACTTGTACGGCACAATTTCTGCCCGGGATCGAAAGGATACTGGACGGAAACAAACCTTTCCCGTTTTAAGGCGGAGGAAGGAAGCATTCATTTTGTGAACGAATACGCATATCCTTTGAATACCATAGGAAAGCCGGAGTTTATGAACCGCTTCTTAGGCTTTGCTTCTTCAAAGGGGATATATGGCTGCGGGCGCTGGGGAGAATGGCAGCATTTCAATTCGGACGTTGTCATGAGGCGCGCCATGGACCTTGCCGGAAGGCTTTTGAACGATTCCCCCTAAAAGGGTCCGTATTGTTTTTTGTGGTGGATAGATGATAAAAATACTTGACAGCTTAAATGAAGAGTTATATCGCTATAAGGTTTATGCACTTCTGATCTTCATCGGAATGATCACACTTCTTGCATGGCAGAGTGATGACAGTTATCACGCCTATATCATGGCGAAAAATCTCGTAGACGGAAACGGTTTTGTCTATAACATCGGACAGAGGGCTACCGCGTCTTCATGCCCTCTCTTTACCCTCGTTGTGGCAGCGGGCTATTTTGTCATACGCGACATGTTCTTTGTCTCACTCCTCATCAACATAATCTTTTCATCGATCGCGTTCAAGATGCTCATATGGGATTACTGCCGGACAAAAAGGCAGATAATATTCTGCCTGGCCGTACTGCTAGGTTCCGTAAGTTTTATGAGCTATACGACTTCGGGCCTTGAGAACAGCATGCTCTTTTTCCTCGGGGCATGCTTCATGAAGATATACTTCGGCCATGAGAGATATGACCGGAAAACGCTGCTCATCATGGCACTTCTGGTGTCGCTCATCGCAATGACCAGGATGGATGCCGTCCTGATATTTGCGCCTATGGCGGTATATGCATATATCTCAAAACGTGACGGCTTCTCATTTGCAAGATCGGTGGGACCGGGGATCCTGGGTCTTCTGCCGTTCATCCTCTGGGAACTGTTCGCAACGTTCTACTACGGATTTCCGTTCCCAAATACCGCATATGCAAAGCTCGGGACTGATTTTGCGCTCCGCGAGTATGTCGTTAGGGGGATCAGGTATTACCTGAATGCGGCTGTCTGCGATCCGATCATACTGATCGTGCCCGTATTTGCGGTCATAGCAGCGATGTCTGTCAAAAAAGCGCAGTACATAGCCTGCATGACGGGACCCGTCATCTACGGTCTGTATCTTCTCTATATCGGAGGAGATTTTATGATGGGAAGGCATTTTACCGTTTCGTTCTTTATCTCTGTCATCTGCTACATGGATATCAAGAACAGGGAATTCTCGGAGCTCGGAAGGGGTGCCGGGCTTCACAGGAGTTTTGTCGCGGCCGCTGTTGCCGCACTTATATTCGGAACAACTTCAAACGTCATCACGGACCAGTTCCTGTTCGGAAGGACTTTCGGCTCGCCGATCTCGGATGAGCGTGCGGGGTACTTCACATCATCGAGCCTGTTTAACAACGTAAGCTCGCTTATCAGTACAGGTGAGCTTGGCATCAGATATACCTGGAGAGAGGATGGAGTTGACGAGCTTAGGGAAAACGGGATGGCAGGAGGGATACTTGACAGCGTTCCGGGCATAACAAAGTATTACAACAACGACCTTTACCTTAACGACCTGTATGCATTGGGAGATCCCTATCTGGCACATCTGCCGGCCGTAAAAGAGCAGGGGTGGAGGATAGGACATATGTGGCGCGAGGCACCCGCCGGATACAGGAACCTTGTACGGTACGGCTGGGATTCCGGTGCCATAATAAATGAGGATGCCAGACAGTACTATGAGATCATAGACGAGATCACGAGGGGAAAACTGTTCGATGCTGACAGGATTATGAAAGTCATAAACATCAATCTTGGAAGATACGATCATCTGATCGATAACTATAAAGCAACTCTTGATGAAAACAACAGGCAGATCATCACCGAGGAAGACTCGGACGATCATCTGGCCGGCAATGACTGAAAGGAGGCATACCATGTTTGGGATCGGATCGAAAAAAAGGCTGGAGCGCGAAATAGAACAGGAACAGAAGATCCAGAAGGAAAATCAGCTGAAATGGTACCACTATCTCCTGTCCGCGCTGTTCATACTCTCGGGAGCGGTATTCATCGGATATACAGGGATCGACATCACTTTCATATGCCGGTTCCTGGCAGTGGTATTTGCCGCAGCGGGCGTCATATCGATCCTTATGTACTGCTTCAAGGATGTTTCGTCCGGATACTACAGACTTGAACTCGTATATGGCGTAATGTCGGTGTTTGCCGCGGTGATCTTCCTGACAAAGCAGGATGTCATAGGGATATATTTCCCGGTCATAGCCGGATGCATACTGTTCGGCAACGGGGTCATCAAGCTTCAGCATTCGATCGATATGAAGAGGATCGACAGGAAGATGAAAAAAGTCACGGAGATGTGGCTCGTCGTCATGATCTTTGCGCTTCTTTGCATCAGTGCGGGTGCGGTCGCGGTCTATCTGACGCCGACCGATGACAGGAAGCTGTTTCTGTTCATAGGGATAGCATTTGTCGTTGCGGGCATCACGGATGTGATAACCCATATCGTGTTCAACGGAAAAGTCAGGATATTCAAGAGCGGAAACTATCTGACGGAAGAGACGGAGCCGGAGACCGAGAAGGCCGAGAAGACCGAGGATAACGAAGCTGAAACGGGATCCGCTTACACGGAAGCATTACAGGAAGAGCCGGAAGCGTATGCGGCATATACCGATCCGGAAGATGGATCTTCACAGGCGGGTGAGGAAGAGACTGCCCGGGAAGAGGGTGTGGCGACTGCAGAGGACGAAGATGCAGCTGATAGAAAGCCTTAAGGAAAACAGGGACGCGTCATATCCGTTCCACATGCCCGGCCATAAGAGAAGGCTCGCCGGGGATCCTCTTCTTGAGGATATATACGGCATCGATATAACGGAAATAGAAGGCTTCGACAATCTGCACGACGCGCACGGGATCATAAAGGATGCCGAGGAGCGGGCGAAGATCCTGTACGGAGCCGATGAGACCCATTTTCTGGTAAACGGCTCCACCGGCGGGATACTGGCCGCGATAACAGGAACGGTCACCGCAGGGGATTGCATAGTGGCAGCGAGGAACTGCCACAAGTCGGTATATGATGCGGCAATGCTGAGCGGTGCAGACCTTTATACGGTAATGCCTGAGCCTGAGCCGGCCTTTGGCATATGCGGAGGCGTTGATGCCGGGGCTGTGAGGGCGGTGCTTTCGCAGATGGATGCCGGCGGGGGCACGGGAAGAAGGGCGGTCGTCATCACAAGCCCGACGTACGAAGGGATAGTCAGCGATATTGATGCGATAGCGGACGTATGCCACAGTGAGGGGGCCGTGCTCATAGTTGATGCGGCACACGGAGCCCACTTCGGATTTAATGGCTGTTTTCCGAAAAGCCCGATAGGGGCCGCGGATGTCGTGATAACCGGGATACACAAGACAATGCCGGCGATGACGCAGACATCGCTCATTCATATAAGCTCATCCTGCCCGTCAAGGGACAGGATCGTAAAAATGCTTTCGGTATTCACAACTTCGAGCCCTTCGTATGTCCTTATGGCATCGATCGACTCGATGACGGCGCTTATAGCTAAGAAGGGAGAGGAGCTTTTTGAGGCTTATTCAAAAAGGCTTGATGATCTTTATATAGCGGCCGGAAAGCTCAAATGCCTGAAGCTCCTTGACAAGGATATGCTGCGCTCATCTGCATCCGCAGACCGTGACAGGGGAAAGCTGGCCATAAAGGATATGACCGGGACTTATTCCGGAGGTGAGCTCGCAGGGATCCTTACGGAAAAGTACGGGATAATGCCGGAGATGGCTGCACCGTCATATGTGCTCCTGATGACGAGCGTTGCAGATGATGATGAAGGCTTCCTGAGGCTTACGGATGCTCTTTTTGAGATAGACGGACAGCTTGCGGCAGGCGGCAGGTCCTGCACGGACAGAAGAGCGGATGACGCGGCAGGCGGCATATGGGACAGACCATCCGACCCGAACATAAGCCATTGCATAAAAGGAATGAAGGACGTACTGTTTTACGGCCGTACCGAGAAGATCCCGCTTGAGCGGGCTTTGGGAAGATGTTCAAAGGATATGGTCATGGCCTACCCGCCCGGCATTCCGGTGATCCTTCCCGGAGAGCGCATTGAACGGACAGATGTGGAAACGATACTTGAAGCACAAAGAACCGGTATTGAGGTCATAGGACTTGAAAACGGAGAGATAACGGTAATATGGGAGTGATCTTCTACCTTATCGGCAAAAGCTGTGCCGGAAAGGACAGCATATACAATATCCTCATAAAAGATGCGGAGCTTGGCTTAAAAAGCGTGGTCAGATATACGACCAGGCCCATAAGGGACGGCGAGACCGACGGGGTCACTTACCACTTTGTAGACGAAGAGTCTTACGGAAGATTCCGCGATGAGGGAAAGATAATCGAGGAGCAGGCTTATGATACCGTTCACGGTCTGTGGAGATATTTCACGGCCGATGACGGAAGGATAACGATAGACAGCGATGACTACCTTGCGATAGGGGTGCTCGAATCCTTTGCGGGAACAAGGGATTACTTTGGAGAAGACAGGGTTCTGCCGATATATATAGAGCTTGATGACGGCGAAAGGCTTGCGCGGGCACTCGAGCGGGAAAGGCTTCCCGAAAACGGAAGATACGCGGAAATGTGCCGGAGGTTTTTGGCCGATGCGGAGGATTTTCGCGAAGAGAGGATAAAGGAACTCGGCATAACGGATGATGCCAGATTTGTTAACGATGATCTTGAGGACTGCGCCAAGAGGATAAAATCATGGATATTAAGGTTAATCAGGTAATCCCGACAAACCAGGCCGTAGAGACAAACCAGGCAAACGTTCAGGGTGACGATGCATTCCGCTTCACCCTTATGAGCGCTATCGAGGAAGAAGGTCTTCAGGAGAGGCTCAGCCTGATGTATGAAGACATCACCATGCAGGGCAATAAGATCTCCAAGCATATGGATGTCAAAGATATGAAGCGTTACCGTACGCTGATAAAGGATTTTATGAATGAGATAGTCAACAGGTCGCATAAATTTTCCCGTGAAAACTTCCTTGACAGGAAGGGAAGGCACAGGGTGTACGGGATAATAAGGCGGGTTGATGATGCGCTTGATGAACTTGCGCAGGAACTTATGAAAGATGATAAGGACCACCTGTCCATACTTGCGAAGGTCGGAGAGATAAGAGGCCTCCTTCTCGACATCCTCACATAGGAAGCGGACAAATGGCAGATACTTTCAGCAATATCATCGGGCAGGAGCATATCAAGGAGCATCTTCGCGTGACGCTGACAAGCGGAAAAATCAGCCAGGCATACCTTATCACGGGAGAAGTCATGCAGGGCAAGGAATACATTGCGCGGATATTTGCGAATGCGCTTGTCTGCGAAGATCCCGTGGATGGATACGATCCGTGCGGAATCTGCAGGCCGTGCATACAGGCAAATACGCGCAACCATCCGGACATCATCACGGTCACGCACGACAAGCCGAACATCGTATCGGTCGATGATGTAAGGCAGCAGATCGTTTCCGACGTGCAGATAAAGCCTTATCAGAGCCGGTATAAGATATACATCATGAATGAGGCGGAGAAGATGACTCCACAGGCACAGAACGCGCTTTTAAAAACGCTCGAGGAGCCGCCGGAATATGCGGTCATCCTGCTGCTTACTACATCAAAGGCCGCAATGCTCCCGACAGTCATTTCCAGATGTGTCCAGCTGGACATGAGGCCGGTCGAAGACAGGCTTGTCAGAAAATATCTCATGGATGAGGTGAAGATACCGGACTATCAGGCCGACATATGCGTGGCTTTCGCAAGAGGCAATATAGGAAAAGCCAGAAGCCTTGCGATGAGCGAGGACTTTGAGGAGATAAAGAATGAGGCGGTCAGGGTCCTGTCCTTCATCCGGAACATGGATACCACGGACATGATCAAGACGCTTAAAAAGCTCGAGGACTACAAGCTGAACGTCGATGAGTTCCTCGACATCATGATGATATGGTACAGAGATGTGCTCCTGTATAAAGCCACGATGGATGCCGATGCGATGGTGTTCAAGGACGAAGGCGCAAACATCAGGAAAGAAGCGTCGCTCAGCTCATATGAAGGGATAGAGACGATACTCAAAGCGGTTGAAAAGACTAAGGCAAGGCTTCGTGCAAACGTGAATTTCGAACTTGCGATGGAGCTTATGCTTCTAACGATAAAGGAGAATTGAAATGGTAAAAGTCATAGGAGTCAGGTTCAGGACGGCCGGAAAGATATATTACTTCGGACCGAAGGATATCGAGTTCAAGAGGTCGGACCATGTCATCGTGGAGACCGCACGGGGAGTCGAGTACGGAACGGTCGTGCTCCCGAACATGGAAATGGATGAGAGCAAGGTAACTCAGCCGCTAAAGAACGTCATACGGAAGGCAACTCCCGATGATGAGGAGCGGGAGAAGCGGAACCGCGAAAAAGAAAAAGACGCTTACAAGATATGTCTCGAGAAGATCCATAAACACGGTCTTGAGATGAAGCTTATCAACGCAGAATATACGTTTGACAACAACAAGGTCCTGTTTTATTTCACCGCGGACGGCCGAGTCGATTTCCGCGAGCTCGTAAAAGACCTTGCGGGCGTGTTCCGCACCAGGATCGAGCTGCGCCAGGTGGGCGTGAGGGACGAAACGAAGATACTCGGCGGCATGGGAATCTGCGGGCGGCCGCTCTGCTGCCACTCATACCTTTCCGATTTTGCGCCCGTATCCATCAAGATGGCAAAAGAACAGAGCCTGTCGCTCAACCCGACAAAGATATCGGGAATATGCGGACGCCTCATGTGCTGCCTGCAGAACGAGGCTCAGGTATATGAGGAGCTTAACCGGAAGCTTCCGCGGGTCGGTGATACGGTCACGACTCCTGACGGCATAAAGGGCGAGGTCAGGGAGACCAACGTGCTGAAGCAGCTCGTTAAGGTTGTCGTTGAGATAGACGACGAAAAAGAGCTTCGGGAATACGCGGTATCAGACCTTAAGTTCAAGCCGCGCCACAAAAAGGAAAACGACGGGAACAAGGGAGATAAGGGCCAGAAGAAGGGAAAGAACAAAGACAAGGATAAGCAGAACAAGAGATCCCAGGCCGAACTCGATGAGGAGCTCGAGCTTGAAGAACTTGAAAGATTAGAACAAAAAGATGGAAGATCCAAACTGGACGACGATTGAACTTAAAGATGGAGAGAGAACGGACGACCTTGAACGGTGCGGGTACAGGATAATCCAGGATCCGGACAAGTTCTGCTTCGGGATGGACGCCGTGCTCCTGTCCGGATATGCGTTTGTAAAGAGGGGAGAAAAGGTCCTCGACCTCTGTAGCGGGAACGGTATCATACCGATACTATTAGCGGCCAAGACGGAGGCCGGCCATATAGCAGGCATCGAGATCCAGAAGGATGTGGCGGACATGGCAAGGCGGAGTGTCGCCGCAAATGCGCTGTCTGAACGGATAAACATCATCTGCGCAGACATAAAAGAGGCGGATCAGTATTTCCAGTCGGGGATATTTGACGTGATAACCTGCAATCCCCCCTACATGATAGACAGCCACGGAATAAAGAATCCCGATTCGCCCAAAGCCATAGCAAGGCACGAGATACTGTGCAATTTTGATGATGTAGCAAAGATCTCGGCAAAGATGCTCCGGCAGGGGGGACGGCTCTTCCTCGTTCACAGGCCGTTCCGGCTGACCGAGATATTTGAAACGCTGACAAAGTACGGACTTGAACCGAAAAGAATGAAGCTTGTCTATCCGTACATAGACAGGGAGCCGAACATGGTGCTCATCGAGGCGGATCTCGGCCGAAGGCGCAGGCTCACGGTTGAGAAGCCGCTCATAGTTTATGAATCACCGGACTGCTACACAAAGGAAATATATGATATTTACGGTTACTGACGATGGATGAGAGACAAAAATGCGGAATGCTTTATCTGTGCGCGACCCCGATAGGCAATCTGTCGGATATTTCGGAACGGGTCATCGAGACCCTGAAGGGTGCGGACCTGATCGCCGCCGAAGATACCCGCAACAGCATGAAGCTCCTTAACCGCTTTGACATAAGAGTACCGCTTACCAGTTATCATGAATATAATAAGTATGACAAGGCGGCTGAACTCATAGAAAAGATGAAGGCGGGCATGAACGTCGCACTCGTAACGGATGCCGGAACTCCGGGGATCTCCGATCCAGGGGAAGTTATCACGGATATGTGCCACAAAGAGGGGATCGCGGTAACATCGCTCCCGGGCCCCTGCGCGGCGGTCACGGCGCTGTCGGTTTCCGGGATGAGCACCGGCAGGTTCGTGTTCGAAGGATTCCTTCCTTCCGGAAAAAAGGAAAGGCAGCAGATACTGTCAGATCTTTCGGACGAGACAAGAACGATCATCATATATGAGGCACCGCATCATCTGAAAAAAACGCTGGAGACGCTGCTTGATGCTCTCGGAGACCGTGACATGGCGGTCTGCAGGGAACTGACCAAGAAGCATGAGGAAGTGCGGCGAATGCGGCTTTCCGAAGCTTCAGCCTATTACGGAGCCAATGAGCCGAGAGGGGAATATGTCCTTGTGATCGAAGGCAGGTCCCCGGAGGAGATAAAGGAAGAGATAGCAAAGACATTTCTTTCAACTGACATCAGAGAGCATGTGGCGGCTTATGAAGAAAAGGGATTTGACCGCAAAGAGGCCATGAAAAAGGTCGCCGCCGACAGGGGAATCACAAAAAGAGAAGTATACAGCAAAATGCTTGAGGAAACGGATCCCAAGGAAGATAAGGAGAGCAGATAAAATGGACAGAGAAAAGTATTACATCACAACCGCGATAGCCTATACGTCGGGCAAGCCGCACATCGGAAACAGCTATGAGATAGTGATGGCGGACGCGATCGCAAGGTTCAAGAAGCTTGAGGGCTATGACGTCTGGTTTCAGACCGGAACGGACGAGCATGGCCAGAAGATCGAAGAGAAGGCTCAGGCAGCGGGCATCACACCGAAGGAATTCGTGGATGATGTCGCAGGCGTCATCAAGGGGATATGCGACAGCCTGAACGTCAGATATGACCGTTTCATCAGGACGACTGATGCCGACCATGAGAGACAGGTGCAGAAGATGTTCAAAAAGATGTACGAAAAGGGTGACATCTACAAGGGCAGCTATGAGGGAATGTACTGTACTCCCTGTGAGTCATTCTGGACGGAAAGCCAGCTCGTGGACGGTAAATGCCCCGATTGCGGACGAGAGGTCAGACCCGCAAAGGAAGAGGCGTATTTCTTTAAGATGAGCAAGTATGCGGACCGTCTCATCGAGCATATAAATACTCATCCCGAATTCATCCAGCCGGTATCGCGCAAAAACGAGATGATGAACAACTTCCTTCTTCCGGGGCTTCAGGACCTGTGCGTCAGCCGTACGTCGTTCAAATGGGGGATCCCGGTTGATTTTGACGATAAGCATGTAGTCTATGTGTGGCTCGATGCCCTGTCAAACTACATTACCGGGATCGGCTATGATACGGACGGAGAAAGCACCGAGCAGTTCAAAAAGCTCTGGCCGGCGGAGCTCCACCTCATAGGAAAGGACATCATAAGGTTCCATACGATATACTGGCCCATTTTCCTGATGAGCCTCGATCTTCCGCTTCCCAAGCAGGTATTCGGACATCCGTGGCTTCTGCAGGGCGGCGAGAAGATGAGCAAGTCCAGAGGGAACGTGATGTATGCGGACGATCTTATCAGCATGTTCGGGGTCGATGCCGTAAGGTACTATGTGCTCCATGAAATGCCTTATGATAATGACGGCACGATAACATGGGAGCTCGTTACGGAACGGTACAACTCCGATCTTGCAAACATACTCGGAAACCTTGTGAGCCGGACGATCTCCATGAGCAACAAATATTTTGACGGATTCGTATCAAGCACCGGAGCAGCCGATGCGATAGATGACGACCTGAAGCTCGTGTGCACGGGCGCTGCCGCAAAGGTTAAGGAAAAGATGGACGCTATGCGCATGGCAGATGCCTTGACGGAAGTGTTCAACGTCTTCAGACGCTGCAACAAATACATCGACGAGACAATGCCGTGGGTGCTCGCCAAAAACGAAGAGGACAGGAACAGGCTGTCTGAGGTCCTTTACAATCTTGTTGAGGGCATATGCATCGGAGCGAACCTTCTCAAGCCGTTCATGCCTGATACGGCCGATAAGATACTGATGATGCTCTACGGAACGGAAAGGGATTTTGACCTTCTGTCCGAATTCGGGATATACAGGAGCGGAACAAAGGTCACCGACAGCCCGGAAATGCTCTTTGCAAGGCTCGATCCGGAAAAAGTCATGGCAGAAGTGGAAAAGATCAGGGAAAACCAGCGGAAGGAATACGAAAAGGAAAACGGCGGACCGGAAAGCGGCGGACCGGAAAGCGGTGAACCTGAAAGCGGGATACACGTCGAGCCGAAGGCTGAGATCGAATATGATGATTTTGCGAAGATGCAGTTTGTTGTCGGCGAGATCATAGCCTGCGAGGAAGTCCCGAAATCCAAGAAGCTCCTGTGCTCAAAGGTTAAGATCGGTGACAGCGTAAGGCAGATAGTGTCCGGGATCAAGGCATATTACAAACCCGAGGAAATGGTCGGCAAAAAAGTCATGGTCCTTCTGAACCTCAAACCCGCCACTCTTGCGGGAGTGTTGTCGGAAGGAATGATACTGTGTGCCGAGGATCAGGACGGAAACCTTTCACTCATGAGGCCCGAAAAGGATATGGAATCCGGATCGGAGATATTATAGGAACTGCCATGGTGCAGATATGCGCAGCAAAGAAGGGAGGAGAATATGAAAAAGTTAACAGGGATCATAATGATGATCACGATCATGCTTACAATGACGGTAAGTGCCGGTGCATCTCAGGCGATAACGTTTGATGAGGACGGCAACGGAACCGTAACGACGAAGGAATCGGCCGATACGGCAAAAAGGGGCTATCTTGCTTTGGGAGCCGACCTTACTGCGGCCCAGAAGTCTACCGTGCTTTCTGCCATGGGCGTATCGGAGTCGGATCTCGGAAACTATGATATAGTAACGACGACAAATGCCGAAGAGCACGAGATGCTTGACAAGTATATCCCGTCATCTCTTATCGGCACCAAGTCTCTTTCGTCGGTACTTGTCAAGCCTGCGGAGGCAGGACACGGAGTGGTCGTTACAACTAATAATATCAACTACTGCACGACCAATATGTACAGAAACGCCCTTATCACTGCCGGCGTGGAAGACGCAGACATCGTTGTGGCAGCACCCTCGCCCATATCGGGTACGGCAGCTCTTATCGGTGCCCTTAAGGCTTACGGAAAGATGAGCGGAAAAGAAGTGAGCGCCAAGGCAGTCGACGCATCGCTCAATGAGCTTGTCACAACGGGTGAGATCAAAGAAGAGATCGGGGATGACAAGGCCGAAGAACTCATCGCCTATATCAAGACTGTTGTCGCCACAAACGATCTTAAGACCAAGGAAGAGATAGAGGCGGCCATCAGAAAGGGAATGAAGGACCAGAACGTCACTCTTTCCGAAGAAGAGATCGCACGCATCGTCGACCTTATGCTAAAGGTCAAGGCCATGGGCATAGACTACAAGGTTCTTGCAGAACAGGCTGATGACATATATGCCAAGTACAAGGATGACATCAAGGCGGGAACGTTTGACATCAACAAGGTTGACATCAATGACCTCGGCCTTACGAAAGTCATAGGGAATGCGGTCACGAATACGGTCAAGAGCATAGGGCAGAGCATCGCCGGATTTTTCTCGGGACTGTTCAGATAATGGAATATGAGATAAGGCATCTGAAAGCAAAGGAATGGGACATGGCCATGCAGCTTGCATGGGACACATTTCTCGTATATGAGGCACCGGAATACGAACCCGTGGGAGTTAAGCATTTCCATGAGTTCGTTAAAGGTGATGAGCTGAAGAAGATGTTTGCCGACGGGCATTACCGTGCGTGGGGCGCATTTGACGAAAGGAATACCATTGCCGGAGTACTCGGGATAAGGGAGCATTGGCATATATCGCTTCTGTTCGTTGAACCGAGCCTTCACCATCAGGGAATAGCGACCGCCCTTCTCAATTCTGCCTTTACGGAAGCGGTAAGAGAGGGGATAACGGAAATGACGGTCTTCTCGTCTCCGTATGCGGCAGAGTTCTATCACAAGAAGGGCTTTGTCGATATGGACCGTGAGAAGACGACCGACGGCATAAGATATACGCCGATGCGGATAGAACTCTTATGATTGCTTTTTCTTTGGTGCTAAACTATAATCAAAATAGTATGATTTCTACCGAAAGGTTTTGATAAATGGGCAGGATTTTCAACTATGAAGGGCCGGTATTCTCGTTTCTTTCACGTCTGGCAGATCTGTTCTGGCTCAATCTGCTGTTCGTGGTATGCTCACTTCCGGTCTTTACAGCCGGGGCAGCAGCTACCGCACTTTATTACGTTACGCTGAAGATGGCAAAGGACCAGGAGGGATATATCACCAGGTCGTATTTTAAGTCATTTAAGGATAATTTTGTTCAGGCAACAGCCATATGGGCAATGACGTTGGTCGTTTTTGCGGTCATGTTCCTTGACATTCGGATCGTGACGAACCGGGATCTGGCCGATGCCGTAGGAAGCCGGGCGGTCAGCAATGTGGTCATCGTCGCGGTGGGTGTTCTGCTCATAGCGGTCATGATGACGCTGACTTATGTTTTTCCTATCCTGGCACAGTTTGACAATACGGTTAAGAATACGATAAAGAATGCGTTCCTTATCAGCATCCGCCATCTGCCCTATACTTTTCTGATGATGATCATCACTGCGGTGCCGGTCGTGCTGATATGGTTTTTTCCGGCGCTTCTGATACTGATATTTATCGCATTTTCCGCAGTGGCATATATCAATTCGAAGTTCTATAACAAGATATTTGCCTTATACATGCCGAAGAATGACGGGAGCGAAGACTCCTCGGATGCCTCGGAGGATTTTGATGGGGAAGGCTGAAAAGAATAAAAACAATTCCATAACAGCACAATGGGCGATCCCTACCATCATTCTGATGATCTTTCTTGTGTTTACTCTGATCCATTACAATGAGACTATGCAGGAAAATGCCAGGATAAAAGCGCTTGACCGCGTAAGCAGGCAGGCTGTTTCCGTTGCGGGATATTATAAAGGCCTGTATGAAGGCACGGTAAACGTTACCGATGCTATCGCGGACTATCTTGTGAAAGAGGACGATCTGTTCGGAGAAAGAGCCGTAGAACTCATCGGACTTTTAGACGACCATTCAGGCCTCATCGATGCATATATCATCAAGAAAAGCGGTAAATATACTGATTCATACGGAAACAGCGGTGACAAAGTCGAAGGATACGATGATTTTAAGTCTGTTCTGTCAACACAGGACGGCGCGGCATCTATTATCGACAAAAAGGGAAGGCCCGTGCTCATAGTATCATCTCCGATCAGATCGGAGGATTCATGGCGCGGAAATGTCGTCCTTGTCTACAAAGCCGACAAGATAGCCAAACAGATGGATTCAACGGCATATAGCTATGCTCTCGTTTACTCCAATGGGATCATCGGTGAGACATACGGTGCGGAATCCGGCCTGTTCAAGCTGGGGGACAATCTGAACGATGCACTTAAAGGAATGTCGGTCGAGGGATCCAGCGTGGGAGCGTTCGTGCAGAGCCTGGAATCCGGAAGATCCGGGACCGCGCACATCATCCGCCCTAACCAGAGCGGATGCTTTATGTGCCATCAGCCTATCGGAAGATCCGGTGCGAGCATTTTAGTCACCATTCAGGACGATCAGATAATACGGAGCATTATGGAAGAGAACAAAGATACCCGGAGCATGATCATGAAGGTATTATTTTCCATAGGTATTTTCGTGGCTCTGATAATAATCATATATATCATCAACAGGGTGAGCTTTACGAAAGAAAGCATGGAACTGCAGAACAAGGCGGAGACCGATCTGCTCACGGAACTTCTGAACAAGATTTCAACAGAGAACAAGATCAAAGAGTACCTTGAAGGAGAAGGACGTGACAAGACGTGCATGATGTGCGTTCTCGATATAGATAACTTTAAGAAGATCAATGATACGATGGGACACGCATTCGGCGATGAAGTGCTTGCGAGCCTTGGCAAGAGGATAAGGACCGAATTCAGGGTTACCGACATCATCGGCCGTACCGGCGGTGATGAGTTCATCATTTTCTTAAAGGATCTTAAAGATGAAATGGTCATTGAACGTGAGGCGGGAAGAGTCGCCGGATTCTTCAAGGACTTTACGGTAGGGACATATACGAAGTATTCACCGACGGCCAGTATCGGTGCCGCCATCTATCCGCGTGACGGAAAAGATTACGAAGGTCTTTATAAAGCAGCAGATACAGCTCTTTATAAAGCCAAGAAGCGTGGCAAGAACCAGCTTGCCTTTTTCGCGGAGGCGACAGAGGAAGATATGATCGAGGCCGGAAAGTCTGAAAAGCCCAAGACGATCGACTCAGACAACTGACAGGGGTTTTGTCTATTTTGTACATCATTTTTTCAAATCTTTGGGCAGACTTGGCATTCCCATCTTCAGGGCACATTGATATAATTCAGACAGTGCGGTAAAGCGCAGATCATTCAATTATCAAATCGATCAAATGGAGGTTACAGAAATGGCAGGTTTATCACTTAAGAACATTTGCAAGGTCTATCCTAACGGATTCCAGGCTGTCAAGGATTTCAATCTTGAGATAGCGGATCAGGAATTCATCATCTTCGTCGGTCCCAGTGGATGCGGAAAGTCAACGACGCTCCGTATGATCGCCGGACTTGAAGAGATCTCATCGGGCGAACTTCGTATAGGTGACAGGGTAGTGAATGACGTAGAGCCCAAGGACAGGGATATCGCGATGGTATTCCAGAACTACGCTCTTTATCCTCATATGTCAGTATATGACAACATGGCTTTCGGACTTAAGCTCCGCAAGGTTCCGAAGGACGAGATAGACAAGATGGTCAAAGAAGCAGCAAAGATCCTTGACCTTACAGCACTGCTTGACCGTAAGCCCAAGGCTCTTTCAGGCGGACAGCGCCAGCGTGTTGCCATGGGCCGTGCCATTGTCCGTAATCCTAAGGTATTCCTTATGGATGAGCCTCTTTCAAACCTTGATGCTAAGCTCCGTGTACAGATGAGAATAGAGATCGCAAAGCTTCATCAGAGACTCGGAACCACGATCATCTACGTTACACATGACCAGACAGAGGCCATGACTCTCGGTACCAGGATCGTCGTTATGAAGGACGGTGTCATCCAGCAGGTTGATACTCCCCAGAATCTTTACGACAAGCCCTGCAACCTCTTTGTTGCCGGATTCATGGGAAGCCCTCAGATGAACTTTATCAACGCTACGGTTGAAGTTAACGGCGATGTTGCAAACCTTAAGTTTGCAGGCAAGTCAGTTCCCCTTCCTCCCGCAAAGTCCAAAAAGCTTATCGACGGCGGCTATGCAGGAAAGGTTGTTACGTTCGGTATCCGTCCGGAGGATGTTTATGATTCCGAAATGTACATCGAGACATCTCCTCAGAGCGTTTTCGAATCAACAGTAAAGGTTTACGAGCTTCTCGGTGCCGAGGTTTACTTATACTTCGATCTTGAGGAGTTCCCTATCACCGCAAGGGTTGACCCTCGTACAACGGCACGTCCCGGAGATACGGTCAAGTTTGCGTTCGACGTTGAGAAGATACATGTATTCGACAAGGATACGGAGATGATCATCACCAACTAAGACCATAAAGGATCATATGATAAAAGAACAGATGACAAAGGCAGCGGATGTCCGCTGCCTTGTTATTTGCTTAAAATGATGATAAATTATATCCATGGTGCATACGGAAGATGAGAGATTCATGAAGAAAGCGCTCGAGCAGGCCAGGAAGGCCTATGCTCTCGGGGAAGTGCCGATCGGCTGTGTCATCGTGCATGACGGAAAGATCATAGGCAGAGGCTATAACCGCAGAAATACGGACAAAAATACACTCTGCCATGCCGAGATCACGGCGATCAGGAAAGCCAGCAAGGCCATGGGTGACTGGAGGCTTGAGGGATGCACCATGTATGTGACGCTTGAGCCCTGTCAGATGTGTGCCGGGGCATGCGTGCAGGCCAGGATTGACAGAGTTGTCATAGGATGCATGAGTCCCAAATCGGGATGTGCGGGATCGGTCATCAACCTGCTTCAGATGGATGAGTTCAACCATCGGGTTGAGATAGAAACAGATGTCCTTACGGATGAATGCAGCGGCATACTGACGCAGTTCTTTGAGGAGCTTCGTCTCAGAAACAAAGCCGAAAAGATCGGCAGACAGGAAATATAACTCGGGAGACCGCATTTATGGTAGCTGATCAGGTTATCGCAGACTGCATAGAAGAAGTAAACAGCATATCGGGCATTAAGGCCATGGTCGTGAACGCAGGGGGAAAGCAGATCGCCAAAACACCGGGCCTTATTGCGCCTGATGATGAGGTAACGGCCTCGTTCATTAAAAGCGGGGAATCCGAAAGAGAGGCTGACGGAAAGCTGTTCATACGTATAAAGGATGACAGCGAGACCGCTTTTGTCCTTATTTCAGACTCGGATGGATCGGGGGACATATGCGCGCGCCTTGCCGCTTCCGAGATAAAGAACCTTGTCATTGCTTACAGAGAGAAGATCGACAGGAACTCATTCTACAGAAACCTCCTGCAGGGCGGCATCATGTCCGAAGATATGAGCAGCTGGACGGGAAAGCTTCATATCGATGAAGACGTGAGAAGATGTGTTTTCGTGGTAGAGCCTGTCGGGCATAAGGATGAAAGCCTTACGGGCATGGTAAGGGAACTGTTCTATACGGAAGCGGGAGACTATGTGCTGTCAATGGATGATGATCATGTAGTCGTGATAAGGACCCTCTCGGATGATGAGGGCGCCAATGAGCTTGAAGAGACGGCGAAGATGCTCGTTGACATGGCCGGGTCAGAAGCGATGAGCGATGTGCGGGTCGCATACGGCACGATCGCAGATGATATAAAGGGAGTCACGGGATCATACAGGGAAGCCGGGATGGCGCTTGAGGTAAGCAAGATATTTTATCCCCTGAAGAGAACGATAGAATATAGCAATCTGGGTGTCGGAAGGCTTATATACCAGCTTCCCGTAAGCCTCTGCCGTCTGTTCATCAATGAGATATTCGGGGACGACATTCCGGAAGAGATAGACGAAGAGATACTTACGACGGTCAACAAGTTCTTCGACAACAGTCTTAACGTCTCCGAGACATCAAGACAGCTTTTCATTCACCGCAATACGCTCATTTACAGGATCGAGAAACTGCAGAAGGCCACAGGCCTTGATGTCAGGGTGTTTGATGATGCCCTTACCCTAAAGATAGCGCTTATGGTCGTAAATTACATGCGCTATATAGAAAAGAAATGAAACGCGGTTCATAATCCGCGGATCTCAACGTGTTTTATGTACTTCGACAGCTCCTTCTGATACTGAAGGAGCTTTTCTTTTGGAACGGGATGGAGGGTCTTGTCAGGAACGAATTCGGATTCGACATAACCCTGGAGAAAATACCGTTCTGCGCCTTTTATCATCTGCGCGATCTCTCTGACATCATCGATATCAAGATATTCCTCCACCGCGGTGGTCCGGAATTCATAGTCGCAGATCCCGCCAAGGAGCAGGCCTATGCTCTCTTTTATTGGGGCAAGGTCTATATCTGCTGTTCCGCATACTTTCGGATATCCCGAGAATGATGATTTTATGTCCATGGCCGCGTAGTCGATAAGACCGGAACCGGCAAGAGATGAGAGCATCTCGGGATTGGTCCCGTTAGTATCAAGCTTGACATTCATGCCTATATCCTTGATATGCCTTATAAGATCGGGAAGGTCCGGATATAAGGTCGGTTCCCCTCCGGTAATGCATACGCCCTCCAATATTCCCCTGCGCTTTTTCAGAAAGCCCAGTATTTCATCCTCGGAATATTGAGCGGGACCGGCACTCTGCACCATTTCCATGTTGTGGCAGAACTTGCAGCGCATGTTGCACCCTCCCAGAAAAACGGTAGCCGCCACATGTCCGGGATAATCGAGAAGGGTTGTTTTTTGAAGGCCCTGAATATTAAGCATGTCAGTCACAGAAGTTTTTGACGGTTCCGTCGGCAAAAGGACTTCCAACATCACAGCGCCCATGGTGATGGACCTGTCTGACATAGTCCTCACGCTCTGTCTCAACCCTGTGAATGCCTATCCTGCTGACGCCTTCTTCCGTTTTGCTGTCGAGCATCCGGATGACTTCTTCTATCTCCTGCTGTGTTGCCATAATATCATCTCCGATTCTTTTCATAATAATTTACACATATTATTATAACATGTTAAAATCATAATAGTGTGAAATGTCGGATCATAATCCGGCATACTATAGGAGGAACTATGGAAAAGGCGGAAAACATCGAAAATCCGGGTACGGAAGGATTGGAAACAGCAGAAGGATCCGCACAGAATACGGATCAGGCAGAAAAAGAGGCGCAGCTGCCGGTCCCGGAAGCAGATGATCCCCCGGCGCCTGACGCGGACAACAATAACTACCCGAGCCAGACCGTTCTGACCATAAGGGCGATAGTCGGCGGATATGTTATGTATCTTGCATATCAGATCATAACATCTGACAGCGAACTTACCCCCCTCATGTGGGCCGCGGTCATACTTTTCATAGTAGCGGGAGCCGGCCTTATCATCATGTCGGTCAAGCATTTTATCTGTAAGGAGTATAAATAGAAAATATCATCCGATGCCGTATTTGACATTGTTTGCGGGCTTATGTATACTACAAATGCGCAGCCGGGGAAGCAGCGGTTCCTTGTACCTGAAATCCGCTATAGCAGGGGTGATATCCGGCAGAGGGTGGTGTTGCGGTTCATTCCCGGCAGGCTGTGTGTTGATATCCGGGTCTTGCGCAACAGGACGCCGTGAACCGTGTCAGGCCAGGAATGGAGCAGCACTAAGCGGATGATCTTGTGTGCCGCAAGGGTGCCTTGATTGAGCATATCCTGCCGCCAGTCTGGATCACGCATCATTCGAAGCCGGATTGCGCATA
>JAILRP010000011.1 GCA_024698075.1 Lachnospiraceae bacterium
ACCATTTTGACTACCACCGACCCCAAAATTGACGGTTTTTGATACATATGTTCGAATGCAGACGAACAATGTGAGGGTTAAAAAAAGTACGTATTTATCAGCGTTTCCCGTGTTTTGACGGTTACTGATAAATACGTACAAATGATAGTGCAGAAAAAGGGACTTGAACCCTCATGAGTTTTACCTCACACGGACCTGAACCGTGCGCGTCTGCCAATTCCGCCATTTCTGCATTTAGCGCTATATAATATACAGTAGCGTCCGGATTTTGTCAAGCAAGGCCAAACGATGATATGAAATTCCCGGCCGTATACGAGGCCTAGAACCTCGCTTTCATCCACGCATACAGGTCTGCATATACCGTTTCGCGGTCAAGTTCGTTGAGTATCTCATGCCTGTCGCCTTCGTAGAGCTTTATGGACAGGTCCTTGACCCCGGCCGCCTTAAACTTCTCATATGCCTTCTTAACGCCCACTCCCATGTCGCCGACAGGATCATGGTCGCCAGATACAAAGATGATGGGGATATCCATGTTCATGCGGCGGATGTTCGACATCCTGTTGTCCGCTCCGGTTGAATCAAGGAGCACCTTATAGCCGCTCAGCGAAAAATCATAGCTGACCTTTTTGTTCCCCGGATCGGTAAATGCGCGCACGTTCTCGACATTATGCGACAGCCAGCTGTTCTCGGGATGCTCACCGGTCGAGTCGAACTCATCGTATGAGCCTCCGAACATGATGCTTCTCATGAAAGGTGACGGGCTCGCACCGCCCTTTACAGCCATAATGAGCGAGCACAGAATATTACCCCCGAAGATCGCTGCAGAGCTCACCGAACCTGTTCCCATTATTATGGCGCCATTCACGCCGCTGAGCTTTTCTGCGCAGTCATACAGGAATTTTCTCAGAAGATATGAACCCATGCTATGTCCGAGTATGAAATACGGCTTGTCAGGATGTTCTTTTTTGATGATGCCGTAGTTCGTGAACATATCGGCAACCATCGTATCCGCCGGATGCTTTGAGTGCATGATGCCCCTGTCCGCATCATCCGAAACGGAATCACCGTGTCCGATATGATCGTGTCCGTACACCGAAAAACCCTTCCCCACAAGATACTCCGCAAACTCCGAATATCTCTCGATATATTCCTGCATGCCGTGGACGAGTTGAAGGACGGCAGCTGTATTTCCGTCTTCAGGCTCCCATTTTACCGCATGTATCGGTGTCTTTCGGTCATCAGCGGACTTATATGAATATTCCGTGATCCTTGCCATTTCTTATCCCCTTTGAAATATTATGTAAACTAACTTATGCCTCTCCGGCCGATATCACCGCGACGCCGCATCCGGCAACATCCTTTATCAGCACATCACCTTCGGAAACGGGAGATACGGCCTCAAATGATCTTATCTCATCTATGCACTGCATTATCTTATCCTTGGGTATCGGCTTCTCGGTCCTTACCGGGACGAGCGGCCTGCTCCCTCCTGATACCTTGACAGTTGATGTCACGGTCCTTACAGGCGATGTTACCTCGCTCCTCGCATATGCATCCCCGCGGCCGCAGCTGTTTCCCGATACCGACAGTATATCACCATCCTTCGTCTTCACCTCGATCATGCATCCCTTCGGGCAGATGATGCATGGCACGGTATGGATGACACTTCCGTCGGGAAGAGTGACGTCCTCGGGATTGGCCGTGTTTCTAGTGGCGTTTCTTGCGGCAAACTTCTTCATGAGCTCCGACTCGGGATCAAGGGCTATGTCATGCACCTCATTCCCGTCAAATGCCGCAATATAGTCCGCGGCGTATTTTCCTGCCTTTTCAGCTTCCTTGGAAACATTGTCCACAAGGTCATGAACATGGAGCACGTTCCCGCATGCGAACACTCCGGGGCAGCTCGTCTCAAGTTCATCGGTCACGACAGCGCCGCGCGTTGCGCCCGACATCATGATCCCCATATTCCTTGAAAGCTCATTTTCGGGGATAAGGCCGACCGATAGCAGCAGCGTATCGCATTTTATCTCTTCCTCGGTCCCGGGTATCGGCTTTAGGTTCTCATCGACTTTCGCAATGACAACGGCCTCGACCCTGTCCTTCCCCTTGATATTGACTACCGTATGGCTTGTAAGCAGCGGAATGTTAAAATCATCGAGGCACTGCACTATGTTACGTCTCAGGCCGCCCGAGTATGGCATGATCTCAACGACCATCTTTACCTTCGCGCCCTCAAGGCTCATGCGCCTTGCCATGATAAGCCCTATGTCGCCGGAGCCGAGTATCACGACTTCACGTCCCGGAAGCCGTCCGTCGATGTTCACGAACTTCTGCGCGGTTCCCGCCGTGTATATCCCCGCCGGCCTGTATCCCGGGATGTTCAGCGCGCCCCTCGCCTTCTCGCGGCATCCCATTGCGAGCACAACGGCCTTCGTATGGAGCGTCTGCAGTCCATGCTCGCTGCTGTAGGCCTCGACTTCCTTTATGATCTTTCCGTCCTCATTGATGGCACGGATGTTCATGACCATCGTGTTGAGGCGGCAGCTGATGTTCTCTCTTTCCTTTACCATGCGCACGTAGCGCAGGGCATATTCCGGTCCCGTAAGCTCCTCTCCGAACGTATGTAGACCGAACCCGTTATGGATGCACTGTCCGAGTATGCCGCCAAGTTCCCTGTCCCTTTCAAGGATCATGATCTTCTCTGCGCCCGAATCTGCCAATGACAGAGCCGCCGCCATTCCCGCAGGTCCTCCGCCGACTATGACCGCGTCATATAAGATACCGTCATCCGCCTGCACTATAGAAGTCTTGGTTTCCGAAGCATTCCCGGGATATGAAGGATCTGCGACGCCCGAACACTTTCCGCCGTCCGTCAGTATGTCCGATCCGCGGCCCTTCTTAGTTATCTTCTCGATCGGTATGTTAAGCTCGCGGCTTAATATCTCCATGACTTTCGGATAGCAGAATCCGCCCTGGCAGCGTCCCATGTTCGCTCCGGTGCGGCGTTTTACGGCATCAAGCGTGCGTGCGCCGAGAGGACGCCTTATCGTCTCGAGTATCTCGCCCTCCGATACCGAAGCGCAGCGGCATATGATGTTGCCGTATGTGCTGTCCTTTTCTATGAGCGCCTTCTGCTCCTCCTCGGACATTAGCTTCATGTATGTGAGCGGCTTGACTTCCTCTATAAAATCATCTTTCTTCTCAGGTTTTAATATGGATGCCACTATAGCAGCCACCATCTCGCCGATCGCAGGCGATGCGGAAAGTCCCGGCGATTCTATCGCCGCGGCATCTATGAATCCGGGACAGTCCGGAAGCTGCCCTATGACAAAATCACCCCTGTCCCCGTGGGGACGCAGGCCCGCAAACGAGGTGATGACTTCCTTCATCGGCAGGTTCTTGACCGCACTCGCTCCGGGCGTGTTGACTTTCGCAAGGCCTTCCGCCGTCGTATATGTCCCTTCCTTGTCGTCTATATCTGTCGCGGTGGGACCTACGAGCAGATTGCCGTGTATCGTGGGCGATACCAGTATGCCCTTTCCGAGTGCGGATGGCATGCGGAATACAGTTCGCCCGACATGGTGCCCCGCGGCAACATCGAGCAGGCAGTATTCGCCTTTTCGCGGCGTGATGGTAAGCCTGTCATCCGTCATCATGTTGTGGAACCTGTCGGCGTAAACACCGGCAGCATTTATGACAACAGATGCCGTGAAGCTGACATTCTCATCAGGCTCATCCCCGAATTCGTCGTGCTTTAAGGCATCTATGGCAAATTCCCCGCCGTCCTTCTTAATGTTTACGACCTCGGTCAGAAGATGGAATGAAACGCCGTTATTGTATGCGCTCTCCGCAAGTGCGCTCGTCAGCCTGAACGGACAGATGATCCCGCCTGTCGGTGCGAACAGGGCTCCCTTTGTGTCATCCGAGAGGTTCGGATCCATCTCAAGCGCCTCTTCCCTTGACAGGATGCGGAGGCCTTTAACGCCGTTTTTTATCCCGCGTTCGTATAGCTCCTTCATATGCGGCACGTCTTCATCGGACAGTGCGACGACGAGCGAGCCGTTTCGCATGAACGGGATCCCGAGCTTTTCCGCGAGACTCGGCATCATCTCGGACCCGCGCACATTAAGCTTAGCCTTGAGCGTGCCCGGCTTTGCGTCAAATCCCGCATGCACTATCCCGCTATTGGCTTTTGACGTCCCTTCTCCGATGTCGGAATTCCTGTCGAGCACAGCAACCGAAAGCTTATTGCGTGATACTTCCCTTGCGATCGCCGAGCCCACAACCCCGGCGCCAATTATTACAACATCATATCTGTTCATATATAACGAGATTTCTCCTTATCAGTCCTTTGCCCAGTCGGCCGCGCGCGTCACGGCTTTCTTCCATCCCTTGATCCTCGCGTCTCTTTCATCCGCAGATATGGACGGCATAAAGGTCGTATCTATCTTCCAGTTTGACAGGATGTCTTCCCTGTCCTTCCAGTATCCGACCGCAAGTCCCGCAAGATATGCCGCGCCCGCTGCCGTCGTCTCGATGCATGCAGGCCTCTTAACGGGAGCTCCCGCTATGTCAGCCTGTGTCTGCATGAGAAAATCATTCGCACTCGCACCGCCGTCAACCCGAAGCGATGAAAGCTTTATCCCCGAATCCGCCTCCATGGCGCCGAGCACCTCGTATGCGGAATATGCGATCGACTCAAGCGTCGCGCGTATGATATGGTATTTGTTCACGCCTCTCGTAAGCCCGACTATCGCTCCCCTTGCATACTGGTCCCAGTACGGTGCGCCGAGCCCGGTAAACGCGGGAACAACATAGCAGCCCGCCGTATCCTTTACCTTGCGTGCCATGTAGTCCGAATCGGCCGCGGAATCAATGAGCCTCATCTCATCACGGAGCCACTGTATCGCGGCACCCGCAACGAATATCGAGCCCTCGAGCGCATAGGTGACCTTATCCCCTATCCCCCATGCTATAGTTGTCACAAGTCCGTTGCCGGAAAAGATCGGTTCCTCCCCGGTGTTCATGAGCAGGAAGCATCCGGTCCCGTATGTATTCTTGGCTTCTCCCTTTTCAAAGCATGTCTGTCCGAAAAGTGCGGCCTGCTGGTCTCCGGCAGCACCGGCTATAGGGATCGGCCCTCCGAAGAAAGAATCATCCGTCATCCCGTATACGCAGCTGTTCGGCTTCGGCTCGGGCAGCATGCATGCGGGAATATCGAGAATATCCAGTATCTCTTCATCCCATTTGAGGGTGTTTATGTTAAAGAGCATCGTGCGGCTGGCATTGGAATAGTCGGTTATATGCACCCTGCCCTTTGTAAGCTTCCATATGAGCCACGTCTCCACGGTCCCGAACAGGAGCTCCCCTGCAAGGGCACGCTCCCGTGCACCTTCTACATTTTCAAGTATCCAGTGAAGCTTGGTCGCGGAAAAATATGCATCGATGATAAGCCCGGTCTTCTTACGGAACATCTCCGTAAGTCCCTGCTCCCGCAAGCTGTCGCAGTATTCGCTCGTGCGCCTGCACTGCCACACGATCGCGTTGCATACAGGCTCCCCGGTCTCCTTATCCCAGACTATGGTCGTCTCCCTCTGGTCGGTTATGCCTACCGCGGCTATCTGGTCATAGGTGGCGCCTATCTTGCTCATGGCCTCGACACATACGCCGAGCATGGTCGACCATATCTCCGCGGCGTTATGCTCCACCCATCCCGGCTTCGGGAAAATCTGCGTAAATTCCTTCTGGGCCATCGAGCATATCTCGCCCTGCCTGTTGAAAAGTATAGCCCTGTTGCTGGTCGTCCCGGCATCAAGTGCCATTATGTACTGCTCCATTTAACCCTCCGTATCCGGTCTATGCATGAATGTTCTGATTGGAAAAGTTCTCAAGGAACTGTCTTGTACGTTCGTTCTTAGGATGGTCTATGACTTCCTCGGCTGCCCCATGCTCTATGATCCTGCCTTCATCCATGAAGATGATGCTGTCCGCCACATCACGTGCAAATGCCATTTCATGCGTGACGACTATCATCGTTGTCTTCTGGCTGGCCAGCCCCTTTATTACGCGGAGCACCTCACCGGTAAGCTCGGGGTCAAGCGCGCTTGTCGGCTCGTCAAAGCACAGTATGTCCGGATGCATTGCCATCGCCCTTGCGATCGAAACCCTCTGCTTCTGCCCGCCTGAGAGCTGGTGCGGATAATGATCCGTTCTGTCCGAAAGTCCCATCTGGTCAAGCAGCCTCTTTCCTTCCTCGGTGATCTCGCTATCAGTCATCTTCCCCGTCTTCTTATTGAGAAGGCGCGGTGCGAGGCATACATTTTCGAGGGCAGTATACTGCGGAAACAGGTTGAACGACTGGAATACCATCCCGAAATGGATGGTCTTTTTCATGATCTCCTTCTCCGAACGGTCCCGCGGGTCGTTTGCGTCAAAGAACTTCTCACCGCGAAGCTTGATGATGCCCGAATCGGCAAATTCGAGGAAATTAAGGCAGCGAAGCAGCGTGGTCTTACCGCTTCCGGAAGAGCCTATGATGGACAGGGTCTGCCCCTCGTCAAGTGCAAAAGATATATCCGTAAGGACTTTTGTGCTGCCGAATGATTTCTGCAGCGATTCAACTTCAAGAATATGCAACTTCTACCCCCGTATTTCCCTTCACTCGAAATAACCGAGCTTTTTCTCTATGTAGCCGAACAGCATGGTGAGCAGTCCGGAGAACAGCAGGTAAAAAACTCCCGTATAAAAGAGCGGCCATATGATGCCTGCGCCTTTAATGAACGACTGGCCTTCCCATATGATCTCATATACGGCTATAACCCTGGCAAGGGACGTATCCTTCACCAGCGTTATGACTTCGTTTGATATCGGCGGCACGATGCGCTTTATGACCTGCAGAAGTATGACTTTGAAAAAGATCTGCGGCCTTGACATGCCTAGCACCTGTCCGGCCTCGTACTGGCCGACAGGGATCGACTGTATCCCGCCTCTGTATATCTCAGAAAAGTAACAGGAATAATTGATGACAAAAGCCACGAGTGCGGCAATGAACCTGCCCTCCCCGAGGTTGTTCCAGAACGGATTATTGAAGATGATCCCCGGTCCGTAGTATATGACAAGGAGCTGCAGCATGAGCGGCGTCCCCCTCACAACCCAGATCAGGAAACGGACAGGCATGCGGATGATCACATGCCTGCTCATTGATCCGAAACTTATGACCAGTCCCAACGGCAGTGCAAACAGAAGCGTCAGGACAAATAATTTCAGTGTTGCCAGAAATCCCTGCAATAGGGTGGCCGTAACAGTAACAAACATTCCGCCCCCTGACAGATCATTTGGAATAGATCCTTTACTGTCTTACTGGGCAACGACCGCATACTGTACGCCGTAGTTCTTGGCGATGGACTCGATCGTGCCGTCATCATAGTACTTCTTGAATTCGTCGTTAATGAACTGCGTAAGGTCAGAATCCTTTCTGCAGCCTACGCCGTACTCTTCTTCGGTAAGCTCGACGGTATATGTAAGGTCCTCGTAGCTCGTGCCTTCACCGATCATGGCACCTGCCATGAGAAGGTCGATTATGCATGCATCCGATGAGCCGGCCTCAACTTCCATGAGGGCATCCGCCTGGGATGTGAGCGATGTGTAGTTCCATCCCTTTTCCTCGGCAACGGCTTCTCCCGCTGAACCTGCCTCAACGGCAAAATTCAGGGAAGCGAGGTCTGCCTCTTCCTTATGGCTTTCGGCCGCATCAGCCTTCATTACCGCAACCTGAGCATTATTGCAGTAGGCCTTTGTGCAGTTCATGGCATTCTTCACCTCATCGGTGAGCGTCATTCCGTTCCACACACAGTCAATGCTCTTGTTCTCAAGCTCAAGTATCTTGTTGTCCCAGTCGATTTCGATGAACTCTGCCTTGACTCCGAGGTCCTCGGCAACCTTGCGGCCCAGGTCCGCATCGAATCCGATCCACTCACCCGAATCATCCTTGTAATCCATGGGAGCAAAATCCGTGATCCCGATGATGAGGGTGCCCTTCTCCTTGATATATTCAAGGTCAGACGATGATGAAGATGAAGTGGTGGTTGTCACCGTGACACATCCTGCAAGCGTCAGCATCATGGCACATGCAAGCATAAGAGAGACGATCTTTTTCATAATGATTCTCCTTTTTATTAAGTCTTCACTCACAACTCCCGCCAAGCGGGAGAAAACACATATTAGATGTTATCATAATACGCCTTAATTCGCAAACGGACTTATTATCTCCGCGTAATATTTTTCATCCTTTTCTATGAGCGCCTGCGGGGCGAATGTGACCATCCTTCCCCTTTCGGAGAGGGCATCAAACAGCGCATCATATTCTGAAAGCCCGGCAGGGGTAAGTTTCTTAAGTTCCCTAATCCGCTCCGAAATACCGGCGTCTCCTCCCGAAACGATCCGGCCTATCGTTCTTTCGGCACCGGAAAGGGGCCCTTCGGAAAGAGTCTCCTTCTGATGCTGCGAGATGATGTATCCGTTAAGATCCACGTCATCTGCCGATGTGCGTATTTTCCGCCAGGCATCTGCCGAACCCTCAAAGACTTCAAGCGTCTGTGCCGCCATCGGGTCCCGTGAGGTATATACGTATATCCCGGGGTAGCTGTCTATATAAGAACATGTATATGCGCCCCACCTGCCCCTCGTTTCGGGGAAATAATACTTCTGCCTCATCATTGAGAGCGCAGCGTCGATTCCGGCATCATCATTATCATACCCAAGAGCCCCTGCATCGGCTGATACAAAGTTTGAGGCGTTTTTGCTGCCTGTCGCAACAGCGAGCGGATAGCTGTATTTCCTGAAGCTGTAGCTGCATTTATCCCTTTTGGCTCTTCCGACCCTGTCGAGAAAATCACCGGCGCATTCAAGGTATCCGGCCTCATCCTCCGCAGCTACGGCATATCCGAGCACGGCTCCGTCCGCATTCTTTAGGTATCCCATGACCTGAGAAAGACTCCGGCTTACATCTTCCGCGCTCTCCTTCCCTATAAGAAGATCCGTGAGGAACCCATAGTATTCAAGGTAATGCGTATGCTCATAATATGCGGCTCCATTCTCTGCATCGGCAAGCGATAAGTATCTTGCTGCATTTTCGGGATGCGATTTCATATTGTTCCTTGCCGCGGCACGTATGGCCTCTGCGCCCTCAAGTATCTTCCCGACGTCTTCAAACGAACATTCAAAAAGGCGTGAGTACATGATGGACAGTGCATCCGGAAGGTCATCCGGTGTGCACCGAAGGTCGATCAGGACATAAGGCACATAGCTGCTTCCTTCCGATGAGACCACAAGGCTTACCTCGGCGCTTCCGAATGTAAGAGCATCCAATCTGCCGGCTATTTCCGCACGGTTCATGCCGCCCGCGGGGACAAAATGTCCGTTTACAAGGTCCGCATAAAGCGAAAGATATCCGAGGAGTTCCTGTGGAAGGCCCGATGCGTTTATATAGAGCCGTGTGGAGCATATCCCTTCGGCATCCGCGTAAACGCCGATCCTGCGCACCCCGTCTTCCGTAACATCACTGACTTCATATCCGTCCGGCTCCGGCAGGTCCTTGACATCAACGGTTCCAATCTTATCAAGGCACTCCGCCGGGTCATCCGCCGCTTTTGCCGCCACTCGTTCCGATTTTTCCGAAAGCTTTCTGTATTCATCTTCGGACATCGATGCCCGGATCTTCGCCAGGGCTTCGGAAAGTGTCCTGTCATTAAGCTCAGCAAGGGCACGGCGCGGCACGACAACGGAAACCGCGCTGCGTTCCGGCACAGACATCTTTTCAGATATGTCCTTTATGTCATCATTATCAAACCATGACATATCCCTGTACATATCCTGCATTCTGATGTAGAAGATCCCTCTTCCGGCCGAATCGAGGAGCGCCATGTTTGCAAGAAGATTGGCGCTGCTGCCTTCCCTTGCGAGAAGATAGTCATAAAGCTTGCGGCGCCTGAAGGCTTCAAGGTCCTTTTCGGGAAGGCCGTTTTCGGCCATATATGAGAACACCTTCCCGGCACATTCTATAAATGCGTCCGCATCATCCTCCGCCATATCGTGTGCAGACAGTGTCAGGATCGTAAAATCAGGCTCGGCTTCTATACCAAACTCAAAAGATGCGGAAGGAAACTCACTCTTCAGCATCATCACGGGAAGCGACGTTCCGGAATTGCAGCAGTTCCTGAAAGCATACATCCGCATCAGTTCTTCATCAGAAGGGTCCCCCATGTCAACGGCATATACGATCTGCGTACCATTCTCCCCTGCGGCTTCATATGATGGGAACGAATACTTTGCCGCATATGTCCTGCCTGACCCTTCGTCCTGCAGAAAGTCATCCGCCGCCATATCCCGCACGTTTTCATCATGTATCTCAGATGTGTCAAAAGAACCGTCCCCGCTGACACATTCCGTAAAATACCTGTCAAGGAGTTTCAGGAACGCCTCAGGTCTCTTTATATCGCCATACAGATAGGCCGTGCATCGCTCAGGGGTATAATAGCTTTCATGGTACCTGACCACGTCTTCATATGTCAGCTTCAGTATCTCGGACGGAATCCCTCCGGCCACATGGGCCGCGCTGCTGTCCGGATGCAGCATGGCTGCCGCCTTCTTGAGCGCGGAAAGCGATGCGGTATATTCCGTTTTCATCTCCGAATATATCGTTCCGCCGATCGCAAGGCCGCCATCGGCATCGGGCATCAGATTCCATGCCTCCGACCTGAAGATATCCTCATCTTCAAGAATGAGAGGTTCAAAGCAAAGGTCCGCATAATACCCGGCGAGGCCGAGCAGCTGTTCCTCCGACTGTGACGCGACCGGATAGACCGTGCACCTGTCTTCAGTCAGTGCATTCGCATATGTTGCATATCCCCTTCCGGTAAGAGCCGCCGTGAGGCTCCTCGACGGATACTTTACCGAACCGTTCGCTGCAGAGTGCTCAAACACATGGGCACATCCCCTGTTGTCCCTGACCGGCGTGTTAAATGAAAGCATGAAATACCTGTTGGGATCGTCATTGGATATGATCACGGCAGACGCACCGGTAAGATCATGCCTCAGCACCGTGACATCAGCCGAATAGGCATCCGATCTTTCCGTACCGGTAACGGTAAAGCCGCATATGTTCTCTCCCGCCGCATGCGCTTGGGCATCCGGAATGTCCAGTGCACGTACACTGCCGGAAAATGAACCGGCCAGAACGGCGGCACATATTGAAAGTGCTGTGATCTTAAGAGATATACGCATTAAGCCCTCCGGTACTCATTTATGATAGGGCGCGCCGCTTTTGATCCGGTATGCCCTGTAAATCTGTTCGAGAAGTATCACTCTCATGAGCTGGTGCGGAAAAGTCATTTTGGAAAAAGAAAGCTTTAATGCGCCCATGTCCTTTATCGTTTCATGGAGCCCGAGGGACCCGCCGATGACGAACTGGACATGACTTTCGCCCTTAAGTTCAAGCTCCGACAGAAGTCCGGCAAAATCCTCGGAAGACATCTCAGCTCCCTCTATGCAAAGAGGGATGAGTACGGCATTTCCCGCAATGTGCGACCGAAGCCTCTCCGCCTCGGCAAGCATCACGAGGTCATTCTCTCTCGTGCTCGCACCTTCAGCCGTTTTCTCATCCTTCACTTCCGTAATGTTAATTTTGGCATATCCGGAAAGACGCTTCAGATATTCATCTGCCGCGTCCCTGTAATGCCTGTCCTTTATTTTTCCGACCGCCAGTATGTCTATCTTCATGTCACGCTCTTCTGGCGTCCGTCATGTAGAATATGGTGAAAAGTCCCGGCCCGCAGTGCGCTCCTATCACTACACCGAGTCCCGATATCGTGACTTTCGCATCGGGGTATGTTTCCATGATCCTGTCCCTCACATACTGGGCATCATCAAGACAGTCAGCGTGGTTGATATAGAATTCGGGCTGCCTGGTATCCTTAAGGTCCGATTTTACTGATTCTATTATCGATGAGAGCGCAGCCTTCCTTCCCCTGACCTTGTTGGCGGCGACGAGCGTACCCTCATCGGGAACATATAGAACGGGCTTTATTGACAACAGAGTACCAACCAGCGCCGAAGCGTTTGAAACCCTTCCGCCGCGCTTTAAGTAGTTGAGGTCGTCGACCGTGAACCTGTGCGCTATCTTCAGCTTGTTTTCCTCTATCCAGGAGAGCACCTCATCCATCGGAGCACCGCTTTCATAAAGATCGCATACCTTCCTGACGAGCAGTCCGAGTCCGCCGGAAACACACCTTGTGTCAACATTTATGATATTGCTGTCGGGATAATCGTTCTTTAAGTCCTCTATAGCTTCCTCACAGTACTTGTATGAAGACGAGAGCGGCCTCGTCATGTCAAGGAATATGACAGGCTTCACACCGTCCTTATAGAGGCCTTCGAAAAACTCCCGGTATGTATACATGTTAATCGCTGAGGTTGACAACAGCTTGCCCTCGCGCATCTGTCTGTATATCTGTGTTCTCGAGTCTTCACGGCAGTCATCCTCGTAATCTTTTCCGTCCATCACATAGGAATAGCTGATGAAAGGTATGCCGTGCTCGTCAAGGTATTCCCTTGTCAGGTCGCATGTAGACGCCGTTGCTATAATATAATCCTGCTGCATGTTACTCTCCTTATTCGGCAGTATAGTTGAGTTTGACCGTTATCGTTGCCGTCTTCTGCCTCGAAGACGTGTTGTACGTTCCGCCGTAGCTATACTCTTCTTCGGCTGAATTCTTGGCTGTTATCTGGAACACCCCTAGGCTTGATGAGACGAGCTTTCCTACCCTGCAGCCGCTTCCCTGCGCCATCAGGTCTATGCGCTGCTTTGCGTTCTGGGTTGCTGCCTCGACAAGTTGGAGCTTCAGGGAATCAAGATCCTTGTAATAGTATTCCGGTGAATTGGAAGTGAATTCCACGCCCTCCTCAATGAGCTCTGTGATTCCGCGTGAAACTTCCTCTACCCCGTCAACATCCCCGCTCGATACGGTCACGGTCTGGTAGAGCTCGTAGCCGTTGAAGGTATCTCCGATATAGTTGCCCTCGTCGTTGTAATTTGAGGAGTATCTCTTTGAGATATCGATCGCCGAAAAGACGATATCGGATTCATCAATTCCGTTGTTCTCAAGGTACTTCTTTATCTTTCTCGTATCACGGCTTAAGATCGAATATGCCTCTGATGTTGTCATTGCATACGCCGAATAGGTGCCGCGCCACACTATGAGGTCAGCCTCGAAGTCAACGCTCGCGGACCCCGTTGCCGACAGCCCGCCGTTCGTTCCGGACTTGTATGTGACCAGCCCCTGTGTAAAGATATATACGCATGCAACCGCTGCCGCGGCGGCAATGATCACACACAGGAGTGTGATCAGCGGCTTGATCATCTGGTATATGCCTTTTCCGTTCTCCATTTAATTACCTCTCTTCCGTCCTGAGCATCACCTGCTCCTTTTTTTCCTCTTTTTCCGCCTGTATCTTTTATGCAGGCCCTGTGATTCCCTGTAACGGTTTATCTCGTCAAATATAGTATTATAATCACGTTCAAAAAGCAACTCGCATATTTCGCCCTGAAGTGCATCCTCACCGATCTTTCCGTCATCCACCCACGTGGCGATCTTATCGACAACGAACGATTTGCTCTTCTCCTTGTACCGCGGCATCTCATGCTTTTCCTGGATCTTTACGAGTTCCGGCCGCCAGAGGAATTCAAGCTTGTTCCGAAACGTAACGTTTACGTTTTTATCCGGCTCACGCAGCACGTAAAAATCATATGCGCCATCTTCCATTTCCACCGTTATGACACCCCAGTGCCCGGGAACATGTTCCCTTATATGATGCGCATGGCTCGATCCTACAACGACTATGTTCTTATCGTAATACCTGTCATAATCCTCGACCTGCCGGGCCAGTCTGGCGTATGTATCGGCATCGCTCTTGATCTCAATACCGAAAAGCGCATCATCAGTTATCATGACAACATCCGCACGGGATCTTCCGATATTCTTTTCTTCAAGTATCCTGACCTTCCCATACTTCTCTTCCAGAAAGAAGAAAAGCGGTTCCCTGATATCGCTGTCTTTTAGCACCTGAGTTTCCCTTTTACAAAACTCTACCTGCGCCGGATGACGCAGGTAAAGTAGTCATAACCATTATCAAATTACTATGCTGATCAATCCTCAGACAGTTTGAAGAAGTCGATGGCCGCACTCATGTCTTCATTGATATTGCGCATCTCGGCAGTTGATGACTGTGTATCCGTACATGCATCCGTAACCGTCTGACATGATGCCGCAACTTCCTCTGCGGAAGCTCCGAGCTCCTCGGATATAGCACCGAGCTCGGTCGTTGTATTTGAAAGTTCGATCTTGATCTGGTCGAGTTCTCCGGTCATGCGTCTGATCGTATCGATCTCTGTAATGGAAGCTTCGACGGAATCCGAAAGTGTATTGAACTTCTCCTGTGCCGTCTCTATATCGGACTGTTCCTTGCTGATCACGTCGAACACGCGGTTGGATATCTCAACCGTACCGTTTGAAAGAGCAATGACGTTCTCAATGATCTGCTTGATCTCTTTTGCAGATTCTGCCGAAGAATCGGCAAGTGTTCTGATCTCATCCGCAACAACCGCAAATCCGCGTCCGGCCTCACCTGCACGGGCAGCCTCGATCGAAGCATTGAGTGACAGCAGGTTCGTCTGAGCAGCGATCGTCTCAATAGCCTGAACGGCTGTTCCGATCTCTGCAATGGCCGAGTTGGTCTCGCTGATCTTGTCGGCAATGTTCTGCATTGCCTCAACCGACTCATTGGCACCGGCATATACGCTTCTCATGCAGTCGGTAGCTTCGTTGTTTGCATCCTTGATCGTCTGTGATGCACTGTAAAGTGTCTCGACGTTCTGTGTCAGGCTCTCGATATCCTGACCAAGATCCGCTGCCTTCTCTGCCATTGTCTGTGCATTCTCGGCAACGCTCTGTGATGTTGTTGCAACCTCATTGATCGCTATA
>JAILRP010000035.1 GCA_024698075.1 Lachnospiraceae bacterium
GTTTACATAACTTGGATCATCCGGGCAGAAGATGCTTCAGAGAAGATTTTCAAGGATGAAGGAATAGATGTCCGACGACTTGTCGCGCCAGTGCTCGCACATGGCCCTCGCGCTGTCCTCGGTGGGCATGTTGATCTTGATGTTTATGAGATCGGATGATTTTTCCCGTGCGGTAAGGTCCGCAACATAATCGCCCGATGCAGTGCGGTAGTAGTTGGTGATGACCGACATCCTGTTCGTGATCTCCAGGCGGTGCTCCTCATAAAATCCGTTGATGTCATTTCGGATGCCTTCGGAGATACGGTTCTGAAAAAAGGTAAGGGTATCCCTTCCTTTGTCGGTAAGCTTCAAAAAGGTTGAACTGTGGGTTGAGGAGGATTCGATGAACCCGTCTTCGGTAAGCTCGAATGTGGCCTGGGTCAGGGCGAAATAATTTGAATACTCCTTTTCAAGGATAAAATCATATATCTGAGCCTTCGTGATCGGAAAATCGACCTTGTCGAGCATATATAGCACTATGAGTTTGATGAGTGTCTGAGGTTCGGTCATGGATATATAATACTTTTTCGGATTAAAAAAGTCAAAACAGCGCAATATTTTCATTTATTTAAGGAGGATCTATGACACGCGAAAAGTACGAATCACTTTCACTTGCTGCCCTTAAGGACATCGCAAAGGCAAGGAAGATCAAAGGCATTTCGCTCATGAAGAAGAGCGAGCTCGTTGATGCCATGCTTGCCCTTGATGTACGGGAAGCGGCCGCCAAGACGGAGCCGGAAGAGAAACCCAAGAAGCCTCTTTCCGAGGAAGACAAGAGAACCGCCGTGGGCGAGGAGACCGAGCTTTCCGAGGAGAAGAAGATGCTCGATTCCGGCGAGGAGGCAAGGGGCATTCTCGAGGTCATGGCCGACGGATACGGCTTTATCCGGAGTGAGAACTATCTGCCGGGTGATGATGACGTCTATGTTGCTCCGAGCCAGATAAGAAGGTTCGGGCTCAAGACGGGCGATATAATCGTGGGCAACATGAGGGTTAAGAATCCGACCGACAAGTTCGGGGCGCTTTTGTTCGTACGCACCATTAACGGACTTGCTCCCGCGGATGCATGCAGACGCAAGAACTTCGAGGACTTAACACCCATTTTCCCGGATGAAAAGCTGAAGCTTGAAACACCCGGGGGAAGCATCGCGATGCGTATCATGGACATGATGTGCCCTGTCGGAAAAGGACAGAGGGGAATGATCGTATCTCCTCCCAAAGCAGGAAAGACAACGCTCCTTAAGGATGTGGCCAAATCGATCACAAGGAACAATCCCGAAATGCACCTGCTGATACTGCTCATAGACGAGCGTCCCGAAGAGGTCACGGATATCAAGGAATCCATTGAGGGAGAGCAGGTTGAGGTCATCTACTCAACGTTTGACGAGCTTCCCGAGCATCACAAGAGAGTGTCTGAGATGGTCATAGAGCGTGCCAAGAGGCTTGTGGAGCACGGAGAGGACGTCATCATCCTCCTCGATTCGATAACGAGGCTTACAAGGGCCTACAACCTGACCGTGCAGCCGAGCGGACGTACGCTCTCGGGCGGACTCGATCCGGCGGCCCTGCACATGCCCAAGCGTTTCTTTGGCGCCGCCAGGAACATGCGTGAGGGAGGAAGCCTTACGATACTTGCGACCGCGCTCATTGATACGGGCTCCAAGATGGATGATGTCGTATACGAGGAATTCAAGGGAACCGGCAACATGGAAATGGTGCTTGACCGCAAGCTTTCCGAAAAGAGGGTGTTCCCCGCGATAGATATTCCGAAGTCCGGAACGAGAAGGGACGACCTTCTGCTCGAGCCCTACGAGCTTGAAGCCATCAACGTCATGCGTAAGGCGTTCAACGGTCTCAAGCCCGAGGAAGCTGTCGAGAAGTGCCTCGATCTGTTCGTCAGGACGCGCAACAATGTCGAGTTCGTCGAGATGATCAAGAAGATCAGGCTGTTCTAGGTCACTTTTCAAAAACGTATGCTTCAAGATTGATGTATAAAGGTTCGTTATCTTTATTGCGTGTAATGTCCGCATCTGTAATGTAGATGCGGGCATTTTCCGTTTCAACAATGCATAAGCCTCGGCAGAGCCGGTCAAATTCCGCATCTTCTATGATCCCGTCATCCTTCTCGGAACAGAGTTTTATGAACTCTTCCGTAAATGAGCTGAGGTCAATGGTGGATTCACCTCCGACGCTGACCGAAGAGGTATCAGACCAATACGGTCTGAAGGCCAGCTTTGTGCTGTCGCAGGCTTTCTTGGATGTGTACCTGTCTTTCTTGGCATCCCTTATGGATACGTGCTTCATCCTGGAATAGCCGCTTATGTCGATCCCGTCGGCTTCGGCAAGCTCCATTATATCGCAGCTGAAAAATCCGTATTTTTCGCCGCTGTCACTGTTCTCATCCTCTTCATCCGCGAGCTCGGAAGCGGCGGCTTTTGCCTGCTCACGGAGCGACTTTACCGCAGATGCGTCAAGGTCCGGGAAGTACTTACCGAGCTTTCCGCTGCCAAAGTCGCTGCCGGAGAGCACATCATATGCCGCGTTCGCATGAAGGCACTGCTTAGAGGTCGCGCCTCCGGCTGCCATGGCATCAAGGTAGGATGAGAGCGAACGCCTTGCTGCCGTAAATGAAGCCGCCCTTGCGTTAATGCCCGGCAGAAAAACGGTCAGGATGATGAACGCGCATATTATGAGAAGGATGTTACGTCCCGGTGTCTCTTTGTTCAGCTTCCTGTAAGCCGTGTAATATATGATATAGACAAGCTCGAACAGTATGAACGCTATACCGAAGTATCTCTTGGGTGTCAGGCCGTATTGACCGATCCGGACAAAGACCGTGTAGCACTGCATTATGACAAAAGGCGCAAATACGAGGGGGCAGTTGTATGCGAACTTCTGAAGGAAGCCTTTTTCCTCATATGCGGATGACATATAAGAGATATACATTGACACTATGAACAGAGCGGTCAGTATGGCATAGACGGAGTTCGAGGGAACCGATGCCGTGACCACGAGCTTGATTATATATATGTAGATTATCGAAAAAGCGATGAGCGTTATGGTCAGCATCACATATCTTACGAGTGCCTCAAAGAACTGGTTGGCATCCTCGTTCTCATGCGTGATGGCATATAGTGCCGCCGGCGCGAGGAACAGTCCGTTCACGAGCACCAGAATGGTCGGCAGCAGGTCGAACGCATCATCATATAAGAGCACCATGACGATAAGGGTAAGGAATAAGACACCGAGCTGTATCACACCGTATATGATCCCGGTGAAGAACAGCTTTGAATTGACGTTGATAAAATGCCTGGCGAATGCCTGGTGCACGTCATGGCTATATGAAAAATATATGGCGGTGAGCACAAGAAGTGCCGAGATGCCGCCGAGATACATGGCTATCGTGCCCCATCCGAGCCGGTCCTGAGCGCTGTCTATAAAGTTTGCCCATGCCCTGTGGCTGCCCCGCGTGTCGAGCAGGATAAAGCCCATCACGAGGCTCGCCGCGGCAGATACCGCCCAGCATATGCTGCGGACGGCAGGCGTCCACCCCGGGCGTATGCTTTCAAGACACAGCGCAAACGCCGCAAAGAATACGCATGAAATGCAGAAACAGAAAAATATTTCCATTCCGACCGAACTCATATTAAGCGTTATGGATAAGAACGTGTATACGGCAAAGAGCAGCGCCGCCGCAATTACCGATACCGTGGTTACCCGGTGCGTGCCATATAAAAGCTCCGGATATGAAAATGCTTTTTTAAGGAAACTTCTGAACCTTTCCATTGATTTTTCCCCTCCTGTTTAAATAGGAATTGACGGATCATATGCCGCCACCGAAATGATACTACAATTGACGTACACATACAAATCCGACGACTTTTGCGGATTTTCTCTATTGAATAAATGAACAAAGCCGATATAATTATTGTTACAGGGTAATCCGGAGGATTTTTATGAATAATGTCAAAAAAGGCAGCTTCAGATACGGAGTGGCCATTCTCATACTGATGCTTGCCGTTATAATTGCAGGCCTTGCGGCGCTGCTTTCAAAGATAAACCGTGACCTCAGCACTCCGTTCCAGTATCATTTCCAGATCAATGAAGATGCATCGGAAGAAGTCATCACCTCGTCCGACGGATCCATAATATCGGATGACGGTTACGTCTATACGGTCGAGATATCAAAGCACTGGCTCAACGATCCGGGCGGCCCGCTCGAGAATTACGGGGCTCAGTATGACAATACGATAGTAAACGGGTCTTCATTTGACATAGTTAAATGGAGCGCCGTCATCGAGGTCCCCGAGAAGAACATCACGATTGACAGCAGCTGGAGCGGCGAATGGGTATATGACAAGCAGTCAGATACGATAAGCTTTACGCCGGAGGCAAACATTGCAACGATAAAGTCCGGGAAATCCGTGACATTCGGCGCGGTCATGATCTCGGATGAGCTCATGAACTTTACCGACATGACTTTCAGCGGATGCCGTTACAAGCCCATCACCGGATATCTCGCGTTCTGGATACTCATGGTGATGCTCATCGTATGGATAACGAGCTCCTTCGCATACATCCTCTATAGGATAAGGGAGCGAAATTACCGGAAGAATTCCGAAAAGCTCAACAACGTCATTTCCCAGACGATGAGCACGTTCGCGAACTTCATCGATACCAAGGACAGATATACGAAGGGCCACAGTGCAAGGGTTTCCTATTATTCGCAGAAGATCGCCGAAAAGCTCGGGTTTTCCGATGAGCAGATCCGTGACATAGGCTATATCGGCCTCATGCATGACTGCGGAAAGCTCGGGATACCGGGTGACATATTGAAGAAACCGGGCGTTCTTACCAAAGAAGAATTCGACATAATGAAGACGCATACGACGAACGGCGGCGCCATCCTCAAGGATTTTACCGCGATCGACGGCATGAAGGAGGGAGTTGTCTCCCACCACGAGAGATATGACGGGACCGGATACATGGAAGGCCTCGCCGGAGAAGACATCCCGCTCGTTGCCAGGATCATATGCGTGGCGGATGCGCTCGATGCGATGAATTCCGACAGATGCTACCGCAATCACTTAAACAGGGAGACGATACTGTCGGAGCTTGAGAACAACAAAGGAACACAGTTCGATCCGAAGATCGCCCAGATAATGATCGACATGATCAAAAGCGGAGAAGTATTTCTCGGAGAGTGACGGATCGGCAGGAGCCGGCAGAAAAAAGTGCTTGCCATAAGGCGGATGCTGCGTTATAATCGGACTGTTGTCAGATTTGATACTTATTTTTTGTGAGGTGATAATAAAATGAAGGAAGGACTGCATCCCGCATATCATCAGGCCACAGTGACCTGCAACTGCGGAAATACATTTGTAACGGGTTCCACAAAGGAAGACATTCACGTAGAGATCTGTTCCAAGTGCCATTCGTTCTATACAGGACAGCAGAAGGGCGCAAGGACCGACGGACGTATCGATAAGTTCAATAAGAAGTACGGCGTTAAGTAAGCAGATGATGAGTGCAATGCACTCATCATTTTAGTTAGAGTGGAGCATTTGGCACAGATGGCAAAAAGGGCAGGAAAGAAAAGACCATGCTACTCGGGGATAGGCGGCCAGGCCGTCATCGAGGGTGTGATGATGAAGAACCGCGATAAGTATTCGGTCGCGGTGCGCACTCCGGAGGGGGATATCGATGTCACCATCGAGGAATATGAATCGTTCTCACCGGTCAAGGCATTTACCCGCATCCCTTTCATCCGAGGGGTGTTCAATTTCATCGATTCGCTGATCCTAGGCATCAGGACGCTCAACTATTCGTCATCATTCTACGAGGAAGAGACCGATACCCACAAAAAAGACAAGATAATAGACAGGATATTCAAGGACCATACGGAGAAAGTCCTGTCCACCGTGACAGTCATCATTTCCATAGCCATCGCGGCCGGACTGTTCATAGTGCTTCCGTATTATCTGTCGCAGCTCCTGAAAAAAGTCATAGTCAGCGACACGGCGCTCGCCGCCCTTGAGGGTGTTCTGCGCGTGCTGATCTTTGTCGCATATATCGTGCTCATTTCCTGCATGAAGGATATCCGCCGTGTGTTCATGTACCACGGGGCGGAGCATAAATGCATCAACTGCATCGAGACCGGGCATGAGCTTACCGTCGAGAATGTCAGGAGATCCTCGCGTGAGCACAAGCGGTGCGGAACGAGCTTTCTGTTCTTTGTCGTGTTCATAAGCGTGATACTGTTCATATTCATACGGGTTGAAGAGCCTGTTGCAAGGATAGCGATAAGGCTCCTGCTGATACCCGTCATCGCGTCGATATCGTATGAGATCATAAGGCTTGCGGGAAGGTATGACAACATCTTCATAAAGATACTGTCGGCCCCCGGAATGTGGCTCCAGCGCCTTACGACGCGAGAACCCGATGATGCCATGATCGAAGTGGGCATTGCGGCGGTTGAAGCGGTATTTGACTGGAAGGAGTATCTCGGGACATATACTGATGAATTATAGCTCAGCATATAAAACCGGCACGGACAGACTGTCTGCGGCCGGAATACCGGAAGCAGCCTTGGATTCAAGGCTGCTTTTGGAGTTTATAACGGGATGCGGCCTGACCGATGTCCTCGCCCATCCGGAGCGTGAGCTTACGGACGATGAGGCTGCGGCATATGAACGGGCGCTTTCCCGAAGGGCGGAGCATGTGCCGCTTTCATACATCACGCATACCTGCGGCTTCATGGGGATCGTTTTTCGCGTAAGCGCAGATGTGCTGATACCCCGGCAGGACAGCGAGTGCCTTGTCGAGGAAGCGATGCGGTATACATATGATGGATCCGATATACTCGACCTGTGCACCGGAAGCGGATGCCTCCTGCTGTCGCTCATGCATTACAAGAACGGCTGCCGCGGGGTCGGGGTAGACATCTCGGAAGAGGCGCTCTGCCTCGCACGCGAAAATCAGCGGCTGCTCGATGAAGACGGAGGCCTTAACGGAGGCAGCGCGAAGTTCATCTGCGGGGACATGTTTGATGCAGTGCCTTCAGGAATGCGGTTTGATGTCATCATTTCCAACCCACCGTACATAAGGACGGGCGACATCGAAGGGCTCATGCCGGAAGTTGCACTCCATGAGCCGCGCATAGCGCTTGACGGCGGGCCCGACGGGCTCATGTTCTACAGGAAGATCGCCGCGCGCTCCGGGGAGTATCTTGCGCCGGGCGGATATATCTTTCTCGAGATCGGATACGACCAGGCGGGGGATGTCAGAATGCTCCTTAGGGATGCGGGATTTTCGGACATAGAGGTCATAAAAGATTATTCGGGAAACGACAGGGTCATAAAGGCCGAGGCCCGCAGAAGGGCATAGAAGTATTTTTGAAAGGATAAGTATATGTTTGATAAACTTGAAGACCTTCTCATAAGATACGAGGAGATCATGAGCGAGCTCGGAGAGCCGGGCGTATCCGACGACCAGGACAGGTTCAGGCGGCTCATGAAGGAGCAGAGCGACCTCTCGCCGCTTGTCGAGGCATATAGTGAATACAAGAAGTGCAGAAAGGACATAGATGACAGCCTCGAGATGCTCGATGCGGAGTCTGATGACGAGATGCGCGAGATGCTGAAGGAAGAGCTTGCCGAGTCCCGCAGGCGCGTCGGGGAGCTTGAGGAAAAACTCAAGATCCTGCTGCTTCCTAAGGACCCGAACGATGACAAGAACGTCATAGTCGAGATCCGTGCCGGGGCGGGCGGAGACGAGGCGGCCCTCTTTGCGGCTGAGATTTACAGGATGTATGTCCATTACGCGGAGGGACGCGGATGGAAGGTCGAGACGCTCGAGACGGATGAGATAGGCATAGGCGGCATGAAGTCGGTGACTTTCATGATAAAGGGACAGGGTGCTTATTCCGTTATGAAATATGAGAGCGGTGTCCACCGCGTGCAGCGCGTTCCCGAGACCGAGAGCGGCGGAAGAATCCACACATCCACGATATCCGTTGCGGTCATGCCCGAGGCCGAGGAGGTCGATGTCGTCATCGATGAAAAGGACATCAGGATCGACGTCATGAGGGCATCGGGAAACGGAGGACAGTGCGTCAATACGACAGATTCCGCGGTTAGGCTCACGCATTACCCGACGGGCATCGTGATATATTCCCAGACGGAAAAATCACAGCTGCAGAACAAGGCGAAGGCATTTGCACTGCTGCGCGCAAAGCTTTACGACATCGAGCAGCAGAAAGCTCATGATGCCGAGGCAGAGATGAGAAAGAGCCAGATAGGGACGGGCGACCGTTCGGAAAAGATCAGGACCTACAATTTCCCGCAGGGACGGGTTACCGACCACAGGATAGGCTTAACGCTCTATAAGCTCGATAAGGTCATGAACGGCGACATACAGGAGATCATAGACGCATGCATTGCCGCGGACCAGGCGGCAAAGCTCGTAAAGATGGACGGCTGATACAGAACATTTGGAGACAGACAATGGTTATCGGAAAACTCGTAAAGTCAATAAGACAGTTCCTTCCGTCAACGATAGCGACACCGCTTCTCGTGTCGGGGGAAGTCGTGCTCGAATGCACGATACCTTTCTATATGGCCGAGCTCGTGAACCGGATAAAGGCAGGAGCCGGAGTCGGCGAGATAGCCCGCTTCGGAGGCATACTTACCATAATGGCCATAGGGAGCCTGATATTCGGGATCCTTGCGGGCCTGACATGTGCGACCGCGAGCTGCGGATTCGGCAAAAACCTCCGCTCGGACATGTATGATGCGGTCGGAGGATTTTCGTTCGACAACATCGACTCGTTCTCGACAAGCTCTCTTGTTACGAGGATGACGACCGATGTCACGAACGTACAGAACGCGTTCATGATGATCACGAGGATCGCGGTAAGGGCTCCGTTCATGATGATCTTCGCCCTCATCATGGCTTTCCGGCTCGGAGGCAGGATGGCATGGATATTTGCGTTCGTCATCCCGGTGCTCGCCGGAACGCTGATCGCCGTGGCATCACGTGCCATGCCGCTTTTCCGCAGGATATTCAGGAAATACGACCGCTTAAATGAATCCGTCGAGGAGAACATAACCGGGATGCGTGTCGTAAAATCATTCGTCCGCGAGAGCTATGAACAGGAAAAGTTCGGCGCCGCCTCCGAGGAGGTAAGGCGCGACTTTACGAAGGCGGAGAGGATACTCGCATGGAATGCTCCCGTCATGCAGTTCTGCCTGTATACCGTGATGGTGTTCACGCTGAGCTACGGCTCATATGTCGTCATCTCGTCGATGGGGCTTGATTTTGACATAGGACAAATATCCGCGATGCTGACATACAGCTTCATGATACTCTCATCGCTCATGATGATGTCGATGATCTTCGTCATGATCACGCTCGCATCCGAAAGCGCCGCAAGGATCGCCGAGGTCCTCGATGCGAAGTCCGACCTTGTAAGCCCGGATCCCGAGGTTGCGGCAGAATCCGTATCCGACGGCTCGATAGTGTTTGAGGATGTAAGCTTTGCGTATGCCGGAAACCCCGACAACGACGTCCTTACCGGCATAAACTTAGAGATCGCCTCGGGCGAGACCGTCGGGATAATAGGGACCACCGGAAGCGGAAAATCATCCCTTGTCCAGCTGATCCCGAGGCTTTACGACACGACGCGCGGGACCGTGAAGGTCGGCGGCATAGACGTCAGGGATTACGATCTTACCGTGCTGCGTGATTCGGTGGCGATGGTGCTCCAGAAGAACGTCCTGTTTGAAGGTACCGTGGCCGACAACTTAAGGTGGGGCAATCCCGATGCGACCCTTGAAGAGATGAAGGAGGCGTGCCGCCTGTCGTGCGCGGACGAGTTCATCGATTCCAAGGAAGGCGGCTATGACTACAGGATAGACCATGGCGGGGCCAACATATCGGGCGGACAGAAGCAGAGGCTGTGCATAGCTAGGGCGCTCCTCAAGAAGCCAAAGATAATCATATTCGATGACTCGACAAGTGCGGTCGATACGAAGACCGATGCGATGATAAGGAAGGGCATGAAAAAATACATACCCGAAACGACAAAGATCATCATCGCGCAGAGGACCGCATCCGTTGCCGATGCCGATAAGATCGTCGTCATAGACGGCGGACGCATCGAGGCATGCGGCACTCATGAAGAACTGTTAAATAACAGTGTTATCTATCGAGAGATATATGAATCCCAGAACAAGGGAGGTGATGACGATGGCAGGGCCTAACGGACCGGGACGCAGAAGGGGTCCGGGACTCGCTCCCGGCGAAAAGCTTTCCAAAGGCATAGTAAAAAGGGTCATAAAGGATATCTTCTCATTCTATCCGGTGATGCTTCCCGTTGTCATAGCCTGCATCATGACCTCCGCGCTCATCTCATCGATCCCGGCGGTATTCCAGCAGAAGATCATCGCGGTCATTGAAAACTCATACAAGAGCGGCGACTGGGCAGGAGTGAAGGGAGAGATATTCCGGCTCGTGGGAATACTCGTGACCCTCTATTCGATATCGCTTTGCTCGACCATTGCCTTTAACCAGATGATGGCAGTCATAACGCAGGGCACGCTCAAGAAGATGAGGGACAGGCTGTTCGACAGGATGGAGACTCTTCCGATAAAGTTCTTCGACCGCAAACCGGTCGGTGACACTATGAGCCTATACACAAATGACATAGATGCACTGCGGCAGATGATCTCGCAGAGCTTTCCGCAGATGCTGAACACTGCGGTCATGGTCCTGACCGTGCTCGGCATAATGCTTTATTACAGTCTGTTCATGACGATCGTCGTGCTCGCGGGAGTAGCGCTCATGTTCGTGGTAACGAAGATCGTGGGCGGAGGGAGCGCAAGATTCTTCTTCCGGCAGCAGCAGGCGATCGGAAAGACCGAGGGCTACATACAGGAGACGATAAGCGGCGCCAAGGTGGTGAAGGTGTTCTGCCATGAACCTCAGTGCCGCGAGGAGTTCACGAAGCTCAATGACGAGCTTTTTACCGTTGCGTCTACCGCAAACAAATATGCCAACATACTCGGACCGATACTCAACAACATGGGAAACATCCTCTACGTCATCGTCGGGATATCGGGAGGATTTTTCATCTCCACCGGACTTAGGAACATAGGCATCGGCGGGATGGGATTTTCGATAAGCCTTGTTGTACCGTTCCTCGGAATGACCAGGATGTTCTCCGGGCAGATAGGCCAGATATCGATGCAGATCAATGCCGTTGTTGCGGGTCTTGCCGGATGCGAGAGGATATACCGCGTGATGGACGAGCAGCCCGAAGCGGACAGCGGCTATGTACGCTTAGTCAATATCAGGGAAGAAGACGGTGAGATCATAGAGACCGGGGAAAATACCAAGAAGTGGGCGTGGAAGCATCCGCATAAGGAACTCGGGACGGTTACATATACACCGCTCCGTGGCGATGTGGTGCTCGACGGGGTTGATTTTTCCTATGACGGACAAACCCAGGTCCTGTTTGACATATCGCTGTATGCAAAGCCCGGGCAGAAGGTCGCGTTCGTCGGTGCGACGGGTGCGGGCAAGACGACCGTCACAAACCTTCTCAACAGGTTTTACGATATTGCGGACGGAAAGATCAGGTACGACGAGATCAACATCAACAAGATAATGAAGAGCGATCTGCGCCACGCAGTGGGGATAGTGCTTCAGGATACGAATCTCTTCACCGGAACGGTAATGGAGAATATACGCTACGGAAAGCTTGACTCGACCGATGCAGAATGCATCGAGGCGGCAAAGCTCGCCGGCGCGCATGATTTTATCTCGCATCTTCCGGAAGGCTACAATACGATGATATCGGGAAATGCCGCATCCCTTTCGCAGGGTCAGAGACAGCTGCTCTCCATAGCAAGGGTCGCGGTCGCCGATCCTCCGGTCATGATACTTGACGAGGCAACATCATCGATAGACACAAGGACAGAGGCGCTCGTGCAGCGCGGAATGGATGCGCTGATGGCGGGACGGACGACTTTCGTCATAGCCCACAGGCTGTCGACTGTCAAGAATTCTGATGTTATAATAGTGCTTGAGCACGGCCGCATCATAGAGCGCGGCAACCATGACGAGCTCATTGCCGCAAAGGGACAGTATTATAGGCTTTACACGGGGGCCTTTGAACTTGAGTGACAGAAGGAAACATATCTACAGGATAATCAGGATAGGGTATGTCGGTGACCTGCCGAGCCGCCTGTTTGACATGGTCATAGCGGCATCCATCCTGCTGAACCTGGTCATCATATTTTTTGAGACTTTCGAGGAATCCCGGAGATACCTCGGCGTCCTTAACGCCGCCGAATGCGTGACGGTCATCATCTTCACCATTGAATATATCCTCCGGCTCATAACGGCCGACTACGCTTATCCGCTGAAGAAAAGCTATATCGCGGCTGTGGCTGCGTTCGTGTTTTCACTTTACGGGATCATCGATCTTCTGTCATTTGCGCCGTACTGGCTGTCGTTCATATTCCCTGCCGCAAAGGTGCCGCTCGGGGCGGTCGCGTTCAGGATGCTCCGCGTGGTGCGCATATTCCGGATGTTTAGGATCAACAGGTATTATGATGCCTTCAATGTCATCACCGATGTTCTGAAGGAAAAGAAGAACCAGATATTATCCGCGGTGTTCATAATCCTCATGCTCGTCATAGCATCTTCAGTCATCATGTACAGCTTAGAGCATGATGCGCAGCCGGACCAGTTTAAAAATGCGTTCTCGGGCATATGGTGGGCGGTGTCGACGCTGCTCACGGTCGGTTACGGGGATATTTACCCGATAACCGCGGCAGGCCGCTTTGTAGGCATAATACTGGCATTTCTCGGAGTCGGGATAGTCGCGATCCCTACCGGTATCATAAGCGCCGGTTTCGTTCAGCAGTATACCAAGATAAGGGATCTTGAGGGTGAGACTGAGGAGAAGCCGCTTGATTTTATCATGGTAGCCGTTCATGAAGGACACAGATGGTGCGGACAGTACGTGAGCTCCATCGACGCTCCCGAGGGCACGGAGGTGCTTCTGATCCTGCGGGGAAAGGAAGCTGTCATACCATGCCCTGAGACGGTCATAGAGAAAGGCGACCGTGTCATCGTCGGATCGGAATATAAGGATGAAGAGAAGATATCCGTAGAGGAGATCGTGATAGGCAGTAAGAGCATGCTCAACGGCTGCGATGTCACGGAACTTGAAAGCACGTTCAAAGGACTGGCTCTGCGGATCAGAAGGGACGATAAGGGCATCGCATTCGGCCCGGACACTGTCCTTAAGGAAGGCGATGAGGTGGCCCTGTTCCGCAGGAGCGCAGGAGGGAAAATGTGATGAAGAGCTGGGACAACTATGTCAGAAGATCACTGTATGTCATCATTCCGATCGTTTTCTTCTCGTCCATCTTCTACATGATCTACTATATTGTTTCCGAAAAGGCCCTTCTGTTCCCGCGCGAAGAGGTACATGTGATAAACGAATGGACCTACACGGATGAGTTTGGCGGGTCAGTTAAGCTTACATCGCCCGACAAAGTTGATACCGATGGCAGGCACGTGTTCACCTTTGAATCCGTCATGCCGGATAGTATCCCCGAAGGGGCGGTGATAGCATTTCTGAACCGCACGGACATCACTATCGAGGTAAACGGCCGCATCGTAAAGAAATGGGACAAGAGTGAGACACCGCTTGTCGGAGGGGTTGTAAAGAATTCATATTTCATAGTCCCCGTGAAGCCTGAAGATGCGGGAACCCGGCTTAAGATCACGATAGACGACGGCGGATACAGCGGCAAGATCTTCGATGCGTTTGTCGGGGAGAAATATGAAGTAGTCCGCTTTCTTGAGATCAAGAGCGGAGTATTCCAGTTCGCGATGTCCTTCGCGCTTCTGGTGGCCTCACTGCTCGTATCGATAGCGGCATGCATTCTGACGATCTTCTTCGGGCACCGCTTTAATCTGCTGCTCATATCCCTCGGAATACTGGCTGTATCAACATGGATGTGCGTCGATTCGTTCGTATTCCAGTTTATTTTCCGCACCCAGTTCATTGACGGCCTGATGTCGTATATGACAACGCTCTGCATTGCTTTCCCGTTCATCGGCTATCTGAACGTCATACAGAAATTCAGGTACAGGAAGATTTATTCTGCGGCAGCCATACTGGAGTTTGCCAATCTGGTCGTGTTTTCCGTCCTTCATTTTACGCACGTGTTCACTTTTACCCAGTCGCTCCTCTATCTTGACCTTGTAATAGGCGTAGCGATAGTCATGTGCCTGGCAGCGACCGCATATGATATTGCAAAGGGAAATCTTGCAAGCTATAGATTTGTTTCTGTCGGATTCCTCCTGTTCATGGTATCGTGTCTTGCCGAGATAGTGCTCATCAATACGGTCGTCGAACGAGTCGAAGGCGGCGCGACCCTGATCGGCCTATATATCCTTCTCGCTTTCGCGATAACGCAGCAGCTCATTGAAATAAGGGATATGGCCGTGGAGAGGGACCATGCCAGGGAAGAGGGCGCTGCCAAGACGAAGTTTCTCGCAAGCATGTCCCATGAGATCAGGACGCCGATCAATTCGATACTCGGAATGAATGAGATGATCCTGAAGGAGAGCAGGGACCCTAACATCGTAAACTACGCAAACATAATAAATGATTCGGGAACGATACTCCTGTCACTCATAAATGATGTCCTTGACGTTTCGAAGATAGACAGTGACATGGAGGAGATAGTGTGCGAAAACTACGATCCCGGAAAGATGTTTGACGGCCTTGCTGAGATGCTGAGGACTCAGGCGGACAAGAAGGGTCTGGCGGTCAAGATAGGCAAGCCCCGAAATCTTCCGAAGATTCTTTACGGCGATGAGAAGCGCCTTACCCAGGTCGTCTTAAACCTTATATCAAATGCCGTTAAATATACGGATGAGGGTACAGTCACCTTTACCGGGGAATGCTTTGAAAGTGGCAACAGGTTTGTCCTCTGCTTTTATGTGAGCGATACGGGAATAGGTATCAGAAAAGAGGACCTTGATGGGATCTTCGATCCGTTCCACCGCTTGGACCTTAAGAAAAATCAGAACATTCAGGGTACCGGGCTCGGGCTTTCGATAGTAAAAAGCCTTGTTGACAAGATGGACGGAGAAGTCAGCGTGGACAGCGTTTACGGAAAGGGAAGCACGTTCACCGTAAGGATACCCCAGCTGCCGATGGACATGGGGAAGGAAAAATATAATTCCGGAAATGCCATTGAGGATGACGACCTTACGGACATCGATGCGTCTTATATAGCTCCCGAGGTACGCATACTTGAAGTTGATGACAATGTTTCGAACCAGGTCGTTGTAAGGGAGTTCCTGAAAGAGACCGGCGTGAAGCTTGATGTCGCCTCCGGAGGCAGGGAAGCTGTCAGGCTCTGCAAGCTCAACAAATATGACCTGATACTAATGGACCATATGATGCCGGCTCCTGACGGGATAGAGACGATGCATCTGATAAGATCGGAGGAGGGCGGCCTCAATGCCCGGACTCCACAGATAATCCTGACCGCAAATGCGGTACGGGGAAGCCGTGCGAGATATGAAGAGGAAGGCTTTGACAACTATCTGTCCAAGCCGGTCGAATCCGTAAGGCTCGTTAAGATGGTGCGCAAGTACCTGCCGGACGACAAGGTATTCTATAAACCTAAAAAACGTTTTTCGGCACCGGACGATGGGATCGGGGAGAGTCTTCCGGGCGCCGGCTCTCCTGTCGATATAAGAGCGCTTTATGCACGGTTCGACAACAAGGCGGAGACGGTCAGGCTGATACTTGAAGAAGTCATCAAGGAAGGGGAGAGCAAGATCCCGCTCCTGCGGCAGCTTGCTTCCGAAAAGGATTTCGGGCGCTATGCCGTGGAGGCACACGGCGTGAAGGGTGTCATGGCCAGTGCCTGCGCGCAGTCCCTATCTTCCACGGCAAAATCGCATGAGCTTGCGGCAAAAGAAGGAAACCTGACGTTCATTACGGACAATCTGGAAAACTTCCTGAGCGAGTATGAGGAAGTGCTTGATTATATAAGGAATTATCTCGAGGGGTTAAAATGATGAAAAAGATACTGGTGATCGACGGCACGGATGAGGATGTAAAAAAGCTGTCAGACGCCGCAAAAGGATATGAAATATCGGCGGTTTCGTCTTTTGACATGAACGGCATGGCGCTGTCTGCCGTCATATCCATAGCCAATACGATCGACTCGCGTGATGTTTACAGCTCCGGAAGGTTACTTCGGACCGCCGTCATCGCGAGGGACATAGCCGAAAATCTCGGGTGGAGCAGTGAGCGATGCGATAATATATATTATGTGGCGCTCCTGCATGACATCGGAATGATAGCGGTCGATGATTCGATACTGAAAAAACCCGCAAGACTTATGGATTTAGAGTATGAAGCCGTAAAGCGCCATCCTGCTGCGGGCGCGGAGATGCTGCGCAATATCACGATACTTGAAAATCTGTCGGACGGGGCGCTTTATCACCACGAGAGATGGGACGGGAGCGGATACCCGAAGGGGCTGTCGGGTGATGAAATACCCGAATGCGCACGCGTGCTTGCCATCGCGGATGCATATGATGCCATGAGCTCTGACAGGGTATACCGGTCAATGCTCTCGCACGACAAGATCATCAATGAGTTCACAAGATGTGCCGGCAGCCAGTTCGATCCCGAAATGGCAGAGGTGTTCGTGTTCATGCTGAAGGGGGGATACCATGTTGACCCGGATATCGAGCAGACTACGGAATCAAGGCTGAGGGCGGCCGCAGACGGCAGCCGGCATCTGTTTACGCTTAAAAGTGACGGCGCGGATGAGACGGAAGACGGCAGGGACAGCCTTACCGGGATGTTCTCGAGATCATATCTTAACGCGAGGGTCGGAAAGAACATTACCGAACAGCGCTCCGGAGCACTCATGATGATAGCGGTCACGGGATTTTCCGCTCTTGCATCATCGGACCCCAAAACCGGTGATGAAGTGATTGGAAGGTTTTCGGAAAGGCTGAGATCGTACTTCAGGGAGGCGGATATACTGTGCAGGATCGATGACGACAGGTTCGCGGTATTTGTGAGCGGAGAATCAGGAAAGGGCGTCATCGAAAAGAAAGCCGCCATGACGGCGGATCTTATCGGCGATGATGAGATCCTCTGCCGGCATAAGGACAGCATAGGGACCGCGATAGGGATATCGATGTGCATGGAGGACGGGATCACGTTCGAGGAGCTATACGGGGCTGCGGCAGATGCCCTTGACGCTGCCATAGAGCAGGGAGGAAGATACGTGTTCGCAGGAACCTGAACAGGAGTAAGCCATGGACCGCATGATGCGGTCCTTTTTTTATCATAAAAGTGCAGCTGCCGGAGAGGGATAATCTCTGACGTCTGCACTTATTTATTATTCCGTAAATGGGAAACGGCACGAAAAAACATAAAAAAGATGTTGACATAATATTTGTCGTAGGATAAAATAACCTTGTTATGTAACAAAGATGTGTAACGTAGATATGTAACAATGATATATAACAATGAAACATAACAGTGTTATGATAAGCACCTAAACGCGGGAAGGTTTGAGATGCCTCCGAAGGAGAAGGTTCCGAAGGTCAGGATAGAGGATGAGGCCTTTGAAATGACAAGAGAATACGGTTTTTCCTCTGTTACGGCCAGAAAGCTGGCTGACAGGCTCGGATGCTCAACACAGCCGATCTTCCGGGCGTACGAGAACATGGATGAACTGCGGACGGACCTTTTCCATATGAGTACCGAATACTTCATAGGACAGATGCTCTCAAAAAAAAACAGGTCACCCGCATATCTCGGGCTGGCGCTTTCATATATCGATTTTGCCAGAACGGAGAAGCACCTGTTTGAACTCATAGCTTCCGTGGATGATTTCGGGACACAGACTATCACGGAATTTCTCAAAAGCGATGAGGGCGAGAAGATCCTCGGCAGGGTATCGGGGACAGGCACTGACACAAAGAACAGACAGGAGCTGTTCACGATGTTCTGGATGTTCGTACACGGAATGGCGGCACTGATCTCCGGCAATCGGGTTGATTTTTCCGACAGGGAGATACGGTCATATATAACGAAGGCCTATGAGGGGTTCGTATCACAGATAAAGAAAGCATGACATGGCCGGTCCGTGCGAAGATGGCCGTAAAAGGGCGGACCGGAAAAAGGGGGACAGATGAGGACAGTCAGAAGGGGACGCCGCGCTGTATCGAGAGGGTTTAAGAAAGCATTGATAAACATAATCTTTGCACCTGCAAGGATACCTAAGATCAAAGAGGATACGGTCGATATGCTGATGAGGCTCTGTGAGGGATCGGCACTCGTATTCGCCGCACTGCTCGTAGCACACATAGCTCTTCCGGGCCTGGTGCACACACCGGCCGTCGTGATATGCGGCGCAGTCTTCATAGTGCTTCTCGCCGTCATAAAACTTTCGGACTACCAGCATGAGATAGAGAAGTACAGATATTACGGGTTCAGGATCTGAGATACCGGGAAAGAAAAAAAGGGCCGTGGAATAGGGGCCGCGGCTCTTGGCATAAATGAGGGTTTTATATATAAGAGGGGGGCGCAAGCCCTCTTTTTATTATGCGTAATCTGAAGCCAACCTGCCCGGAGGCAGACCGCCTACAGTTCTATCGCCTCGTCATATACGGCGGGATTAAGGTCCTTGATGCAGTCCATGTGTTCGTTAAGGAGCTCTATGTCGGTGTCATAGTCCTTGTGGAAATACTTGATGAGGTTAAAGTATGCCCATGCGCTGTTCGAATCGGGATACACCGTCGCCTTGTTGAAGTATTTCTTTGCGAACGGGATGTTAATGTAGTCATGCAGGTAAACCTTATCCCCGGATGAGGCGCGCACTTCGCCCGTCATGTAGAAGAGGCCGAGACGGTTCGCGGCGTAGGGCTCGTATCTGTCGGCAGATATCGTCAGGTAATGTATGTAGCTCCTGGCATGCTCGTCTATGTCGCCCTCGCCCTTAACGATGAGGTCCGCTTCCTTTGCGGCGAGGTTGTTGCAGGCGTATATATAGCCGCCCTCGGCCGCGTCCTCGAAATAGTCTTCGGCCGTGGCGTCCTCTTCGAGCTTTTCTGACAGGGCGGGGCATTCCTTTATTATCCTGCCGATGAGGTTGACGGCGGCAGGGGACTTGCAGGCGGACAGCGTGGCCTTTGCCAGATCGAGCGCAAGGCTCAGCCGTTCATTTCGAGTAAGGTTTTCTATCTCTTCAATGAGCTCGCATTTCTTCAGCACCGATTCACATCTGTAGTTCACGAGATAATATCCGATGACATAGAACGCGAGCGGGGTTCCGTCACCGCTGCACGTTATCCCCTCAGGGGTAAAATCGATCCCGGCGGCCTCACAGTATAGCGGAAAAGCCTTCCTGTAGTTGTTCCGGCATCGGATCTTGCGGTAGAAGAGAAGATCCGCGTATGACTTCAGCGCCGCCCTGTTTCCCGTGAGCGCAAGGCATATTGTCTCGCGTTCGCTTGACGGGGAGCTGTATCCGTACTTTTCAAATACCGTTTCATTAAGTATCTGCTCATCTGCTTTATAGGTGTTGTTGCATGTAAACCTCATCACTTCACCTCCGTCATTTTCTGTCCGCCGTCTGTCTCACGCCCCATAAGCGGTGCGCACACGATGAGGGGCATCAGGCAGTAAAGCGAATAGACGTATCTGAATTCCGAAAAAGCGGGAGTGGATATTAGGAGTGACAGCACTATCGCTGCTACCGGAAGTATGGTGATCGTGCCGTTTTCCGATCTTCCCGCAAGACTTTTGAAAAAGAGCAGGGCGGCGGCCCAGACGAACAGGCCGATGCTCACAAATACCTGAAAGACGGGATTGGCCGCGAACAGCCACAGGTATTCCGAAAGCGCCAGTTCGCACCACTCGGACAGGGGATAATGCCTTATCCCGAATGAATTTGTCTCGATCCCGCTGTACCATACCATGCACGGATAGCCGGCGTTCCAGAAGCCCTTCGTCTGGTCGGCGAAGGCGATCAGGTATTCTGTGGGGTTGTGAACGAGCGTCCTCAGGTACATCCCGATGAAAGCGCCTTTGTTATCTGTGATGAACTGCTGGTTCCCGTGTTCCCTTATCAGGTTTTTTATGGGGTCCGACAGCCCCGGGTCATATGATCTTTTCGCCTCATCGATGTCGATTATGTTCGAGATCAGTTTCCTGTCGGCCTCTTCGATATATCTGTCATCCGCTATGACCCTTGCGACCTGCTGGAGCGGTATGCTGAGGACTTCCACGGTATCGGGAGGCGTGACGTTCCACAGTGAGAACACGCCGTGCTTTAATACGAGCGACAGTGCTATGGCAGATGCCATTAAGATAACGAGCCTGCGGCACTTCTTCACAAGGAAGAACAAGGCAATGGCGGTAAGCGCAAAAGCGAACAGGCCGTTGCTCCGAAACAGGCAGAATCCGATGCCGGATGCTGCGGCTCCCGCATAGTTTACGGAAGGCTTTCCGATCCCGTTTATCATGCGCAGCGCGAACAGTACGAAGAGCAGCACGGATATGCCGAATATCACATCTTTCCAGAGTGTGAAGGAAAACATCATATGGAAGGGCATGAGGCACCATACGGATGAAACCGCAAGGACTCCCCGCGAAAATCCCATGTCATGCATCGTCTTTATGAGAAAGCCCATCGACGCCGACAGAAGGATGATCTGGAATATGCTGAATGATGCGACCGCGGCATTCATGGAAAAGCCTGCTGAAAGCGATGTTTTTATGAACGCCTCAACGAGAAGCGTATGCATCAGCGGATGGTGGTTCGAATACTGCCCAGAGAACATCTGCGATATCTGATCTATCGAGTCGAGTGAGAGCATGCCGGGATATGCGCACAGGAAAAATACGCCAAGGTACACAAGAAGGCAGGTTGCTGCCGGGATGAGAAACCATTTAAAGCCGCTGCCGGCATTGCACTGCTTCAGGGGATATGAATCCCGCCGCGCCCACAGGAACCGCAGCATGTTATATACCGAGACGCTGCTTCCGCCAAAGATAACGAGCAGAAGGAAGAGCTTCATGGCGCGGAAGAACAGTGCGCTGTGGATATCCGGGACTGCCGGGACATGCCATATCAAGTGGTTGGCAAGCGTTATGAGAAAGGAAAAGAGTGCCGAAAGAGCGATGACCGCTGTATGGACAGGACGGGGGAGTGCCTGCGGGATGCGGTTCTGCCAAAGGCAGTAAAGCGCAAATGCGGCCGCGAACAGATAGGGTGCAGCATATGCATCGGTCTTCGTCAGTGTTATGGCACAGACCACGATCAGGGCTGCCTGTGCGTATAATGCCCTCCTGCTCAAATGAACTGTCCTTTCTTACTGCGGCTTGTAAACCGGTTCGAGGTCATGGAATATGTTATGGTCGAACACCCATATGTAAAGGTCGTCCTGATATTTGATCTCTTCGATCTTATGGGGTGCGAGAGTATCCTCAAGATAGCGCATGTCCTGTGAATCGACGACGACAAAGTATCTGTCGGTGCCGGGCACGTCTTCGTAGCCCGAAGCTTCCGACTGGTAGCGTTTTACCTCGTAACTGCCGTCGGGATATATCTCTATGGGGCTGACGGTTATCTCATTGTCGGAAAGCACCATCGCTGCATTGGCGGAATTCCAGAAGAACGAGTACCCGCGCGAAAGGCCGTGCTCCCTGAATATCCCGATGAGATCGTCGTTCTGGTTCGTGCCCATGGCGGACGGGATGTGCTTTACCGTAAGTGCGGACATAAGGACGCACACAGCGATGACGGGAACCATGAGCACATACCAGCGCATGAGCTTCTGCGATTTTATCATATAGATCGTATATGTAAGCGTCACGATCACCGCGGAGCATACGAGCGCCGAAAGCCTCCAAGTCTGGACGACCGCGTAGCTCACCGAATAAGTGTACAGCGTCATTGCGAACATTGACAGGTGGAACAGTATGAGGAGCCGCAGCATGCGGTCTTCGATCTTTTTGTAATAAAATGCGGCAAAGATCGGAACTATGAGTATGACGATGGCAAGCGTGTACATTATGAGTATGCGTATGCCGTCGAATGACATCATCATTATCACGTCGCTGTCTGTCGGCCCGGTCAGGTTCTTGATCCACTCAAGGAGGAACGGACGCGTGTTCCATACCCATTCCTTTGACGGAAGGAGCGCCGTTATCGAATCTTCATATTCCTGATTGCCGAACAGGATGAGCTTCAGACCGAAGCCTGCAATGCCTCCCGCGATAAGGAGCGAAAACCGTTTAAGGAGCGGGATGTCATCCTTTGTTATCTCCCTTTTGTCAAAATACCTTTCGAGGAACAGCGAAAGCGAAAACGGAAAGAAGAACAGTATGAAAGTCGCCATCCCGTTTGTGCAGCAGAGCATGCACCAGAGCGCGAGCAGGATGGTATAAAGCTTCCCGTGCACGGCATCCGCCCGGTAGAGGGATGATTTTTTAAGGAGGCAGTAAGCTATGCACATGAAGACGATAGCGAGGCTGTAGTGGATTATATGGCCGTAGAAGATCATCCTCGTCACGGTCGATGCGCACATGAGAATCATGGTGATGCCCGAGAGCGCAAACGATTCACCGTACGTGTGGCCGCATGACTTTGCATAGATGAAGAGCGCGGCACCGAAGATTACGGCAAAGACGGCCATTCCGAGCTGGTGTGAAAAGTAAGTGAGCCCGAAGACGGCGACTATCGGTATCATTATCGGAATGCCGGAAAACGGAAGGAAATATGCATACCAGTAATCGGGGTTATAATAGTGCCCGCTCCTTACGGCCGCATCGGCCCAGAGGATAGTGTCGGTAAAGTCGGCATTGTATTCGCTGCGGCATCTTTTGAATATATAGAAAAAGACGACAAACAGGCCAATCAGGAATACTGCGAGCCCGGCAAGATCCGAAATGAGTTTTCTGTGTTTTCTCATCATATCCATATCCCCGATATTATATAACGGAAAGGCCCTGTTTATCAAGTTTTGCACATAAGTAGGAAACATGTTGTTTGTTGTAAATCCAATACCGCTATGATATTTTTATATTACCGGGCGGTGCCTGCCCGCACCTTTTTTCATGGAAGAGCGTGAAGCTCATAAGGAGACGACATGTTCATAAACAAACTTAATCAGTTATATAAACCGGGAAGGATCCTGTATTATATTCCGGCTTCTCGCGAAGAGATCGATGATTTTTACAGGGGCAGAGTGAGCGGATCGGTTGCAAAATATAACGGGGCATTTGGGACATACGATAATCCCGGGCTCTTTTACACAAAAAAGACCGGCGGCCCGGTGATCGGGATAGAGTTCCGCGCCGGTGATGACAGGATAGAGTATCCTGAAGATCTTGGAAGTGTTTTTCTAGATGAGTCATATTTTTACTCGGTTGAGATGGATAAAGACGGAGGGATCGATTACGAAAGTGTACGCTCGATATTTGACGGGATATCCGGAGATGATGATGCACACAGGCTTTATACGGACCTTTCGCTCCCATCATCAGATCCGCAGATATGTATCTTTTCCGGCGGCGGGAAAATCAGGATACTGTATGAATGCAAAGTGGATAACGACAGGGCAGACGATGTGATAAGCGGAAAGTCCGCCGATATGGACCGCAGCTACCTGTATAAGATGGCGTTCACTGACCCCATCACGGGGCATTACAACTGGAATCATCTGGTGGCTTTCTTGGAGATGCCATCGGACAGCGGGATAAATGATTATGCGTTCGTTCATTTTGATGTTAAGGAGTTTCGCGTGATAAATGAGGTGTACGGACATATTGCGGCCAATAATGTACTGTCCGCCATAGTGGAGGAAATGAAGAACTCCGATCTTGTATATGCGAGCAGCAGATGCCATAATGACAATTTTGCCATGATGGTAAAGGACATGCCCGAGCAGGAGATGATACATTGGCTGGAAGGATTTTTTGAACGGCTCTCGCATTTGGAAGAGGACAGGAATTACAGGATATATTACAGGGCAGGCGTTGTCCCGATGCAGAGGGCGATGCTCTTGGGAAACCGGGTAGCGGATGCGGGCAAGATGGCCCAGGCCATGGGAACATCCCATAATAAGACCGATATCACTATATACACGGAAAAAATGCATGATGAGGTCATGTGGGGGAATTATATCAAGGCGTATCTGGATACGGCGATAGAGAGAGATGAATTTGTCGTGCATCTCCAGCCTAAATATGACATCAGGACCGAAAAGATAAAGGGTGCGGAAGCTCTTGTGCGCTGGAACTACCGTTCCGGACAGTTCCTGCCCCCATACAGGTTCATACCGTTCTTCGAAAGAGACGGCTCCATAGGGAAGGTTGACGATATCGTCCTTGCAAAAGTATGTGAGCGGTTTGCCGCGTGGAAGAAGGAAGGAAAGCCGCTTTATCCGATATCCGTAAACCTTTCGAGGAACCGGCTGTATGATCCGGGGATCATATCATACCTGACGGGGATAGTTGACTCTTATGATGTCGACCATTCACTGATAGATTTTGAACTTACGGAGAGCGCAACGTATGATGACAGGGACCGGATATTGAGTGTCCTTGGCGGACTCCGGGCTCAGGGATTTTTGATCTCGATGGATGATTTCGGGACCGGATATTCATCTCTCTCGCTCCTTACCGAGATGCCGCTTGACACTTTGAAGATCGACAAGAGCTTTGTCGACAAGATAGGAACGGATAATGACAGTCCGAAGGATATAGTAGTCATCAGGCATATAGTGGAACTGGCCAAAGAACTTAATTTTGTATGCCTTGCAGAGGGAGCAGAGACAAAGGCCCAGGCTGACAAGCTTAGTGACCTCGGATGTGATGTCATACAGGGATACTATTACAGCAGGCCTGTTCCCATCGAAGAGTACGAGAAAATGTTGTAAGTGGACCATGGGGACGGGGTCAGGGGGCCATTTTTCAAGTGTGGTATTTTGAACGGACTGAGATTGATGTATAATAGCCATGTGTGATTTTCATTTATGAAAAGACACTTATAAAGACAGGAGGGATAAATATGAAAAAGAAAATCTTATCACTGATCTTGGCATCGGCAGTTGCCGGAGCAGCCCTTTCGGGATGCGGCGCTGCCGCACCCGCGCCCGCAGAGCCTGCGGCAGAGGAGAAGACCGAGGAGGCGGAAGCCGCTCCCGCTGAAGCCGAGGAGGAAAAACCGAGCGCATCGGTCGGAGACGGTTCACAGGGTGAGATCAAGGTATGGGTTGCGGATGCGGTTGTTGATTTTACCGCGAAGCAGGTTGAAAAGTTCATGGCAGACAATCCGGATTATGCCGGATTCAAGGTTTCCGTTGAGGCGGTCGGCGAGGGAGATGCTGCCGGCAACATGATCACGGACGTTGAGGCAGGTGCGGACATATATGCATTCGCACAGGACCAGATAGCCCGCCTTGTTGCAGCCGGAGCGCTTGAGACGGTCAATCCCGATGTCATAGATGCAGTCAAGAGCGAAAATGATGACGGCTCCATCAAAGCTGCCACGGTAGGCTCGGAGCTTTATGCATATCCGCTCACATCCGATAACGGATATTTCCTTTACTATGACAAGAGCGTTGTCAAGGATCCTTCAACGCTTGAAGGCATCATCGCGGACTGCGAGGCAGCAGGCAAGAACTTCTACATGGAGATCAACTCCGGATGGTATCAGACGGCTTTCTTCTTCGGAGCAGGCTGCGACCTTTCATATGAGACGGATGATAACGGAAACTTCACCAAGGCAAACGTTACCTACGCTTCGCCCGAAGGACTGGCGGCATTAAAAGCCATCATCAAGCTCTGCGAGTCCAAGGCTTTCCAGAACGGATCAGCGATCGGTGAGGCGACAAACGTCGGCGCCATCGTTGACGGAACATGGGACAGCTCGGCCGCACAGGAAGTGTTCGGCGACAATTTTGCATGCGCAAAGCTTCCGACGTTCACTGACGGAGACGGAAAAGAGCACCAGATGAGCGGATTCGGCGGATTCAAGCTCCTCGGCGTCAAGCCCCAGACCGATGAAGCGAAGCTCGCTGCATGTGATGCGCTTGCATACTATCTTGCAGGCGAGGAGGTTCAGCTTGCCAGATATAAAGAGGTCGGATGGGGCCCTTCAAACATCAAGGCCCAGTCTTCGGATGACGTCAAGTCAGACGTGGCACTTTCCGCTCTTGCTGAACAGCTTAAGAATTCAATACCTCAGGGACAGTATCCGGGCGATTACTGGTCGCTTTCGACCTCGCTCGGTGACAGCATCAGGAACGGCGAGCTGTCTTCAGGCTCGAGCGATGACGATCTGATGGCTGCCCTTCAGAAATTCCAGGATACATGCATTTCTTATGCACAGTAATGACTTTTATGGGATCCGGCCGTCTGCCGGATCCCTTTTTTTCTGATCTTTAAATAAAAATTCTGTGCTGGAGGCTTTTTATGAAAGGTGACTTCAAGACCCGGATCTCATTCCTCATCATGGGTTTCGGACAGATCATGAGAGGGCAGTGGGTAAAGGGTGTGGCATACCTTGCCACGCAGATACTGTTCATACTGTATATGGTCCGTTTCGGAGGCTCCTACCTGTCGAAGATCACAACGCTCGGAACGGTGGAGACGCACAAGGAAGGACGCAAGACCGTATACGGGGACAATTCTTTCCTCATACTGCTGTTCGGCATACTGACCCTTATCGTCATTGCGGTGTTTATTTTCCTGTGGTACATGAACATAAAGGACAACCTGAAGGATGAGGCGCTGCTCCGTGAAGGAAAGGTGCTTCCGTCCAACAGGAAAGTGCTCGGCTCGCTCCTTGACGGGCACTTCGACAAGACGCTCTTGGCACTTCCGGTAAGCGGGGTGTTCCTGTTCACGGTCGTCCCGATAATCTTCATGATCTGCATCGCTTTCACCAACTATGATGACAAGCATCAGGCTCCGACGAACCTGTTCACATGGGTGGGACTTGACAACTTTAAGAACCTGCTCTCGTTCGGGAGTTCCGGAATGGGCTCGACATTTTTCAAGGTGCTCGCCTGGACGCTCGTATGGGCATTCTTCGCGACCTTCATAGACTATTTTCTCGGGCTTGCTGTCGCGATGCTGATAAACAAGAAGGAGATAAAGTTCAAGAAGCTGTGGAGGACGCTCCTGGTGCTCACCATAGCGGTCCCGCAGTTCGTGTCGCTCCTTTATGTCATGAAGCTCTTTGCCAATGACGGCCTGATAAACGGATATCTCTTAAAGCTCGGGCTCATAAACGCGCCGATACAGTTCTGGGTTGATCCCATGCTCGCGAGGATAACGATACTCGTCGTCAACATATGGATCGGGATACCTTATCTTATGCTTATCGCCACGGGGCTTCTCATGAACATCCCGGCTGAGCTTTATGAAAGCGCGAAGGTGGACGGCGCTACGGGATGGCAGATGTTCCGGAGCATAACGCTTCCGTACATGCTGTTCGTCACCGGACCGTTCCTGCTCACGCAGTTTACGAACAACCTTAACAACTTCAATGTCATCTATCTGCTGACACAGGGCAAGCCGCAGTCGATGAAGCTGGCCAACAAGGCGGGCTCTACCGACCTGCTCGTGACCTGGCTCTACAAGATGACCGTCAACGACACGAATTACAAAATGGCTGCCGTTCTCGGGATCATGGTATTCATCGTGACGGCGGTCATAACAATGGTCGTATATAACAGACTGCCTTCCGTAAGAGATGAGGAGGGATTCCAATGAGCAAAAACACCAATACGAACAGCATGAAAAGAAAAAAGGCGGTTGGCACATTCTGGGCATATGTCCTGCTCATAGTGATAAGCATAATCTGGCTCTTCCCGTTCGCAGGGCTGCTGCTCCAGAGCTTCAGGTCCTATGACCCTGCGGTCGAATACGGAGGAATGGTCGATTATCTCATACCCAAGCATTTTTCGCTCGACAACTACAGATTCCTGTTTTCGGGCCAGACGAATTTCGTAAGGTGGTATGGGAACACTCTTGTGATCGCGATATTTGTTGCGATCTTCCAGACGGTCATCATACTGTGCGTAAGCTATGCGCTGTCGAGGATGCGTTTTGCGGGAAGGGAGCTTCTGATGAGATTCTGGCTCATACTCGGGATGTTCCCCGGATTCCTGACGATGATATGCCTGTATTTCCTGCTCAAGCAGTTCGGGCTCACGCAGGCCGGAGCGGTCCCGGGACTGATACTTGTATCGGTCGCGAGCTCGGGCATGGGCTATTATGTATGCAAGGGATATTTTGACACGATACCGAGGGCACTCGATGATGCCGCGAGAATAGACGGTGCGAGCCGTGCGCGCGTTTTCTTCACCATGATCATACCGATGAGCAAACCGATAATCATTTACACGGCGCTTGTCGCTTTCATGGCTCCGTGGTGCGATTACATCTTCGCATCATATGTCGCTTTCGGACATGATGAGAGCTACAACGTTGCGGTAGCCATGACGAGATGGGTGTGGACGAACGACTATCAGGGCTATTTCACGAGGTTCTGCGCCGGCGGCATAATGGTCGCGGTTCCGGTGACGCTTCTGTTCATGGCGCTTCAGAACTACTACGTCGAAGGCGTGACCGGAGGAGCGGTAAAGGGCTGACGGCATCAGCCTTTCTGCTCTAATATGATGTATCCGTAGGGGCCGATCTCTTTGGCCCCTTTTATTTTTTCACCTGCAATGACATCCGTATATTCATTTTCAAGCTTTGCCGACAGTTTATGTCCGGTGAAGTTCATGATGAAGCAGAATCTTCCGCGCCACCTGACCGTAAGGCCGTCCTCGGCCGCGATATCGGTCTTGGGGGCCAGGCCGTGATCTTTAAGTATCATCCCGACAAGATCATCTGCAAGATCGCCGTCATTTCTGAAGGCGGCTGTGTATGCACTGCCCCGCCCGTATGTATTTTTTGTCACGCAGGGCATCCCTTCGTAAAAATCACTCCCGTATCTTCCGAGCACTTCTGCAGTTTCTGCATGTATGATGTCGCATATCTTATCGACGGAATATTCCTTTGTGCCGAAGAATGCCTTTCCGGGCCGTTCATCAGGCAGGGCATCCGTTTCCTCACGCCATATCCCGAACACATCCATGAGAGATCCACAAGGTGTGCCGCCCATATAGCATCTGTCATCACTGTCTGTCATTCCCGTAAGGTAGGTGGATACAAATATGCCGCCGTTTGCTACGTAATCCCGTATCCTCTCTTCGGTTCCGTCCTTCAGCATGTACAGATACGGCGCGATGATGAGGCTGTATCCCGAAAAGTCAGCATCCATCGGGATCACATCCGCCGCAATGCCGCGCTTCCATAATGGCCTGTAATATCTTATGCACTCTTCAAAATAGTCGCGGTGTATGTTGTTGAAGCCCTGATACAGGTCTGTTGCCCACTTATTCTCCCAGTCACATATGACGGCTACGCTGCTTTTATGTACTGTGCCCGCGGCTTTAGAGAGCTTTTCGAGAACTGCGCCCGTATGTGCCGCCTCGCGGAACACCCGCGTGTTCTCGTGGCCGCAGTGGTCGATCACGGCTCCGTGATACTTTTCGCTTCCGCCGCGGCCCTTGCGCCACTGGAAATACTGGACGCTGTCCGAGCCGTGTGCCACAGCCTGGACGGCGGTAAGCTCCGAAATGCCCGGATGCGGGATCTTGTTGACATCAAACCAGTTCACGTTTGACGGGGAGCTTTCCATCATATAAAACGGCCGGTCTTTTTTCATGGACCGGAATGAATCATGGACAAATGCCGTCTCCGCCGCCACGTCATAGTCGTCCCTAAGTTCCCAGTCGGGATAGTTGTCCCAGGATACTATGTCAAGGTGTTTCGCGAATTTCTGGTAGTCTATGCCGTCATTTAGCCGCATGAGATTGGCGGTGACCGGAATGTCCGGTGTCAGCTCACGTATCGGCACGATCTCATCTTCGAAAAAGGAAATATGGCTGTCGCTGACAAAACGGCGCCAGCAGAGCATATGCGCACTCACTCCGTTTTCGCCTGTTGGCTTTGGAGAGCCGATCTGCTCCCAGTCCGTCACCTTATGCGACCAGAACGTGTTCCACCATTTTTCATTGAGGAGGTCAAGATCGTTGTCATAGCGTTCGCGAAGCCATCCGCGGAAAGCCGCCTGGCAGAGGCTGCAGTGGCATTCGCCGCCGTATTCGTTAGATATATGCCACATCTTGAGTGCAGGGTGCTTCCCGTAACGCTCGGCAAGC
>JAILRP010000099.1 GCA_024698075.1 Lachnospiraceae bacterium
CAAAGGATGGTTTGACAGCTTTAAGAAGGCCGTCCTTACCATACCCCTGTTCGCATTTATAGGCGGAGCGCTCGGCTCTGTTCTCACGTATCTACTCTACGGTTTCGGAGTCGGCGAGGGCATCTCGGCACCGTTTGCGAAGGCTCTGCTTGACCGCGGGATGCTGAGCGTCTTCTGGGCCCAGATGCTTTCCGATGTAGTCATTGATCTTATAGACAAGGCCATTACCGTCGTTCTCGCATACCTTATCCTCCGTCTCATCCCTGAAAGTATCAAACCCAGGCTGTGGCTTACGGGCTGGCACCAGGCGCCCCTTTCCGAAGCAGCGCTCGCGGACGTGCGTAAAAATCATACGCGCTCCTTTTCTCTTCGAAGCAAGATCATTACGATCATCTCGATCATCATGGTATGCGTCGCAGTCGTCACCACCGTCATCAGTTTCATTCTCTACCGTACCTTTGCCATCAGGCAGTACACATACAGCTGCACGAGCGCGGCAAAGCTCGCGGCCAACCTGATAGATCCCGAGAAGACCGATGAATATATCGCTCTCGGGGAATCGGATCCCGGACACATTAAGATAGAGGAAGAGCTCGAGGGAATACGTACCGGCAATCCGGATATCGAGTTCATATACGTTTACAGGTTTACCGAGGACGGAGTGACTGTGCTCTTTGACCTCGATACCGCAGAAGTGAAGGCAGAGGATGCAGGTGACGTGATCCCGATAGAGGAATATCTTCTGCCTTACAAAGATGACCTTCTTGCAGGGAGAAGGATCGAGCCGCTTATCGATGATACGATGTACGGCCGGCTCCTGACTGTATTTGAACCTGTATATGACAGCTCCGGCCGGTGTGTATGCTATGCCGCGGCCGACATCAGGGTCGAGGACATACGCATGGCGAGCCTCAACTACATGACCAAGGTATTTTCGCTCTTCGTGGGATTTTACATATTCATTCTCGCAGTGTGCATATGGCTCGTTGACTATCATCTCGTATACCCTATCGCCTCCATGACGAGGTCCGCGAGAAAATTCGCATATGACAGCGAGGAAGGCAGGGAAAAGAGTATAGAAAGGCTTCAGCACCTTGACATCGCGACAGGTGATGAGATAGAGAATCTCTACGAGTCCCTTTCAAAGACCATTGCGGAAACTGTCGGATATCTCGAGGATGTTGAAGAGAAGGGCGAGGTCATACAGCACATGCAGAACGGCCTCATATATGTTCTCGCAGACATGGTCGAGAGCCGCGACAAGAACACCGGGGACCACGTCCGCAAGACCGCCGCATATGTCCGCCTTATCCTGGAAAAGATGCGCGAGCGCGGGATGTATCCCGACATACTCACCGACGAATACATAAACGACGTTTCCAATTCCGCACCGCTTCATGATGTCGGAAAGATAATGGTAAGCGACTCCATACTCAATAAACCCGGAAAGCTCACCGACGAAGAATTTGAGATCATGAAGAGCCATACCACCGCTGGTAAGAAAGTCATTGAAAGCGCGATGGCTCTCGTTTCCGACAACGGGTATCTGAACGAAGCCAAAAATCTTGCCTGCTACCACCATGAAAAATGGGACGGCAGCGGATACCCGAGCCATAAGGCAGGGGAAGACATCCCGCTTTCCGCCCGTGTCATGGCGGTTGCCGATGTATTTGATGCGCTTGTTTCCAAACGCAGCTACAAAGATCCTTTTCCGTTTGAAAAAGCAATGGGGATAATCACCGAAGGGGCAGGAACACAGTTCGATCCCAGGATCGCCGCGATCTTCGCCGAATCGGCGGATGAGGTCAGGGCGATATCCGAGGCACATGAATCGATGCTTGGAAATGACATCAGGACTCTCGAAGAAAACCTTCCTTCGTGATGTCTACTGTCTTGATGCGAAAAAGTCATGAAGCTTTTTAAGCAGCGTCGGCTTGTCTATCGTCTTTAAAAGGTAATCCACCGGGCTTAGGCTTACCACCGACAGGACGCTGTGCCTGTCGCCGTGGCCCGTCAGGAACATGACGGGGATCTGCCCGGTCTCGGAATCGTTCTTCAGCATCTCGAGGACCATCGGTCCGTTCGCGACCGGCATCTCATAATCAAGAAGCACCAGGTCCGCCTTGTTTCTCGCAAGATAGCTTATCGCCTGCACTCCGCTCGATGCCATGCCGACATGGTAGCTGTCCTTCAGCCACTCATAGACCGTTCGCATATACGTAATGTCATCATCAACAATGAGCACAGTCTTCTTGCGGTTCTCGCCCGTATTGTCCTCCATGTATTTCTGAATGCACTTCATGAGGTCATCCATTATGAGCGGGCGCTCAAACCACTGGAGCACCAGGGTTTCCGGAATGATCTCCGAGATATTCTCCTTCTCTGCCGCGTCTCCGATCACTATGAACTTGCGGTCCAGGTCGGATGCCGCATCCTTGAGATAGACGATGTTCTCGGTCATCTCCTCCATCTCCGGGCTCATGAACAGTATGAAGAGTTCGATGTTCCCGCGAAGCTTCTCCACATCCTTAATCTGCCCGTGCGAAAATCCCGCGCCGATACCCATCGACTCAAGCTTTGACACAAGGCTCTTTGCCAGAAAACTGTCCGTTGCGCTCACAACGAGCACCATTCCCTGCTGACTGTCAAATGAATCTGCCATATCCGTTTTCTCCTGCAAAATGATCGTTACTGTTTCAGCGTATCCTTTATCCCGTCCCAGTCAAGCTGCATGAGCTGGGCGCTTATCCTGCTGACTGTCTTCTCATCCTCATCGCTGAGAGCATATCTGCCAAGCTGCGCCAGCACATCCTCCATCATGCCGTAGTCCATGCTTCCGGCAATCTCCCTGATTGTTGAAAACGCCTCATCCCTCATGAAAGCGGGAAGCGGCTCTTTTTCGGCGCCATCATCATCAAGCTTGTCAAGATGCCGGTCAAGGCTCAGATAGTCATCAAGAAGGCCTTCCGTCTTATCCTTTATGAGATCCCATCTTCCATCCTTGCCTGCTGCCTCAAGCTCCTTTGCAAGGTCCGAAAGCCGCGCCGCGCCGATTATCCTAGCCGAGCTCTTAAGCGCATGGACCTTTATCGTATAGTTTTCAATGTCACCGTCTTCATAAAGCTTTCGTATCTCATCCGCCTTTGCCTTCGCGGTCTTATGAAATACGCCGAGGACAGACATGAAGCTTTCCTCTGATCCGCAGTTGGCAATGCCGACCGCGCTGTCTATCCCGGGAACGGACAGAAGCCATCCGGGAAGATCGGAAGGAGCCGCATCGCCCTCTTCATCCGTAACATCCTCCCCCCCGGCAGGGTTCCAGATGACATCATAGGCCTTCCATACACTGCTTCCTCCGGTACGCTCGTTCATCATGTAATCACTGTCATCATCGATCATGCCGAGCATAATGGCCGCAATGTCGGGATCGAACTGCGAGCCCGAGCACCTTTCTATCTCTGCCCTTACCACATCCTGAGGCTTGGGCTTGGAATATGTCCGCGTGCTCGTCATCGCATCATAGCAGTCCGCAACGCATATGATCCTGGCAACCTCGGGTATCGCATCCCTTGCGAGGCCGTCGGGATATCCCCGGCCGTCGTAGCGCTCGTGATGCGACCTTGCGCCCGATGACAGTTCGGGCATGTCAACTATTCCCTTAAGTATCTCGCACCCGATCACCGTATGTTCTTTTATCCTCGCAAATTCTTTGTCGGAAAGCTTTTCGGTCTTGTTGATTATCTCCTCGGGAATACCGATCTTACCTATGTCATGAAGCAGCCCTATCTCATACAGCTGCCTCTGTTCCGCAGGAGTCTTCCCCATCCGCCTTCCGATCTCGGCGGCATATGCCGCAACCCTTTCGGAATGTCCGTTTGTGTAGTGGTCCTTGGCGTCGACGGTATGCGAAAGAGCCATCATCATCTCCTTGGTGAGCCTCTCAGCACGCCTCGTCTGCTTCCTGACCTCGCCCTTTAAGTCCCTCTGGTACCGGTCGAGGGCGATTATCGTCCTGCTCCGCTGCCGCAGCACCTCCGGAATGAACGGCTTCCTGACAAAATCCGCCGCCCCGTTCTTAAGCCCCAGGACTTCCTTTTCCCTGTCATCATCTGCCGTTATGAACATAACTGGGACAGACTTCAGAACATTATCGGCTTTAAGTTCCGTAAGCACGTCAAATCCCGTCGTCCCGACAAGGTTGATGTCAAGCAGTATGAGATCGGGCTGTGTCTTTGCTGCCATCCTGACAGCTTCTTTTCCGTCCTGGCAGCATATGACATCATAATCTTTTCCGAGTATCTCGGCTGTCGCGGCCAGGATCACCTCGTCGTCATCGACCACAAGTATCCTGCCCTCACGTCCTGCCGGTAATGACGTCCCTTCATCCGATACGGCGGCTATCTTTTCCTCGGGAAGATTTCTTCTTATCATCTCCTCAAGGCGCCGTCCGTCCACGGGCTTTGAGATATAGTCCGAAAATCCCGCCGCCAGGTATTTTTCCCTCGCACCGCTCACCGCATTTGCCGTAAGCGCGATGCAGACCGTACTGTCGGAGTCTGTCTCTTCCCGTATCCTATGGAGTGTTTCGACGCCGTCCATCTCGGGCATCATATGGTCTATAAATATGATGTCGTAATGCTTCTCCTTCGCCATTGCGAGAGCTTCCATTCCCGATCCGGCAGTATCGACATCTATAAGTGTCTTCTTCAGAAGGTTCTGTATGACGGTAAGGTTTACCTCGGTATCATCGACAACGAGTATGTGCGCATCCGCTGCATGGAAGAGCTCCCTGTAGCTTTCGGCGTCATCATCCTCGGCAGAAGACTTAAATGACATATCGCCGAGCGGCTCCCATTTCATGACTTTCTGCCTTATCCCGAAGCTGAAGGTGCTGCCTTCTCCGTAAACGCTCTTAACATCAAGCTTCCCGCCCATCAGTTCAAGCAGCTGCCGAACGATGCTCATGCCAAGGCCGGTCCCCTCGATGCTGCGGTTTCGTTTTTCCTCGATCCTCGAAAACGGGGAGAACAGCCTGTCCATGTCCTCCTCCTTCATTCCGATCCCCGTATCCCCGATGACGAACGACAGGATTATGTTCTCGTCATCTTCCTTCGAAAATCCTATAGAAAGAGACACCTTTCCCTCATTCGTATACTTGACGGCGTTTGTCAGAAGGTTCAGGGCGACCTGCTTTATCCTTATCTCATCGCCGTAAAGGACGCGGGGAACGTCCCGGTCAACGCTCACCTCAAGCTTCAGGCCCTTCTTTTCGGCCCGAAACCTTATCATGTTGACAAGGTCGTTTATTACGGAAGAGATATCATACTGCGTGGGCAGTATCTCCATCCTTCCCTCCTCTATCTTGGAAAAATCAAGTATGTCATTGATCAGGGACAGGAGCGTGCGTCCCGCGACCTTTATGTCCTTTGCATATGATCTTATGTTCTTCTCAGAGCTTTCGCGGATGATCATCTCATCCATTCCGAGCACGGCATTAATAGGCGTCCGGATTTCATGTGACATATTTGCAAGGAAGAAGGATTTGGCCCTGTTCGCCTCATCCGCCATCTTCTTCTGCTCTTCAAGGTTCTTCATATATACGTAGTGGTCCGTATCATCGGTCAGCGTATATATCGTCCCGGCATTTTCGCCCTGGCCGCCGAGCCTGTTCGCCTCGGGAGCATATATCCTGTCGTTTATCCTGATGGGCTCGCCGCATTCTATTGAATCCCTGACCATGTCGACGACCTTTGCCGGCTCATCCGCAAGGGAAGGAAAAATCCCGAGCGCAGGCTCGTTGCTGTAGCTTATCTGGCCGGAGCTGTCAACGGCGATTATGCCCTCGGAAAGCCTGTCTATGACATATTCCCTTGCAAGTGTTGCCGTATCGAGAAGGTTATACCGAAATATCGCTATGAACATGAACACAGCGGCGATGGGGAAGCTTACCATCGTAATGTCATATACATAGTTGATAGGGAGCGGCTTTAACATGTTCATCACGAGGAAAAAGCTCATCGTCAGTATGGCGAGCATGACCATGAGCAGACGTTTCCTCACGGTCGGATGCTTTTCCTTCCGGAGTGCCGAAAACAGCGCCGTAACGCCGTACACGATATAGAGTATCAGCGTGGCCGACCATATATGGTGCCATATGCCGTTATCATGCATTAAAAACGGAAACTGTTCCCTGACCTGAAAACCGGTCACCCGGTAGTAAAGCCCCGTTTTCATTGTCGTAAGGACAACGATGTAGGAGGCAACGTTGAAAAGCGACATCGCGATCTTGAGAATGGCCGGGATCTTTATTCGGACAAGCTCGGTGATGAACAGAAAGAGTGCGAAGGTAAGCCATACCCTTCCGGCATATGAAAGCTTCACTGCAGTCATATATGTATCGGCGGAGCGCGCCCTCAGCTGGAAAAAGTAGCCGAGATTGCTCACAAACGTTGATGCGCACGCAAGAAAAAGATATGAATGCTGAATGCCCTTCCAGTTCTTAAAAACGACGGCGCACTCGGCGGCCGCCACAACTATGCTGAGACATTGTATTACCAAAACAAACTGATACATTTTATTTCCCCTGTAAATCTATCTGTTAATTATACATTTTTTCGCATAAGGGTGCAAAGAAGTTTGCCAAAATGCGTTTTCTCCGTAAAACGTATGATATAATGTCCGTTGATAAACGTAAGGAACGTGGAAGGAACGCCGACACATGAAAGTACTGGATCTGTTCTGCGGAGCAGGCGGAATGAGCTGCGGATTTAAGATGGCGGGATTTGAGATCGCCGGAGGCATTGACCATGAGGCCGCCGCCGTGCGCACCCATGAGCTCAATTTTCCCGAGGGCATTAACTACTGCGGTGATATCCGTGATTTTTCCAACAAGATGATACATGAAAATTTCCCGGACGGGATCGACGTCATCATCGGGGGCCCTCCGTGCCAGGGCTTCAGCAATGCCAACATGCAGCAAAAAGACGTGACTGACGATCCGAGAAACCGCCTGTTCATGGAATTCGTAAGGTTTGTAAGTGTGCTTCAGCCCAAGGCGTTCATGATAGAAAACGTGCGCGGGATCCTGACGAAAGATGACGGTTTTGCCGCAAAGCGGATATATGAGCTCATGGAAGATGCCGGATACACCGTAAGCTCCGACATCGTCCGGGCTTCTGACTACGGTGTTCCCCAGAAGAGGGTCAGGGCCGTCTTTGTCGGGATCAGGAAAGATATAGGAAGAAAGTTTGATTTTAAAAAACTGAAGAAGCAGCCGATCGTTACCGTAAAGGAGGCGATAGGCGATCTGTACGCACTTGAGGATACGGCAAAGTCACAGGGCGGGGACTCCTTTTCCTACACCGGTTCATGCTCCGGAGCATTCGGGGAGAGGATATTTACCAAAAGCGGCGTCATCAATAACCACAGGGTGCACTATCCCTGTGACAGGGTGCAGAAGCGGATGGAATATGTCCCGCAGGGCGGCAACTGGAAAAACGTTCCCGCGGAAATGTGGGATACGCAGAGGGACAACAGGCATTCATCCGCGTACAGGCGGCTTGAAGAGGACGGCGTGTCCGTCACGATAGACACCGGCCACATGAACTATTTCCACCCGGTATTTAACCGTGTCCCTACTGTAAGAGAGTCCGCAAGGCTGCAGAGCTTCCCGGATGATTTTCTCTTTGAGGGAAAGATCGGGGCACAGCTTCGCCAGGTTGGAAATGCCGTTCCGCCGCTTCTGGCATATGCGGTCGCAGCTGCCATAAAGGACGCGGTCGGTGGCCCGGATGACTGAATGCTGAAGATAAGCTGTTATCATTGACATTTCAGAACATCTGTTCGATAATAGTAGCGGGACTTGCCATGGAACGTTCTTACATCGCGATAGATCTGAAAAGTTTTTATGCCTCCGTTGAATGCGCGGAACGCAAGCTCGATCCGCTCACGACCAACCTTGTGGTCGCAGATGCATCACGCACGGAGAAGACCATATGCCTCGCGGTCTCTGCGGGGCTCAAGTCATACGGTCTGCCCGGCAGGCCCCGTCTGTTTGAGGTGGTCGAGGCGGTAAAGCGCATCAATGCCTCACGCCTTTACAGGGCTCCGGGACGGCAGTTTTCCGGCAGCTCATTCATTACCACCGAGATCGATTCCAACCCCTCGCTTGAACTAGGCTATATCGTTGCAACGCCGCGGATGAGCCTTTACATGAAGTACAGCACGGACATATACAGGATCTACCTTAAGTACGTGGCTCCCGAGGATATACTCGTCTATTCGTGCGATGAGGTGTTCATGGATGTCACGTCCTATCTCGGTACATACCGCATGACGCCGAGGGAGCTGGCAATGACCATGATCCGTGACGTCCTATCAACGACCGGGATCACGGCAACGGCAGGGATAGGGACCAACATGTTCCTCAGCAAAGTTGCGATGGACATAACCGCAAAGCACATGCCGCCCGACGAGAACGGCGTGCGGATAGCCGAACTTGATGAGATGGAATTCCGCCGCACGCTCTGGTCACACACCCCGATAACGGACTTCTGGCGTGTAGGTGCAGGCACCGCCAGGAGGCTTGCAAAGCTCGGCCTCAGCACGATGGGCGATATCGCCGCATGTTCCGAAAAACGCGAGGATATACTCTACAAAGCTTTCGGGGTGAACGCGGAGCTGCTCATAGACCATGCGTGGGGGTGGGAGCCGTGCACGATAGAGGATGCCCACAATTACAGGCCCCAGAATAACAGCTTAAGTTCCGGACAGGTGCTGCAGCGGCCTTATTCACACGAAGAGGCGGCGATAATAGTGCGCGAGATGACCGACAGCCTGACTCTCGACCTTGTCCGCAAGGGACTCGTGACGGACCAGATTGTGCTGACCATCGGCTATGAGAGCGTGAAGGATCCCGATGAGCTTAAGGGATATAACGGCGAGATGTCGCTTGACTGGTACGGAAGGCTCGTGCCGAAGCACGGCCACGGAACCGCACCGCTTGGCAGGTTCACTTCATCGACAAGGCTTATCACCGACGCAGTGATGGAACTGTATGAAAGAGTGACCGATCCGTCCCTTTTTATAAGGCGCATCAACGTCTGTGCGGGAAGGGTTGTTCCCGAAGAAGAGGCAAAGGAAGCAGACAGCTACGAGCAGCTCGATCTGTTTTCGGTATTCGGGGAAGGCGCGGAAAATGCTGACGAGGAAGAGCGGCTGGCTAAGGAGCGATCGCTACAGCTTGCAACGCTTAACATCAAGGAAAAGTACGGAAAGAATGCGATCCTCAAAGGAACAAACTTCCTTGAGGGCGCCACGGCAATGGAACGAAACCGTCAGGTCGGAGGCCACAAAGCATGAGCATCTATGACGATATCATCAGCCATCCGCACCACCGGTCGGATAAACACCCGCATATGCCGATGTCTTCACGGGCAGCGCAGTTCTCGCCCTTTGCGGCGCTCACCGGATATGACGAGATGGTGGATGAGACACAGCGCCTGACATATGAGAAGATAACTCTCGATACGGACGCCGCGGAAGAGCTTGACCGCAGGATACAGATGATCGGACAGGGCAAAAGAGCCGCTGCCATCACATATTTTCTGCCTGACCCCTTCAAGGGAGGCGGATCATATACTATCGCGTCGGGGAATATAAAGAAGATCGATGCGGCCGAAGAAAAGATCGTCATGGAAGACGGAACGGCCATTGCGGTCGATGATATTTTCGATATCAGTTTTCTCGAATGAAGCTGCTCCTGTCAGACATATACTTCATGGCCCATGTCGGATTCCGAACTTGTGCCGATCTCAGGGGTTACGGCGGTCGCCGGGTTTATGGCAGCAGCCGGGCTCATATCCGCATAATGTATCCTTATATTGGTTATGGCACACTGGTCACCGGTAAGGCATACATACATCTCCTCGGGCATTTCAAGCACCGTGGTCGTGCTTCTGACGCCGATCCCGAGATTGTTCGTTGTCGTTATGATCCTGTCGCCGTCTATCTTGAAGTATACGGTACAGTCGTAGCCGATCTTGTTGGCTTCCTTCCAAGCATCCCATCCGGTAAACTCATCACCTAAGTTCACGATGAGCTTGTTCCTTGCAACGCGCTCGGCTTCCCAGTTCTCGCCGTCCAGCCTTATAAGCGCATATTCAAGGTATCCGTCGCCGAGCGGCTTTCTGCCGGGCGACCAGAACAGGTCTATGTACGCGCAGTGCCATACAAGGCGGGCCATCGGAAGGCTCTTAGTGTGGAACGTTATCTTCATTCCGTCGCGGAGAGGAACACCGATAGTGGAATCGCTCCGGTATCCGTCTATCTGAACGTTCGGAAGGTCACCCTCCGGTCCGTCTATATAGCTTATCTCTTCCGCAATCCTCGTGATATAGTCATTCGGAACGGCTTCTTCAGCTGTTGAGATGCTCATATAGGACAGATGGCAGTTTTCGCCGGTAAGGCCGAGGTATGAGTATCTCGTATTGTCGGGAAGTGCGATCGTGAAGCTGTAATAAGACGACCTTAAGGTATCGTTTATCTTTATCTGTACATGGTCCTTCACCCTGACCGCTTCGATCTCGTAGACCGTGCTCCTGCGTCTGGCAAACGTATCGGCCTGACCGATCCCGGTTCCCTCCGCGGCAACCTTCCTTGCGCCTTCGCACTCATATTCCCCGTCAGCCCAGAGGACCGCATATTCGAAATAGTTGAGTTCACTTACGTTCCTGGGGCTGTCGTGATATCGTCCGTCAAGGGAGTCAAACAGTATCATGCAGAAACGGAATCCGCTGCCGGCAGATTCTGCCGCCTCACACTTGAAGCGGATCGTTTTGGTCTCCTGACCGAGCAGTATCCCGTCACTTATCTCATCCCTGTTCTTTTTGCTTATAAGATCATTCTTCCATGACAGCTCTGAAAGTGTAGCCTTCTCTTTCATCTCATATTCGGTATCAAGGTCTATGAGATGCTGCATCATCTTGGCATACTTCGGATCAAACTGGGTTCCGGCACCCTTTACGATCTCCTCCCTTACCGACTGCTGTGGAATGGTCTTACGGTAGCTTCTCTTTGAAGTCATCGCATCATATGCATCCGCAACGGATATGATCCTTGCGATCTCCGGGATATCCTCGCCCTTAAGCCTGTCCGGATAGCCTTTTCCGTCATACCTCTCATGATGGTGCCTTGCACCGACCATAAGGCCCGGATACTCGGTTATGCTGTTCAGTATCTGGGCACCGAGGACCGGATGCTGCTTGATGATCTCATATTCCTCGTCCGTCAGCTTTCCCTCTTTGTTGATGATGCTCTCGGGAATTCCGATCTTTCCGACATCATGAAGGAGCGCGACATAATATATCTCTTCACACTCTGCGCTGCTCTTGCCGCTGAGTTCGGCCATACGCCGCGAATACTCGGCAACTCTTGAGGAATGTCCGTGCGTATATCTGTCCTTTGCATCTATCGCGTTAACGAGCGCGCTCGCTGTCTGTTCGAACAGGCGCTTTAAGTTCTTGTCCTCTTCTTCCCGTCGTGACAGGGCCATCTGGAATGAGATGAGCATGTAGATTATCATGCCCACGATGAATATGGCCGCTATCGCATCGAAATAGTTTCCTCCCCTTGAATATTCGGTGACAAGCGAGGGGAATCTGTATCCGACTATCCAGCACGCGGTAAGGATCGCCATGTTGAGGACGAGCATGATGTACTTGAGCCTGCCGTCAAGTATGAGGGCGATATATATCATCCCGAGAAGAAGCCATACCGGGGCTCCGCCTGAAGCGCCTCCGTTCGTAAAGAACATCACCGGCAGGAAAATGACGACGACAACAACAGAGAGCACGATCTTGGCCGTCGCGATCTTCTTTTTCTTATATGAATAATATACATATGCCGTAAAGCCCAGGGCCCCCGCGAGCGTGGAAAGCGTGGCAGAGCGCGGCTCATGCATGATCAGCCCGCATGGGACCGCCGCAATGAGCGATACGAGCACCATGACCGAAAACAGCATGAATGACCTGTCGCTGAGCGGCACCGACGGGTCAAAAATATAATCCCTGCTTTTGGCGAATAATTCTTTTATCCTGTCCATAACTCGTTTCTACCGTTTATGGCAGATTCTGCCATATAATATGTCTGATTTAGTGACATAATATTATATCACATCATTTCACAAAGAAAATCACGAATTGCAGCGCTAACCTTGTCAAGATGGCTGTTGTAGCAGTGGTCGTCACCCTTTATCGTTACAAGCTCGGCATTTTTATAAAGACCCGCTGCCTTTACCCCGTATTCATACGGCACGGCCTCATCCTCATCTCCGTGGATGATGAGCACCGGTCCGCAGTACCTTGCGATCTCGTCCTCGACGTGGATAGTCTGGGCAACCCTTATGTAATTGCCTGAGAGGATATTCTCCTCGTCCTGGACGAATTCATCGGGAATGTTCACGGGATCGACCTTCGTCCCGAGCATTTCGCCAAGGCGTGCCCTCTCCGGTATCATCCACGCGGGAGACATCGGTATCACGGCCTTAAATACATCCGGGCACATCCCCGCGATCAGCATGACAAGCAGCCCGCCCTGTGAATGCCCGCATATGTACATATCCGTCACAAAATCAAGCGTCTTGGCATGGTCCACCACGTCGAGCATGTTCGTGACCCATTTGTAGAGTGTATGGTCGCGGAATCTCCCTCCGCTTTTTCCGTGCCCGTACATCTCGACGCGAAGTGCCGCCATGCCGGAAGCCACGGCCGCATCCGCAGCTGCTATAATGTGGTCTTCCTCCATATGCCCCGTATACCCGTGAACAACGATGACCAGCGGACACTTTTTTGCGCCCTCAGGCATCTCAAGCTTTGCATGTATCTTTATCCCGTCACTGTCTATAAAATATTCTTTCATATCCATCCTCTGCGTATTCTCGGAATCTCATCCCATTATGAGTTCGGCTTCGCCGAAGGGCAGGCCGCATGTCAGGTCACAACATAATATTATGCATAATATCCGTTAATAATTCAAGGATTTTGCATTGCCGTCCGGCCCGGAAGGGAGTAAACTTATTCCCATGGAAAACAGCGGAAGCGAAAATCTCATACCCGCAGTACTTGTGGGACTTAGAACATATGAATCCGATGACGAATTCGGCCATGCACTCGATGAGCTTGCAAGCCTGTGCGAAGCATGCGAACTTGAAGTTAAGGATACGGTAACGCAGACACTCCCCCATCCGGAGACTGCCACCTGGATCGGCACCGGAAAAGCGGAGGAACTCATGTACAGCGTACGTGCCACCGGCGCGGAGTGTGCCGTCTGCCTCGGAAACCTTTCCCCCACGCAGATGAAGAACCTGCAGAAGATAATAGGCGTCGAGGTATGGGACAGGACGGGCCTGATACTCGAGATCTTCTCGAGAAGGGCCCGCACGCGCGAAGCCAGGCTTCAGGTGGAGTCCGCATACCTTCAGTATATGATGCCGCGCCTTACCGGAATGTGGCAGCACCTCGGCCGTCAGGGCGGCGGTGGCGGCAGCCGCGCCAACAAAGGTATAGGCGAGAAACAGATAGAGCTCGACAGGCGGCAGATCTCACGGCGCATTGCAGAGCTCCGCAAAGAACTGTCGCAGATAGAGCGCACACGCGACACACAGCGCAGGGGCCGCGGACGCGGGGGCCTGAGCCAGGTCGCGCTCGTCGGATACACGAACGCCGGCAAGTCCTCTCTCATGAACCGGCTTCTTTCCATGTCGGTATCATCCTCGGAAAAAGAGGAAAAGAAAGTCTTCGAAAAAGACATGCTGTTCGCAACGCTCGACACGTCGATCCGCAAGATCGCCATTCCGGAGCGCCGTCCGTTCCTTCTGTCAGATACCGTCGGTTTCATCGAAAACATACCGCACGATCTCATAAAGGCATTCCGCTCAACCCTTGCCGAAGTAAAGTATGCCGATGTCCTTCTGATAGTGATGGACTCTTCCGATCCGCATCATGAGACGCACAAAAAGATCACGGAGGATACCCTCCGCGATCTCGACTGCCTCGTCATTCCGAGGATATATGTATATAACAAAGCCGACCTGCGCGATGAAAACCTTACCGTCCGGAACATTCCCGGAAGCGGCAGCGTATATATCTCCGCGAAGACGGGCTATGGGATCGGCGATCTTTTGGATGCCCTCTCTGCCTGCTTTGCGGCCGAAAGCCGCACGATAGACGTTGTAATCCCGTATTCCATGGGAGATCTTATCAATCTGATACACACCGGGGCAGAGGTAACCTCAGAAAACTTTGAGGCGGACGGGGTGCACATATCGGCTTCCGCTCCCCGCTCTCTTGCCGAGCATGTCACCTCGGTGCTCTCCCCCGGCATGTAAATACATGCTATTTCACGTTTACGCCGACTTCACCGCTTGATGTCTTAACGGTTATCCGTTTGTCTCCGGTCCCTTCCTTAACGTACTGTTTTTCCGACTCGGTCCCGTTTACAAAAATGTCCCCCGATGAAGTCTTGATGTCATATGAGTATTCGCTCTCATCTCCTATGAGTCCGATGGCTACATCACCCGAACTTGCCGTGCATGAAACACTGCCTGCCTCCGAATCGGATATAACCATTTCCCCCGACGAGGTGGTGCAGCTGATCTCATCCGCAGATGAATGAAGCAGTGAAATGTCTCCGGAAGAGCATGTAAACTTTCCCTTTCCCATCCTCAGCTTATCTGCAACGATCTCCCCGGAACTCGTCGTGACGCTTATGTCATCGCCCTCGACGTCGTTCATTACGACTTCCCCGGAGCTTGTATTGATGGTACCGGCAAGCTTGACAGACTCTGCCATTATCTCTCCCGAGGATGAGTCTATGTTAACGCTGATGACCCCCGCACTTTCAGGTACGGTTATCGTATATGAATTCTCAACATATCCCGTCGTAAATCCGAAGCTTATGAATCCCGTGCTTGGCTGCTTAACCGTCAGCGTTCCGTTCTCTTCGGTAATCTCCGGCACCTTGTTTTTTTCGGTCCTGTATGAAAGGCTATACGAATCCCCGCGGAGAATGATCACATCTATCGAAGAGACATCGAGTTCAAGTGTGTCAAAATCGCTTAGGACGACCGTATCAGACGCCAGTCCGCCGTCATCTTCATAGCTCATGTTTTCATAGTTAATGCCCCACTGGCTCCTTCCGCCGAAAAATATCCCGAGCATTGTTATGATTATCCCCGCCGGAAGCAGCACTGCCGCTGCTATCAGTATATTTCTAACCGTTCTGTTCATTGTATGGTTTCCTCCGTTTTACTCCTCTTCCTTCTGAACGTTACGCGGATGAGCGCACGTGCTCCGTAATAAATCCCGAATCCGATAAGCACCCCGAGTGCGAGCGAGGTGATCCCCATCCCGAAAATGACCATTTTCTGGGCTATTCCCGGTGCCGTCCACATAAATACGAACGATGCCAGTCCGGCTGCCACAAGTGCGACAGCGGTAGCGGCAAATGAGATGAAAAGCGATGCGATAACGATAACGAGTGCAAATGCGAGCACAAGGACCACTATGGCAAGCGGAAGCGACAGCGGGAGGGACAGGGCTCCGAGAACATAAAGCCATGCTATCGTCGCACGCCCTTTTGCCGTCTTGTTCTCCTCGTATTCATCAACGTGCTTCTTAGTGCACTCTTCCAATATCTTCTTGGCGGCATCTTTGGGATTTTCAAGCTTTTCGGATACATCATCCGCCTCGCCTATGCCCATGTCGCTCATCAGTTCATTATAATATTCGATGGCGTCCTCCCTGTCTTCTCCTGGGATATATTTGAGACGCCTGCTGAGCTCTTTAATGTATTCAGTCCTGTTCATCACTGTCTCCTTTGTCTGTTTCATTGTCAGGGCCTGCCGGGGGTGAGAGAAGTTCATCGATCTTGGTCTTGTATATCTCCCACTCTTTGGCATAGGTGGCAAGAAGCTTCTGTCCCTCATCCGTTATCGCGTAGTAGCGTCTGTTCCGTCCGCCATAAGGCTCATCGTAAGTCCTTAAATGTCCCGCCTTCTGAAGCCGCCGGAGCACCGGATACAGTGTAGACTCCGATATGTCGACGACCTGCCGCATCTTCTGCGTGAGCGTGTATCCGTATGAGTCCTCGCTGTTGACGATGCCGAGGACACACGCATCAAGAAGCGGTGCTGTAAGCTGATATGTCATGCCATTACCTCCTTTCCGGCGATTTATATCATTCCTTGTATGATACTATACGTCGTATAATATTATTTGTCAACATATATTTCTCATTTTTTTTAGGAAACGTCCATGACGCAAAAATCCCTGCCGTATCAGGATATTTTATAGCCCGCGGCAGGGATTAATATTTTTATATTGTATTTTACGCATCCCGAAGCCAATTATGTTCAGGGTATATCAAGCTTCAGTACTTCGAAGTCTTCCGATTTTCCTTTGAGCTTTACGCTGTTTCCGAGGGATGTGCATCCGTACCTTCCTTTCAGTCCGTCGGCCACCGCACGGCTTATATATACCGTTCCGGCCGGGGCGTTTGCCTCAAGCCTTGCTGCCGTGTTGACCGTATCTCCGATCGCGGTGTAGTCCATGTGCCTCTCAGCACCCATATTTCCGACAACCGCGGGACCGAAGTGCACCCCGACTCCGACGTTCAGCTCTTCCCCGGTCTCCTCGACAAGCTCGCGCGAAACTTCTGCGGCACCTTTTACTATCTCGGCCGCGGTCTTTACGGCGCTGCCTATGCTGTCATCATTTTCAAGGGGAGCACCCCAGAACGCCATCATCGCATCACCTACGAACTTATCAAGCGTTCCTCCGTTTCGTTCAACGCATCCGCTCGCCATCGTAAGGTACCTGTTAAGGATATGTACGACCTTTTCGGGAGAAAGGCGCTCGGACATCGAAGTAAATCCCCTCACATCCACGAACAGCACCGCTATGTCGCAGAGTTTTCCTCCGAGCGAGAGATTTTCGGGCCCGGCCTTCAGTATCTCCCCGACGATCTCGGGAGCAACATACCGCTCGAAAGTCCGCGTAATCTGCTGCTTTTCGATGACGGACAGGACATACCTGCTGCCCGCCGATACGAGATATGCGGCAAGCACTCCGAACGGTATCCACAGGATATGCACGACATATCCGAACGTATAGAGCATGTACGCCATGCCTATGGACGCGGCTGTAAGGAGAACTGCCGCAGCCGTTGAATATTTCAGGCTCATTTTCTTAAAGAGCACGTAAGCGGCTGCGGTGATGATAAACAGGATTAGGGCCTGCGGCGCATTTCCGGCTTCCTTCTTGTAATCTCCGTCAAGAATGGCCCTAACGGCATTTGCCTGGTATTCCACCCCGTACATCTGAGCCGACCGGTCGATGGCGGTAAAGAACGCATCCTGAAGCCCGATGGCGTAAGGCCCTATGAACACGATCTTCCCGGCATATTCGTCCGGATTAAGCCTCCCGTGGATAAGATCGGTTATCGAATACCCGTCGTAAAATCCCCCGGGAAGCGCGGAATATGACAGGTAAAAGCCTGCGTTCCCACCGGGCGGCGCATCGATCTTACGTCCGTTTTCCTCTGCATACAGCTCCGCAGCCTTATAAGCCATCGAGTACACCTTTGTGCCATCCGCTTCTATATATAAAAGCGCATGGCGGAGTATACCGTCGGTATCGCACATCGCGTTGATGTGGCCCTGGATGGTGGCATCCTTCAGTTTTTCATAGGGAAGTGAATATTCGAACACATGTGAATGATCGTAACGGAGCCTGCCGTTCTCACCGGGGACAGCGGCGGTTCCGATCATCGCATAGCTTGCGGTGATGACATTGCCAAGCCGTGATGCCGCATCGGCGAGGTGCGTGTCCGCTCCGGGATCTGATGTTCCCGTATAGAGTGTGTCGATCGCCACGACAGCCGGTTTTTCGGAAGGCTCGGCGGAAAATGCCTCAAGTGCCGAGGCCATGATGTTCCTGTCCCAGGTATTGTAAGGCCCGAGCTCCTCGAGGGCCTTATCATCTATGCCGATCACCACGATGTCACCGGGAACTGCCCGGGGATGCTGATAGATCCCGTCCATAGCCCTTTTGTCTATGGCATCAAATGCATTCCATCCCCATGCGACGAGGCAGACTGCAAGTGCAAGAGCTGCCGGCAGGATGGCGACTTTTACAGAAGTGAATTTCTTTATGTTCATATGCGCACCGTCAGGACATTGAGTCCGAGCATGTTCTTGTACTCGGTCCTGTCCGTGAGCTTATATATCATGCGTATCCCGATGTTCTTCGTGATATCCTCGGGATCGGTCATGTTCCTTCTTTCCGCCGGATCAAAAGGCACGCAGTCATCCTTTATGCGCAGGATCACATCCTCGTCTTTCCTGACGACGCGTATGTCCACGCTATGGTCCCTGCTATCCTTCGAAAATCCGTGCATTACGACATTGCCGGCCATTTCCTCAAGGAACAGGCCCGCATAATATGAACGTTTCCTGTCTATGCCGCGACCGCTGCAGAAGTCCTGTACTTCCTTAGCCACACTGACAACATCCTCGATAGATCTTACCGTAATGTCCATGCGCTGATCTTCCGAGACTCCGAACCCCTCCGGAATGACCATCAGTTCCTCCATGTTCCTCGGTATCTTTCCCGTCTTTATGATCGGGTACAGTCCGACGATGACCGTTGTTACGACTCCGTTGAGGACATTCGCGATATATACGCTGTTCATTCCCATCCTCGGTATGAGAAGTGCGGTAAAGCCTGCCACGCTTATGACTCCGTCAAAGACCGACAGAAGATGTACGAGTATCTGCTTGCCGGAAGCCTGTGCATACACGGTAAAGTGCATGCAGATGATGCTGAGCGGCATGCACAGGGGCAGTATCCTAAAGCCCCAGACGGTCATCATATATACCGGATCGGAGGGATCCCTGTAATACATCATGGTAAGGAATTTCGAGCTTAAGATAATGGCCAGGCTTATGGCAGACATAAGAGGCAGGAATCTGCGGAACATGTTGCGCATGACATCGGTGAGTGTCTGCTTGTCCTCCTCGCCTATGCTGATGCTGATCAGCATCCTCGATACGGCCATCATGCCTCCCGGGACTGCCCATGCCAGACGAAGAAGGCTGTCTGATGCGGTAAATGCCGACACTCCCTCATTTCCGACATACACAAGCAGAAGCTCGTTTACGATCAGGCCTCGTAAGGTCTGGTAGCCGTAGCTGGCCGCCCCCGGAATACCGATCTTGACTATCTGCAGGGTCTCATCCCATCTGACATTCCGCGAAAAGAGTCTGAGCTCACTTTGGGGCGAAAAGAAATATACGACCTGGACAAGGAAAAATGCCCATGCTCCAATTGAGGCCGCTAGAGCAAGTCCGAACGCCTCCATGTGAAGCTTGGCGACAAACAGGAAGTTTAAGGATACGTTCACGGCAAGGAAAACAAAGCTTGCCACGGTCGTCCTTGAAGCCTTGTTTTCTATGGAAAGGAACGCCGCAAGCTGGTTTCCGAGAAAGATCGGCAGTATCCCGACCGCCTGTCCTATTATATATCTGTTGAAAAGAGCCCTGACGGCGGCATCCCCCGTCATCACTCCCGTCAGGTCAAAAAATCCCGCGATCAGGAATATGGTAATGAAAAATGCCGCAATGCATACCCCCAGAAGGTTTCCGAGTGAGAAGACATTCTGCACCTTATCATCTTCGTCCCTTCCCATATATTTGCCGCACAGTATCGTGGCACCTCCGACGAGCATCGTGCTGATGGCATAGACAAACATGTTTATCGGGCCGTAAAGTCCGACGGCTGTCATGGCATCTGTCCCGACAAAATTCGTCGCAAACAGGCCGGAGACAATGGCATTTATCGACCCCGTCAGTGCAAGGAATATCTGCATTGGCAGAAGCCTGAAAAGGAGTCTTGATGTCAGCTTCATATTTGAACGTGAATTCATTTAATACCTCCTATGCAGCACGGTATCTTACCCGTCCCTGCCTACTAATGCTGCCTGAATACCGGTTTGGGCTTTTCCTCGGAGCCTCCGTCATCCGAATAAGGATCCGGCTCATCGGATTTGTTCTTATCAGCATTAAGCCATACCCAGCTCGGAACAGGCTCCGGGGTCGGTGTTGCTGTAGGTGTCGGAAGGAATGTCATCCTCCCTTCCTTCCTGCCGTACTGCAGGTAATGAGACAGGAGCGCCATTGCGTCATTTCCGTACTGTGCTGAAACATCGGGATACACAGTTCCGTAAAAGCCGGGATCGAACACGGTCCCGTCATTAAGTATCAAGATGCCTGTCGTGGGATCCTTTGAAGCGACGGCTTTCATTGCCGATGCATACTGATCCTCATCGGGAGATGAAGCATCTTCTCCGCCCGCTTCATCGGAACCGCTTTCCGAACCGGATGCATCCGGTTCAGCCGGCGTTTCTTCGGAAGCATCAGCAGATGCCTTATCCGGCTCCGTCTTACCGTCAGACTGCTGCCTCGGCCCGCTTCCTCCTCCGGAAGGGTCTGTATCATCAGGACCGTCTTCGTCCGTGGGATTTTCGGCAGCTGCCGGCTCATCCTTCACAAGGCCGAGTATCCACGGCTTATCCCATTGTGTTTCCGAAACGACCTTGTCGAGAAGGACCATATCCTCCCTCAGCCGCTCGAGCACAAACTCTGAAAGCTGGCGTTCTATTATGCTCTCAAGACGGAATTCTATGCTGTCAACTTTTCTGTCGTTGTACAGGTAGACTGTGATCTTCTCGCCCGCATGCACATCGATCTCCTTGACCTCGCCGGTTGTCGGATTAGTTCCGATGACATGCACCACTCCGTCACTTATGATGAGGCCTTCCTGCCCGTTCTCGGCAAAGACATAACCGGAAGTACCCCTTATCCCAACAACCATCGTGGAAGTACGTATGTCAAACGCCTCATCATCGGTAAGCGGACGGCTGACATCAAAGAACAGGCTTCCGCTCTCTAAGCTCAGGTCAAGCTTCCTGCCCTTCTGCCTAAACTCAGCCAGGCTGTTTTCGTTGAGCGTGACTATCTTGGCGTCATCAAGCCCAATGGAAACAAGGCTTGCCTCCTTGGTCTCGAGGCTGTTTCCGCTCTTTAAGCGGAGATTCTCCCTGACGGTCGCATCCTTTCCGCCGTCCTTTAACAGGACCGTTCCCTCGATCCGCAGTATCCTCATGGTCGTTGCCGTGATGCCCTGCGAAAATATAAAAGCGAGGACTAAAACAACAAGAGCAATAAATGCCAGAACTGCCAGCAGGATCTTCTTCTTTCGGCCCGCGTCTTTTTCCGTTCCGGCCGATCCGTTTTTTGAAGTATTATCATCCATATCATCCACCATATATGATGCAGTGACGAAAAAACACAAGTATCAAATAATATTTTACCACCCGGATGGCAGACGGCGCAATAAATAACCGTATTTTAGCCCTTTTTAGTCCCTTCTGTTATTTTGTGATTTTTTGTGTTATAATCCTTTTTGGTCCAAAAAATGCCTGCTGGTTTCCGGACGGGCTGATCGGACCGTGAAAGCATCAGATCGGCATACAGTCAATGAGGATAATTATGAAGATAACGATACTTGGCGCACGGGGATCGATCCCCGTTGAAGGAAAAGAATATACGGAATTCGGAGGTGCAACGAGCTGCGTAATGGTCGAGGCAGGCGGCACGGTCATATTCCTTGATGCGGGAACCGGCATAGTAAATGCGCCGGCAGTCGCCGGTCCGGTTTCGGTGCTCATCACGCATCCGCATATAGACCATCTTATCGGCCTTCCGTTTTTTAGGAATCTGAACTTAAAAGACGGACGGGTGGACATATATGCAATACCCCGGATGGGACGCGGAGCACGCGATCAGGTAACGGCTTTCATATCAGGGCCCCTCTGGCCGTGCACTCCCGAAGACTATCCCGCCGACATCAGGTTTTACGACATGGAAACCCCCGTCGTCATAGGAGACGTAAAGATCACCTCCACAGAGTCGAACCACCCGGGAGGAAGCACCGTGTTCCGTCTCGAACATGAAGGCAGGTCATTAGTATATGCCAGCGACTACGAGCACTCCGCAGACACGGATGAATCACTGATAAAGTTTGCGGCTTCAGCTGATCTTCTGTTCTATGACGGTCAGTACACCGAGGCGGAATATGACTCCAAAAAAGGTTACGGCCATTCCGTCCCCGGACACGGAGTAAAGATAATGGAACGGTCAGGAGCGGGCATGCTCCGGATAGTCCACCATGATCCGCGCCACACGGACGAGATGCTGAAAGATATGGAAGACAAGATAAGCACAGATAAAATATCATTTGCCAGGCAGGGAGAAGTAATATGGATTTAATAAACCGGGACGTTTCAGTTGACAGCTTGATCAAGATCGCTCTCGACCTGAGCGCCGAAAAAAATTTTAACGTACTCATGCAGAAGATCCTGTCGGAAGCCATGAGGATATGCCGCTGTGATGCCGGCACGGTCTACATCGCCGAGAAGGATCACCTTGATTTTTACACGGTATGCACCAGATCAAAGGGAATACTCCTCGGCAAGAGCGACAACGCTGACCTCATGCCGCCCGTGCCGCTTGACAGGCGCCACGTATGTGCGTGTGCCGTGATGGATAACAGGAAGATCAACATACCGGATATCTACAGTTCGAAGGAATATGATTTTGCCGGCGCCCAAAGATACGATTCTATGAACGGCTACAAAACGGTGTCGATGCTCGTCATCCCGATGGAAGACGAAAAGGGAAAAGTCATCGGCGTTCTGCAGCTGATCAACGCCCTCGATGAAGAAGGCCGCATCATCCCATTCGATAAATGCTATGAAACCATTGTTTCGGCACTTGCAAGCCTTGCCGCAGTCTCGATCAACAACCACAGGCTCGCCGAGACCGTGACCGGCATCCTTCACTCATTCGTGTCGGTAATGGTAGACGCGATCGACACAAGAAGCTCCTACAACGCCAACCACACAAGGAGCATGGCAAAATATGCCAAAAAATTCGTAAACTGGCTGAACAGCACGGACAACACATGGAAGTTCGAAGAAGAAAAAAAGGACCCTTTCTTTATGAGCGTATGGCTCCATGACATCGGAAAACTGCTCGTGCCTCTTGAGGTGCTTGACAAGCCCGACCGGCTCGGGAGGCTTCGCGACGGCATAAAGAGCAAGCTTGAAATGACTAAGCTTTCCTGCGAACTTCAGAAGGCACAGGACCCCGGCAGCGCCGAAAAATACTCAGCCAAGGTTGATGCCCTGAATAAAGCCTGGGATCTTATCGACAGCGCAAACAGAGCTTCCTTTGTCGACGATGCAACGATACATGAACTTGAGGAGTGTGCCGGCATACCCTGCATCACCGCGTACGGAAAGAGCGAGCCGCTCCTTAACAGCGATGAACTCGATGCCATCACGGTGCAGAAGGGAACGCTTACCGCAAGTGAACGCGAGAAAGTCGAGGAGCATGTAAGCTATACCGCACGGATGCTCGGGAGCATGAGTTTCACCGGAGTTTACGAATCCGTACCCGTCTGGGCAGGCTCGCACCACGAATTCCTGAACGGGACAGGCTATCCCAACCACCTGACAGCTGACGAGATACCGAAAGAAACACGGCTCATCACGATCATCGACATATACGATGCCCTCACCGCTGAGGACCGGCCGTACAAGCCTCCGGTGCCTACAGAAAAGGCATTCGAGATACTTGAGGACATGGGACGGGAGGGACGCATAGACACAGAGATCCTTGCCCTTTTCAAGGAGAGCGGCGCCTGGCGTAAATGACACGGCGGAAGATCTTTAAATCACAAAATTATAATTTATGTTAACTTATTGGGGCTTTATGCCGATATAAATAATAGAAAAGGAGAAATGTTCGCAACTGTTAAAGGGAACGGATTCCCGCGCATGCACACGGAGGTAGGCATCATGACAGGATACAGCGGAGAAGAATTCAGAAAAATAACGGGAATAGGTTCCATCGGAAGGTCGGGACCCGATTCGGGCGGCTCAGGCGGAATGTACCGTGACAACCGCAGGCAGAAGAAGGACAGCGGTTTTGCGGACATACTTGCCGAAGAGCGAAGCACACGTCCGGACGGCACTATTTCGGTCAGAAGCACGGGCTACGGACCGAAAGGGCTGCCGCAGACAGTCCTGATCAAAATGAAGGATTACACTTTCCAGTGAACATCATATTATAAAAAAGCGGCCGGATGATCAGTTTCCGGCCGTTCTCTTTTCTATTATCCCGCCTAAATATCCTTTGCAAGAACACGTGCCGGGCATCCGTCAGAACCTTTCACTTTGAGCGGAAGTGCCACAAGCTCATATTCCTTTCCGTTTTCCATAAAATCAGTGTTACACAGATATTCGACGATCAGGACACCATTCTTTAAGAGCATAACATGGTTTGGCGAGTCCGTCTCCCCCTTTTCTTTTATCGCACTTCCGTCATCGGGGGAAGGCGTGTCGAGCGCCATGACTTTCATCCCTCTCTTTATAAGATATTCCACCGCATCTGTCTCGAAATACGGAAAATCCTTGTAAAATCTGTCGGTCTTCCAGTTATGGTACCATCCGAACACGAATATCATCCGCTCGCTCACATCAATTGCTTCTACATCCGAAAGCGTTACCGTGCTGCCGGCTCCCTTCGATCTCATATCCACCGCAACGGCACGTCCCCACATAAGGTTAACATCAAGGCTTTCCATCGTGATTCCGTCCTCTATGAAATGAAAAGGCGCATCCATGTGAGTGCCCGAATGCGATCCGAGAACTATGCGGCTGGTGTTTCGCCCCACTTCGGCAAGTCTTCCCATCTGTGTGATCTCAACGGTCTGGTGCCAGGGCGTTCCGCACGTCGGCATCCCGGTCTCAACGTCAAGCGTCAGGTCATGTATCATGATCATTCCTCCGTTATACTCATTTTTTCTTTACTTTTATCAGTTCGAAGATGATGTCGCAGACAGGCGATGATGCAAAGCATATCTCCAGTTCCTTTCCCCCGACGGTAAGGCGCTCACCCTCAGTGCATGTGCGGTTCCGGACGGTGTGGCCGTCATTTACGATAAGCGCAGGGACGCCATATCCGCAGTCGTCAGCGTATGCCGTAAAGCCGTCCGAAGCTTCCGTCAGAATGAGAGGATAGTCGTTCCTGTCAAGAACGCCCTTCATGCTGCAGACTAGCTTCCCGTCTTCTTCCGTGACACTGCATCCGAGCACCCCTTCGAGAAAATCCTTCGCCCCCTCACGGTCGCTGTATCTTCCGAAGACCGTCCCGTCCTCAAGCTTTATCAAGCTTTGTTCCCCGACTTTATCGTAAAAAATATACTCCGTCGGATAACCGCTTCCGAAAAAGTACAGGTCGTGATCATCCGCGGGATTTTTCATGAGACCTAGCTTTCCTTCAAGATTCCTGAGTCCCTCTTCGAAAAAATCGGGTTCGGGAAGTCCACGGAGGATCGAATCCTTTTCCTGCCTTGGAGCAACATATGTAATATGGTCGAACTTAACTATCATTTCTTTGCCTGCTGCCTGTTCTGCTCATTTCCTATGTAATCGTTGAACCCGAAGTCGGTCATGACGCATTCCGTATCTTTCGGCATGTCCTTAGCGATTTCGCGAAGCTTTTCCTCATTCATGCTGACTTTGTCATACTGCGAATACCTGACAATAAGGTCAAGCGGATTGACGCGGTATTTTGAAGCATATTTATGGATATATCCCATGTAGCTCGTATGGAACTCGGCAATGCCGCAGTAAAGGTCAAGTGCATTTGCCGAATGCTTCCAGAGCGGGCGGACGTATTTTTCGGCACACTCCAGTATCTTCTTCAGGTCGTAGCGTGTTATGCCCTGCTTTATCAGATTGCCGACCAAAAGCTCGGTCGCCGCATTTCCGGCGCTCCTTCCCATTCCGAGCATTGAAGCGTCGACTACGTCAAAGCCAAGCTCCATCGCATAGAGCGAATTGGAAACGGCAAGACCGAGGTTGTTATGTCCGTGGAACCCGGCCCTTATGCTGCTGACCGAACGAAGTGCGCTGTAATAATCCTCTATCTCTTTCCTGCCCATGCTCCCGGCCGAATCCACGATGTAGACCATATCGGCACCGTACGACTCGCTCTTTTTCACATTCTCGGCAAACTCTTTCGGGCTTACGGCATAGGATTTCATGTAGTTGGTCATGACCTCGAGACCGAGTGATTTTGCCCTCTTTATGTACGGCTCCGTCGTCTCGATCTCGGTGACGTTTGAACCTATGCGCACGAATGACGCGCCGTATTCCTTAAGCTTGTCAAGAGAGGCCGGATCCGCATATGTCGGTATGCAGAACATTCCGTATTTCCTGTCGGGAATGCTCCTTTGCGCCGCGGCAAGATACTCCTCATCGCTGCAGAGTGCGATCCCCGTCTCCGGTGCGCTGCCGTCGAGCCCGACGCCGTGCCCTATCTCTATGTAATCGAGCCCGGCTTCCGCCGAGCCCTCGCATATCTTTTCGGTCTCATACTCCGAGAACTGGAAGCCTATCGCATAGCTTCCGTCCCTCAGTGTCACATCCATTATCTTCGTTTCGTAGTTCATTATCTTTCATTCTCCCATAAGTGCATATGATGGGGTATATTTCATTGCAGGTGCCCAGTCTTTGGGCACATATTCGCCATAGCACCATTCAGCGGAGCACGAGTTCCGTTATCCCCTGATTGCCTCCTGCCCTGACCGACTTTACCCGGCTGTCGCGTCCGTATGAAAACTCATCTTCTATGGCATCCCTTATGCGGGTGCCGCCGTGGTAGCCGTGGATCAGCCTTATCGAATAGACCGACTTCGGCGCCTTTGCGACTTCACGTTTTACCTTGCTGACAGCCTCTTCGACCCTGAGGCCGTGAAGGTCTATCTCGATTATTCCGGGTGTAAGCTCCATATATCCTCCCTGACGGCCGCCGCCTTGATCCGGCCGCCTGCCTTATTCCGGCCGGCCGTGTGTAAATGCAGCTGCCGCATCACCTGTCATATTATATCACAGTCGCCGGGATCTGCCCCGATATTTTTACGGAGCGACACACTCTCAAGAAGCCTTCCGACGTGCTGTGTCTCAAAGAACATGTCCCTGTTGGCAAGTACTATTGCCGCCGCCGCTGCCGTTACGACGATCGTCTCCACACATTTTGTCTCGGGTGTCATTGCGATCCTCTCCTGCATAAAGTTCACGAACAGATGGAAGATCATGCACGCCAGTATCGAACGGTCGCTCACAAGATACACCCATGTGATGATGAATCCGAGAGGTATCCCGCTTATGAAGAAATTCACAACATACAGGGGATTGACCATGAGTCCCGCCTGATATGTCCCCTTTATGAAAATAAGAGGCAGATGCCAGAGCGACCACAGAGCGCCGAATACCATGGATTCCCAGAACCAGTTCATGTACTCGCCGATCGAATCCTCACAGTATCCCTTCCAGCCGACCTCTTCGATTATGGATGCGACCGTGACAGTGATGAGCGCGCCCGCTATCCCGACACCCGTAAACGAAAAATCATCGGTGAAGGAAAACTGGTCAAGGCTCTGCCCGAAAAGGAGCGACAGAAGTATCGTGACGACTATTATGGCGGCAAATACAAATATAGATATGACGACATTTCCCCATTTTACCTTATAGAAGCCCACTATCTTGTCCCTAAGGTCACGCTTTAGGACATCAGAACCTGATACGAGCACGAAAACCGTCGATACGGCTGCCGGTGCGAGGAGCCCTATCAGCATGAGTCCGGCGCCGAGGTTTTCAGATACGAATACGGCGGGTATCCAGAATATCCATGTGAACAGATAGGCAAGTGCAAAGAAGAGCACCGGCCTGTACCTGTATTTGTCTTTTGTTCCCATGCTTTCATTATTTGTCTTCATGTTATACCTCCTGATGATCAGCTTTAAAGATGATGGTCTGTGTTCTTTCCGTTTTATTGACATTGACTGACGGCCTGTGCGGCAGGGTCCGTCTCAAGCTCCCTGACGCTCTTTGGCAGCATTGCGGTAACTGCGGTCACTGCCAGGCATATTCCGGCAGCCATTATGAACATGGAAGCACCCTGTCCCACGCCTTTGCCGGACAGTCTTCCGAGCGCATCAGCCGCCGAACCCGAAACCGAGTAGGCCACAACATATCCGAGCTGGGATATGAACCCTATCATTCCCCATGCCCTTCCCTGGGCCCCTGCCGGAATGTTCGTCCGGATAAGGTAGTCGAGACAGTTGTTCGCAAAAGGAAGGGTGGCAAAGAAAAGAAATCCGAAAACACACACGGTTATGATGCTTCCAAATGCCGGAAATCCCAGCATGAAGAGCCCGGCCAGGGCCAGCGACAAGCTGAGGGTCAGCACGTAATGCCCTTTAAGGCCCCTTATCCCAAGCACAAGGCCGCTCGCCAGCATTCCGAGAGCACATACGGTCTCCGCAATGCCAAGCGTTTTCGCATCGGAAGAGGAGAGGATGAAAGGCTCCGCCAGTATCTGGAATATTCCCATGAAGAGGGTTATGACCGAAGAAATTCCGACCAGTATCATCACGCCCCTCCTGCGGCTTATTATCTCCCATCCGCCCTTAAGGCTCTTAAAGAACGGCTCCTTCTCATCGGGCTCCTTTGTGCCAAGTCCCCTTCTGACTGCTGCGGCGCCTGCCACGGTCAGGAAGAAAGTGAATATGTCAATTACAAGAAGAAGCTTCACATCACTTACGGCAAGGAGGAACCCGGCAATTACCGGAGAGAACAGGTATCTTGCGGATCCCGCGAGCGATACGAGGCCGCTCGCCTTGGAATATTCCTCTTTGGTAAGGATGTCGGTTATCGTTGAACGGAAGGACGGCTCGAGAAGCGCGGAGAAAACGGCGCTTATCGTCACGCCGATGCATATTTGAGCCAGTCCCGCTCCCCCGTTCATCATGCATATGAGTATGTAGATGATGCCGAGAGCAGAGCATCCGTCACCGACCATCATGAGCACCCTTCTGTCGTACCTGTCCGCCAGGACTCCGGCCGGGACCGACAGAAGAAGTGTCGGCAGGAATCCCAGAAGAGTCACGGCCGCCATGGATGCGGCACTCCCCGTCATCTGAAAAATGTATACTCCGAGCCCGAAGCTTGTCAGTCCTCCGCCTATCGACGATATGAGCTCTCCGCCCCAAAGTATCAGGAATTTTGTAAAATTGCTCTTCTTCATGGACTCCTACCTTATCATCTGCCTTATAAATCCCATAGTACCCGGCATGGCACCTAATATCTTTTCAGTTACATCTATGAACACATCGATATCCTCCGGGGTATAGTCCCCCTCATCAAAGAGTTCATTGCTTACCGCCAGTATGATCCTGACCCTCTCGGGGATGGAGTCACACGAAAATATCCCCTGTTCCACTCCTTCTTCAACCGCTACAGACAGTATCGGGACCACAGTGCCGATAAGCTTCTTTCTTATCTTATCGTGCATGACGGCGTTTTCCGGCCTCATCAGGGCCCCCTCTATGGAAACCTCTTCATCGGACGGGCGGATCGCTCCGATTATGCCTACGATCTTCAGGGGAACAGGCATTTCCTTCTCAAGAATGACTTTTGCAGCTTCCGCTTCCTCCTCGATCATCATCCCGATCACTTCCTCAAGGGTCTGCTCCTTGCTCTCGAAGTAGTAGTAGTATGTTCCCTTGGCAATGCCTGCCTCTTTTATGATGTCATCCACGCTTGTGTTCTCATAGCCGCGGGTAATGAACATCCTGTAGGCTATCTTCAGCAGTTCCTGTTTTCTCTTTTCTCCCTTTTTCATCTGCAGTCTCCTTCATTTTCGACTATCGGTCGGTTTTATGTTATTACACCTTTGGAAAGATGTCAACAACTTTTTCGACTTATGGTCGGTTTTTTTATAAATCCCTAATTTAAGGCTTCCAAGCGCCACTTCTTCCGGCAAAGACCGTTTTGAGGCAAAAAAAGATCCGGGCCTCATCCGGTCCGGACCGTTATTATCCGAATATGTTACTGCCGGTCACCGATCCCGGCATCCTCGAGCATCTTCCTTACCTGCACCGCAAGCGCGTATCCCAGAAGCGGCGGAACCGCATTTCCGATCTGCGTATACTGGTCGCCTTTATTTCCGGTGAAGAAATAGCTGTCAGGAAAGCTCTGTATCCTCGCTGATTCACGGGCGGTAGGCACCCTGTTCTCCTCATAATGGAAATAATTCCTGTGCCCGCAGTCGACCGTCCTGCTCGGAAGGGCGCTGTTCATGCGCCTGAAGGCCGCATTGAAGTTCCTGACCTTAAAAAGCTCTGTGGACACGTCTTTTATGCACTTACCGTCCGGAACGTTCGATATGACCTCGACCGTCCTCTTTGAATGCTTTGTCGGCTCATTGTTCGTGATCTTCTGGCAGTTTCCCCTCATGCGCCTCTGAAAATCGTTCATCGGCTCATGCGTGTATTTTGTAGGATCATCCCCGGCATCAAGCGAGGGCAGGTCACTTATTGCCATCTTAGTCGATATGATATGCTCCCTGTCAGGTTCCGGAAACTCAAAGAAAGAATCCCCGAATATATCTTTTCTCAGGCCGACAAAGAAAACCCTTTCCCGGTTCTGCGGCACACCGAATTCCGATGCAGTGAGCACCTTATAATTTACATTATATGAAAGCCCCGTAAAGCGTCTTATGATGTCGTTTCTGAAAAAGCCCTTCTTGAGCGTGAGCAGGCCTTTGACATTTTCGAGAATGAAGAACGCCGGCCTGATCTGCTCGACAAACCTTACGTACTGAAGGTACAGGCTGTTCCTCACATCCTTTGCGTTCCTTGTGCCCACCATGCTGTAGCCCTGGCACGGAGGCCCTCCTATGATGCCGGTGATCTCCTGCCGCTTTGCAAGATCCGCGATCATCCTGTTGCTGTATTCATTTATGTCCATGCTGACGGCCACTTTTTCGGCTCTGTTATGGTTGAAGGTCTCTATCGCCTGCTCCCATCTGTCGAGAGCCAGAGCGGTCTCAAAGCCCGCCATCTCAAATCCTTTGCTGAATCCGCCCGCACCGCAGAAAAGATCTACAGTTTTCAATCATCCACTCCTTCAGGCACAATATCCCACTGCCCGTCGTCCGCCGACCCTATCCTTATGTCTAAAATGGCATCCTCTATGACCTTGATGCACTCATCCGTGCACTTTTGAAGTTCACTGCCCCAAAAACGTATGACCGTCCACCCCATAAGCAGGAGCCTCCTGTCTGTTTCCTCATCCCTTGCACGGTTTTTCTCTATCTTGTCTATCCAGTATTCGGAATTATTGCTGCGCTCAAGCCTTGGCCTCAGAACGGACCAGTCTTTCCCATGGAAGAATTCACCGTCACAGAATATAGCTATCTTATATTTTGTCAGGGCGATGTCGGGACTGCCCGGAAGAGCCCTGTAGTTCTTCCTGTACCTGTAGCCGCGCTCCCACAGCGCCTTTCTAAGTATAAGTTCGATCTTTGTATCCTTTGAGCGGATCCGGCGCATGTTCCGGCTTCGCTGCTCCTTGGTATGAGTGTCGGCCATTATGATATCTCCATCCCGCACCTGACATACGAAAGCCTGTCTCCCATTATATCCTTCATAATGGCATAGGCCTCCTCACCCGTGCAGTGGCAAGTATAGAATCTTGTCGGGTACTGACTGAGTCTTGCTGCCATATCCTTTATCCCGCGGATCTCTTCATCGGTAAATGGCTCTTTTTTCTTCAGATGGAACCCGCTTACGGCAATATCCGGACACCCGCCGTATTTTCTGTCAAATTCCCGCAGAATGTTCAGGATGCCGTTATGCGCACACCCTGACATGAGTATCCTTTTTCCCCCGTCATTTATGACAAGGAACTGCTCATGCCTGAAATCATCCTGTATGAATCCATCCCCGACTTTCTGCTTTAAGCGCAGGTTTTCGGGAGGGATCTCCTCCTCCCTTCTTCCTATCACAAAAAGCGACAGCTCATCATCTATCCGGAGGTCGCCATCCACAAAGACAGTCTGTGGAAGGCCGGCGATATCCTTATCTATTCCGATATACCTCATTTCACCGCCCCTGTCGGAGTAAAAATCACCGACGGCCATTCTCTGCATATATATGGGTGCAGCCGTATTGATCTTTGCAAAAGGCATTATCCCTCCCGAATGGTCGTAATGCCCGTGGCTTAATATGACCGTATCTACCGCCTCAAGGTCAACACCGAGCCTGAGCGCATTGGTGACAGTATCCTCCGACGGACCCAGGTCGCAGAGAAGCTTATGGTGCCCTGTCCTGACATAAAAAGACAGTCCGTGGGCGCATATCAGGCCCTCCGAACCTTCCGTATTTTCTATCAGATTAAGAATATGTACCGCCATATCAGTCCTTCTCTTCATCCGAAGTCTGCATAAGCTGCAGTGCTTAAATGATACCACCGGACATTGCGTGTATGCAAGATGTCCACCTATGCAGGACGTCCTCCTATTGACCTTGACGGAATATATGATATAATACCGAATAACCCACCACATAAGTAGGTGTAATCCCGTTACGAATTTAGCCGTAAGCAAAGGAAATGTAAAGTATGGACAGGAAACTTCAGACCGCTGTAAAAGCTGCGATGCTGGCGGCAATGACTACGATTGCCACGATGGTCATCAAGGTCCCGACGCTCGGGACAAACGGATACGTAAACATAGGCGATACATTGGTGCTGATCTCAGCATGGATCCTCGGCAATCCATACGGAGCTCTCGCGGCAGGCATCGGTTCGGCACTCGCCGACCTTCTGTCCGGATATCCGGTATATATTCCGGGAACGGCAGTCATCAAGTTCCTTATGGCATTTGCGGCGTCAGCGATCTTCGGCAGGGCCGTAAAATATGGACTTCACATTAATGTTTCTTATATAGCGAGCAGCATAGCTGCCGAGCTCATAATGGTATTGGGGTATTTTCTCTATGAATCCACAGTGCTCGGATACGGGATCGCTGCATCGGCATCGATAATAAGCAATGCCGCGCAGGGCATCACCTGCCTTATCCTGGGAAATGTCCTGATATGGGTTCTTCCGAAGAAATTCAGATCATCCTTTGTTCAGGATGATGACAGCGGAAAGGATCAGAACGATCCCCGCACCTGAAGCGACGGTTAAAGGTTCCGAAAAGACGATCATTCCGATAATTGTTGCGACCATCGGCTCAACGGTTGCCAGTATCCCTGCCCTGCTCGCCTCCACTGTTCCAAGTCCCAACGTATATGCCAGGAAAGGGATAACCGCGGTTACAAGCGCAGTCAGTATGCAGAACATGATAAGCGGCCATATGCGTGGGGCGGCGGCAAACTTTGAGATCATGTCTGCCGGCCTGCAGATAAGCCACGAGCCCGCTGCCGCGAAAAGAAATGTATAGGCCGTCACGGTATACGGGGAATAGCGCCGCAGGGCCACCGTTCCCAAAATGCTGTAAAGGCCGTAGCCTATTCCCGAGCCAAGTCCGACGAGCAGCCCCATAAGGCTCATTCCCTCTCCGGATATCCCCGAGACCAGCACGCATCCTCCGAAAGCCAGCGCGAGCGCAAGAAGCTTTCTCTTATCCAGTTTTTCATGGAAAAACATCACTGACATCAGCATGATCCATACCGGGGACGTATACAGAAGTATCGCCGCGGCAGACAGCGTCATCATTGAAATAGCGGTAAAATAGCAGACCGTAAAGAAAAGTATGCTTCCGAATCCGAGCCCGAAAAACAGGACTGTATCCCTTGGACGGATCCGAAATCCCGTCCTGTCCCTGATAAGCAGTATCAGGCAGAAAAAAAGCGCGGCAGCTGTCACGCGGATCGATACGATCTGAATGGAACCAAAACCGTATTCCGTGAGCTTCCTCACGAAGATCCCCATGCTGCCCCAGAAGATCCCCGCCAGGATTATCAGAAGCATTCCCGTTGTCTGTCTGTTCTTTCCGGCCATTTAACTGTTCCTTATAGCACTGACTTAATCCAGATCTCGATGCCTATGCCGATCAGGATGATGCCTCCGAGAATCGGCGCCCTGCCGGCAAGTTTTACACCAAACCGCTTCCCGGCAGCCAGTCCGGCAAAGCATATGACAAAAGTCACAATCCCTATGGTGAGCGCACAGACGAGTGCATTTTCAGCACCGTATTCCGCTATTGCAAATCCCGTTGAGAGGGCATCTATCGATGTCGCTATGCCCTGGATGAGAAGCGCATAGATGCCGACACCGGAAGGCTCCGCATCCACTCCCCCGCTCCTTGCGCCCTCAGCGATCATCTTGATGCCTATGAACAGAAGGAGGATCAGAGCGATCCACGGAATCCATCTCTCGAATGCCCGAAAATGCGTGACGATCGTATGTACGCATGTCCATCCGGCCATCGGCATCAGCCACTGAAAGAATGCAAAAACAAAGGCGATGCCGCACATTTTCTTTTTGGGCATCACGGGCTCATTCAGTCCGTTGGCAATGGATACCGAAAACGCATCCATGGCAAGGCCGATCCCGAGGATCAGGCTGTTCAGTATAAACTGCAGGTTCAGGCTCATGGTCCACAATTCCTCATGCCGAATGCTATCCTTCCGCGAAGTCCGTATCCATTACCATATCGATACGGTAGTCGGGATACGCTTTCTTAACGTCTTCACAGACAGCTGCGTACACAGCCTTCCTGTCTTTAGCATCAAGGCTTATCACAACGTCAAAACGCAGTATCTTCTTTTCTTTATCCATATGGAATCCGTGCATCTGAAGGAGATGCTCGTGTGAAAATACTATATCGGCTATCTTCCCCCGTGCCTCCGATATTTCGGCATCCTTGGTATTCACGAAATATACGCCGACAGCGGTCAGTATGATTTTGTGCTCCCTGTAGACCGCTTCCTGTATGCTCCTTATTAGCCCATCTGTTTCTTCTGTCGTGGCTGTATCGGAAACCTCAATATGTATCGTGCCGTTCCAGGAATCGGGGCCGTAGTTGTTGAGGACAAGATCGTATGCCCCCAGCACGCCCGGGAAACCCGTCACTGTCTTTTTGATGCTCTTTGCAAGTTCGGGGTCGTTTCGCTCGCCGAGTATCTGTGAAACAGTCTCCCTCAGCATGTCAAACCCGGCCTTTACAACAACGATCGCAATCACCAGGCCGAGCCATGCCTCAAGCGAAAATCCGGAAAGGAGATACACCGCCGCCGCCACAAGGGTCGCCGCGGATATCACGGAATCGAGTGCGGCATCCTGGCCTGAATTGACCAGTGACGCTGAATTGGCCTTCTTTCCGGCACTTATCTGATACCTTCCGAGAACTATCTTGACCACTACAGCCACCGCGATGATAACGAGCGAGGCGGCAGAATAATCCGGCACGTCGGGATCAATGATCTTTTCCGCTGATTTTACCGTGGAGGTTATGCCCGCATACAGAACGATGACAGATATGATCATTGCGCTTAAGTATTCGATCCTGCCATACCCGAAGGGATGCTTCTTGTCCGGCTCACGTCCCGCAAGTTTCGTTCCGATTATAGTGATAAGGGAACTTGCGGCATCAGATATATTGTTCACGGCATCCATGACTATGGCAACCGAATTGCTCATAAGTCCTATAACCGCCTTAAATGCGGCAAGCATCACATTTGTAATGATGCCTATGATGCTTGTCCTTACTATGCTCTTTTCCCTTATCTCTTCCGGTGTTCCCATGTCTCGGTTTCTTTATTCTGTATCGTTATAGAAAGTATATGTCTGCTTTCCTCGTTTCTTTGACTCATACATGGCGGCATCGGTCTTCTCAAACAGGTTCTCGGCATCCGCTACATCTTTGCCGTTTACGATCCCGACGCTTATGGATACAGGCGGCAGCCCGTCATCTGTACTCTGAAGTTCCGTATTGATCTGTTCGATCTTCGATTCAATGAGCCTTTTCTTCATTCCGGATGAATGGACCATGAAGATCACGAACTCGTCACCGCCTATACGGCATATGCAGTCGTCATCACGGAATATGGTATTAAGTACCCTTGCCAGTTTTATCAGGACCTTATCGCCGGTTTCATGTCCGTATGTGTCATTTATGCCCTTGAAGTTGTCCACATCAAGAAGCATCATATATGTCGACCCAATATCCAGGCTTGCCAGAAGATGGTCATATCCTGCGCGGTTATACACTCCCGTCAGTTCATCATGGTATGCCTTAAAACTCAGATGCTCCACGCTGGATGCATGCTTTGAATACATCTTGTTGTATGCCTGGGCCAGATATTTGAACTCGATCGCGCCAACCTCCTGGATCGGTTCTTCTTCTTTAATCCTGTCTACAGCTCTCAGTATCGGGTTGATGCCAAGGAGAGATGTGAGCCTCAGCATAAAGATTAAGGAGAGGACCTGAACAAGCAGGACTACATGGACAAACCCCATGTCCCGGCGGAGCCGCGTGATCTCCCGGTTCCTGACTTCCTCCATCAGCCTGTCGACTTCCCTGATGCTCTCCTGCATCTCTTTTCTGATCTTATCCTTTTGCTCGTAGTAATCATCGTTCAGCACCAGTTCGGTTGCCCTTCGGATCTTTTCATCAGGGGTAAGCTCGGAATCTTCAACGCTCAGTTCAACCTCATCGAGCACTTCGGGATGAACGGAAATACCTTTTGCTTCAACGACAAGCCTCATGGCATAGTATTCCTGGTCCATCAGCTTTACGGAATGGGCCATGGCATTTTTAAGATTTTCGAGCGCGGACGTCGCACCCTCCATTCTCATCCTTTCTATTGCCTCTTCACGCCTGTTTGACTCAAAGGCTTCCGTAAAGTACTGGTCCATATAGGTCCTGTTGCCGTTAAGCGTAAACCTCTGAACTCTCTCTGTCAGATAGTCGGATGCATCCATAAGCTCATGTGCTGCTTTTTCAAGCTCAGTATGGTCCTCCGATGCTTCAGCCAGGCGCATGAACGTATTCGTCATCCGAAACGTCGCAAAGATGACGAGTATGGCTATGACGATCATGGTACCCACGAGCCAGATATGGATCCTGCGGAGAGATAACTCCCTCTTTTTGAAAGAAAACTTGTTCATTCCTTTTGTTCCATTAAGATAATAAATGTCACTAAAAAGTTATAATACCATTATCTGACGCAGTTACGCAACCAAAAAGCTTCCTCTTTATATGCAGCCATCGCCTAAAGAGGAAGCTTTGCAAAGATCACTCCATATCTGCCTTTACAGCAGTCCCTCTATGAACTTGTCGATATTCTCCATCTTCTCCGTGGGCTCGAATCTTGCCACAACATTGCCGCTGCGGTCTACTACGAATTTGGTGAAGTTCCACTTGATCTCGGGATTGTTCTTGTAATCCTTGTCGATCTTTTTCAGCATTGCGCTCATGGCAAGAGCCGTCGCGCCTTTGCCGAAACCTTCGAATCCCTTCTGCTCCTTAAGATACTTGAACAGCGGTATCGCCGTCTCGCCGTTCACATCAGATTTCTTCATCTGGGGGAACTGTGTTTTGTATTTCAGCTGGCAGAACTCGTGTATCTCATCATCCGTTCCGGGAGTCTGGCCCGCGAACTGGTTGCAGGGAACGTCGATAACCTCAAATCCCCTGTCATGATACTTCTCGTACATCTCCTCGATATCCTTGTAGTGAGGTGTGAATCCGCATCCTGTCGCGGTGTTCACGATAAGGACGACCTTTCCTTCATACTCCTTCATTGATATCTCTTCTCCGTTTGCCTTAGTTACGCTCTGATCATAAAATCCCATGATATATCCTCCTTTTTGAAGTGGCTATTGTTTATATTTGGTAACATTATATTGCGTCAAATATATTTTGTCAAGCACTGTTTTCTGATCAGGGCCTTACTGGCGCCCTGCCCATTCAATGAACAGCCAGATGAGTCTTAAGATAAGCCTGTAAACGATAAATATCCCGACCGCGATAAGCGGCGCGATCCAAAGCGGCTTCCCGAGAAAATACATCACAACGCCGGCTATCACAGTCGCGATTGCGATAAACACCAATGCGAAGACCAGCCAGCTGACGGTCACTATCGCTCTTCCGATTTTCTCTTCGCGTCTGTCCTCGTTAGTATCCATTATCATTTCCTTCCATCCGGCTTCAAGTTATTAAAATACAACCAGCCCACGTAAAAATATCATACGGGGCTGGCTATATTGTATCGGGACAAGACTTACGATTCAAGAAAATCCGCTCATTTTCTTGCCTTAAAGTCTTCCTTCACTTCCCCGTCCCAGTCACGCAGAGCCGCACCTACGCATCCGGGAGCCGCCTTCCTGACTCTGGATACCGCTTTGCTGAGTGCCGAATAGTTGACTGCCGTTCCCAGCTCATCGCAGTGGAAATTCGCGGCACGGTCCGCCTTTATTCCTATATCCGCTGCGGCGCTTATCGCATCCATATTGGCTCCGAGGAACAGGAACTCCCACTGTTTCTTCTCCTGCTTCTTCTCGACCATTTTCTTGATCTTCTCATACGAGTATTCGTGTGATGAATTCTCCTGCCCATCCGTCGTGATGATGAACATCGTCTTTGCCGGCCTCTCATCTTCGGGAAGCGACTTCTGGATCTTGTTGATGTGCCTGATCGACTTTCCGAGGGCGTCAAGCAGTGCCGTGCATCCGCCTACCTGGTAGTCCCTTTCCGTGAGGTTTTTGATCCTGTCAAGGCTTTCCCTGTCATGAAGCACCTGCATCCTGTCATCGAAGAGAACCGTGGAGATAACGACATCTCCGTCTTCCTTTCGCTGCTTGTCGAGCATTGAGTTGAAACCTCCGATCGTGTCCTTCTCCAGACCGCTCATAGATCCGCTCTTATCAAGTACAAATACGAGTTCAGTTAAGCTGCTGTTCATAATTTTACCTCCGTTTTTCAGTTCGGCCCGTTGTGACCCGCCCGCCCGTATAATCCGGTGCTTAATCACATCCGGGCCATGCCCTTTCTGTCCCTTACAAGGCCACTATACAGCAAAAATAAAAAAAGACGGTCGCCCACAGGTTTACCTCGGGCAGACCGTCCGGTCATGCTTATATCGTGCGGATCACTTGATAATGCAGGGAACTCCGTGCTCCTCCAGTTTGATGTCTATCTCGATGATGTCAAAAAATTCATGAGTTATGAAATATGAAAAAATAATATCCCTCTTGTCCGACGGTGACAGGGCATAGCCGGCCCTGGCCAGAAGGTCCTTAGTCTCATCTATGTTAAGCTCTGCCCCGACACAGTACTGAAGCGCCGTGATCTTGTCCGGGTGGTATTTTCCGGGATTTTTGTTGAGCTTGGCAAATGACTGTTTTGAGATGAGCGCTTTATTGTAGACTTCCGCGTTTGTCTTCCCCTTTGATCTTATCAGGTACAGAAGGTAGACGCCGAACGGGTCCTCAGCGTGTTTGATCCTCTCGTTTATAGCCTCGCCGAGTGCATACTCGTCAATGGCGCCGGCAAAGGTTGCCGCTGACTCATCCGAATCCTCGTATGCCGGCATCGCCATATTCGACATTGCAAAGTTTTTCGCCGAACCTAAGGCGTGCCCTCTGTCCCTGCGCTCCCGCCGTCTCGGCTCATATACCTCTTCCCTGAAGCCCACATCAGATAAGAAGGGGGCTCCGTATTCTTCTTCCCTTTTCTTTTCCACATAGTGCTGGTTTATGTATTCCTCAAGGTCCGGATACAGCTTTGAGCCGAGCTCCGTGGACTGGCTGTCGAACACAACGAGCGTGATATCCATGTCAGACTTTAGCAGAAAATCATTGATCTCATCAACGGCGATCCTCATCCCCTCTTCCTTGGGATACCCGTATGCGCCCGTCGAAATGAGCGGAAATGCGATGGATCTTATGCCCTTTTTGCTTGCAAGCTGAAGGCTTTTTCTGTAGCATGAGCGCAGCTTTTCCTCTTCGCCCGATCTTCCGTCAATATACAGAGGGCTCACCGCGTGGATGATATACTTCGCCGGAAGCTTAAAGGCAGGCGTCATGAAAACCTCTCCGGGCGCAACGTTTCCTATCTCCATGCGCAGGGCATGAAGCTCATCATATCCCGCGGCAGTGTATACCGCAATGTCGCAGCCGTCCCCGACTGCCGGCGTCCGGCCGGCAGTGTTGACGATGGCCTCCGTATTCATTTTTGTTATGTCATTTCTGACTATCCTAAGCGCCATATCATTAATCTCCCATACCGTCTATTATACATTTAACAGCGTCTGCATTCCATCATGATCAGACTAAAATCCCTGGTATAAAATGACGGGGCTTTAGGATATCAAGATATTTCAGAATGTCTTCCGTGTCCGTCAGTATCCTTTGTCTCTGTCGACCACGTGCATAAGATCCAGTCCGTGTGTGTATCTGTAAAGGTTGTTCGCACAAAGTTCCAGCACTTTTTTCCGGTTGAAGCCGTCTTCCATTTTGCCGGCCACGTGAGGGGTTATGATCACATTTTGCATATCCCACAGCGGTGACTTTTGCAGGGGTTCCTCTTCAAACACATCAAG
>JAILRP010000045.1 GCA_024698075.1 Lachnospiraceae bacterium
TCGAGCTGGGCCGCCCAGGAACGCTTTACCATCGACGGAACGAAATAATCGCATCTTATTTCATCTTCATAAAATGAATGGGGAAATTCCATATGATCTCATCTCCGATCACTTGAAAAACGTTCCCATGATGCTCCTGCCAAGCTGGGCAAAAATATTCCCGCCGAGAGTCTTGCCGTACTTTCCTCCGACTTTTCCTCCGAGGCTCTTTCCGATTTCCCGGCCTATAGTGCCTGCAGTCGTGCTCGCAACAGATCCTGCCGCACTCTTGAACTTCCTCTTCTTAGCAGCTTCTTCGCGCTCAGCCGCCTTTGCTTCCTTCTCGGCTTCCCTTGCGGCTTCTCTTTCTTCCCGTTCCTTTATCTTTGCGGCTTCCCTGTCGGCCCTTTCCTTTTCCTTGGCCTCTTCCGCCGCCTTCTTCTCATCAGCTGCCTTCTTCTCTTCTTCAGCCCGCTTTTCTTCCTGCTGGCTCTTCAGACGCTCGAGGAATTCATATGCCGAATCGGTCTCGATGGGATCCTTGTATTTCTTGTAGAAAGCGTCTGCCTTATAGATATCCCTCTTGTCATCATCATCTGCGGGGCCTATGAGCGATGCCGGAGGAAGCACCCTGCACCTTTCGACTATCGTGGGCACGCCTTCCTCGTCAAGGACGGAAATGAGCGCTTCGCCGACCCCGAGTTCCATAATGGCCGTCTTTGTGTCAAAATCGGGATTCGACCTGAAGGAATCCGCTGCCGTCTTAACGGCGCGCTCCTCTGCGGGTGTATAAGCATGAAGTGCATGCTGTATCTTGTTTCCGAGCTGGGCAAGGACCTCATCGGGAATATCCCTGGGATTCTGTGTGCAGAAATACACGCCCACACCCTTGCTCCTTATGAGCTTGACGATCTGCTCGATCTTCTGGCGCAGTGACTTTGAAATGTCATCGAACAGAAGATGTGCCTCATCAAAGAAGAACACGAGCTTGGGCTTATCCGCATCACCAACCTCGGGAAGCGACTCAAACAGTTCTGACAGAAGGTACAGAAGGAATGCCGTGTAAAGCCTCGGATCCGATGCAAGCTTCGTGCCGTCAAGGATGTTGATCATCCCGCGCCCGTCCTCAGTCCGAAGGAAATCCTTTATATTGAATCCGGGTTCTGTAAAGAACTGATCCCCGCCGGATGCCTCAAGTGCGACAACGCCTCTTATGATCGATGCGACACTTGCTTTTGTGACATTTCCGTAGTTCTTCGATATTTCAGAACAGTGGTCGCTCGCATACTGGAGCATTGCCTTCAGGTCCTTGATATCCACGAGCAGAAGCTCCTCGTCATCCGCCATCTTAAAGAGGCATGTAAGGATGTCTGCCTGCGTGTCGTTAAGGTCCATGAGCTTAGCCAGAAGGATGGGACCCATCTCAGATACGGTGGTTCTCAGCGATATGCCGTTTTCCCCGTAAATGTCCCAAAAAGCCGTGGGATAATCCTTATATGAAAATCCAGCATCTTCAAGCCCGAACCTGTTTATGCGCTCCTGCATATCCTCGCTGTCTTTGCCCTTTCTGCACATTCCGGAAAGGTCGCCTTTTACGTCCGCAAGAAACACCGGGACTCCGGCATCCGAGAAAGACTCGGCGAGCACCTTCAGCGTGACCGTCTTGCCGGTTCCCGTTGCGCCCGCGATAAGCCCATGCCTGTTTGCCATCTCCGGCAGTATTGAAACCTTCTTTTCTCCTGCGGTTCCGACCCATATCTTGCCTTCATAGAACATTTTGTGCTCCTCCTTTTACACTTGAAATATTGTTTATTATATGCCTGCTGTGTTTCTTTCCCCTCAGGCTCCCATCTCCTCACGGAGCGCATCGATCAGCGCGTCATTATCCTTTGTGTCCCTGACCGCTATCCTCATGTAGCCTGCCGAATCAGTCTTGAGAGCCAGGTCCTTTATAAGGATATCATGTCTGACAAGCAGCCTCTTCAGAAGATCTGCGGCATATTCTCCGCTCTCCACCTTTATCATGATGTAGTTTGCCGCAGACGGGATTGTGCGGATGCCCTTTATCCCGGAAAGCCTGTCTGCAAACCTCGCCCTCTCCCTGCGGAAGACCTCAAGCGCCAAACGGTAGTCGCCTCTGTACTTCTCCTCGATCTGCATGAAGAATTCCGCAAAGGAATTGATGTTCCATATCGAAACACTTCTCTTAAGCCGTGATATCATATCCCTGTTCCCTGAGGCAAGGACTCCGAGGCGCAGTCCCGGAACTCCGTAGGATTTGGAGATGCTCTTCATCACATAAAGGTTTGGATATTCATCGAGCAGTTCCTGGTCAAACAGTGAATTATCCGGCTCATCGGCAAAATCCGCAAATGATTCGTCTATGATAAGCTTTATCCCCTTTTGGTGCGCCCACTTCGTAAGCCTTATAAGCTCTGCCCTCGGGATATAATTGCCGCTAGGGTTGTCGGGGTTGATAAGGATCAGGTTGCTTATGTCCTTATCCCCGAAAAATCCTGTAAGGTCATCAACGGTATACGCATAATCCTCGTTTGCCGGGGTATACTCCACGCGCAGGTTTTTAGGATACCTGTTTCTGTATTCTTCAAACGTCGGAAGGATAAAGCCGCACTTTCCGTCAGTCTCATCCATGAGCACCCTTATAAGCTCAGCCGCACCGTTTCCCACGATGATGCTGTCAATGTCGACGCCGAAGTTCTTGGCGGCAAGCAGGGAATTGACCCTAAGGCCGGATGGATACTCCGTGAGAAGCCTGTCGAAATTGGCCTTGATCTCTTCTTTCATCTTCTCAGGCGGGAAATAAGGATTGACCAGATAGCTGAAATCGATCATCTTGGGATAACGCCAGTATCCTCCGTACCGGCTCTGCATCAGCCACACTTTCTCGTCGTCATCAGGCGTAAAAATGGATTCAGCGATATCAAGATCCTGAATGTCGTCTATCTCATACCATCTCTGTCCGTTCTTAATGCGCTTTGCCTTGATGAGCGGTCTGTCGAGCATAGTTATCACGCGGAGCACCTGCTCGTAGTACTCGTTCTGTCCGAGCGCGCTCTGATACGCCTCAAGAAACGGCACATAATAATCCCTTGAGAATGCCCTGCTGAACTTATATATGTTTATGGTCTTGTAATACTCGTCTTTCTGTCTGAAATCAAATTTTCTTCCGGGGATAAATTCCGAAATGGAATCGTCCTCCTTCAGCTTAACGCATGTTCCGTCCATCCATGCCTCATAGCTGTCAACAAGAGTAAGATTCTCCCGCGGATCGGATACAAGCTCATCAAGTATCGCATCCTCAAATATCAGATCCGACTCGAACAGGAGTGTATCATCTTCCTTCATGATCTCTCGGGCAAGGTAAAGGGAGTATATGTTGTTGGTCCTGTCATATACATCGTTATCAACGAACTGTATCGGGATCTTCACACCCAACGACGAGACATAGTCCTTGAGCCTTTCCTTCTCGTACCCGGTCACGATCGTTATCTTAGAAACGTTCTGTTTCACTATCTGACGGAGCATCCTCTCGATAAGGGTCACCCCGTTGACCTTGATCATGCACTTTGTGTTGTTCTTCGTCAGAGCCTTCAGGCGTCTGCCCATTCCGGCTGCCAGTATTATCGCCTGCATCCTTCACCTCACAGACTTTCGCACTTCGCTGCACCGTCTATCCTGCGGTTCATGCCCCGGAGGGTCCTTCCGTTTCCGATCTCATAAAAGCCGTCAACACCTGCGGCGGTCATGTTCATTATGCTGTCAAACCATCTGACCTGGCCCGTGATCTGAGCTATGAGATTGGAGCGTATCTCGCCGGGGTCCTTTGTCGGCATGCCCGTAACATTTGAAACCACATGGCATGACGGAGTCTTGAACTCAGTCTTCTCAAGAAGCGGAGTCATGATGTCCGCCGCTTCCATCATCTGCGGGCTGTGAAACGCGGCACTTACGGCCAGTCTTTTAAATATGACCCCTTCACGTCCTTCAAGCTTTTTCCCGGCGATTTCCATGCCCTCCATGGAACCGGATATGACGATCTGCCTCGGGGTATTAAGGTTGGCCATGACAACGTCCGGGATATCAGCTAGCTCGGGAGCGAGTTCATCCTCGGTAAGCCCCATGACGGCCGCCATGGTCCCCTTACCGTTCTGCCGGCTCATTGCAAGACCCCTCTGCCTCACAAGAGCGAGTCCGTCCTCAAAAGAAAATACACCTGCCGAATAAAGAGCACTGTATTCGCCAAGGCTGTGTCCTGCCACATAATCGTACGAAATGCCCATCGACCGGGCTTTTTCTAGATACATGGCGCTGCACGTATAAATGATCGGTTGCGCATACTGTGTATCACTCATCGTCTCCGCAGGCCCGTCAAACATCATTCCCCTGATGTCAAAATCAAGCACGCTGCAGGCTCTGTCGAGTATCTCCGCAGCCTGTGGCTGCTGCTCAAAGAGCTCCCTGCCCATGCCCGGCTCCTGGGAACCCTGTCCGGGAAATAAAAAACCTGTTGCCATCTGTCACCTCTTATGTTCTGTCCTTATCATATACTGGGCATATTCCGCCGGGACCCTATCCGAGTTCAAGTCCGTCCATTGGTGATATCTCCCCATGGCCCGGCAGCACCGTTATGTCCGGTCCAAAGCTTTCCAGATAAGGACGCGTTATATTTCTGTAATCACTCCTGCTCCCGTTAGGAAGCCTTGTTATGACACTGTTTCCCTCCACAAGGCTGTCTCCGGTCGCAAGTGCTGTAAGCTTTCCGTCCCTGTCATATATTTCCGCGCAGATGCTTCCCGGAGAATGTCCCGGGGTGCTATGAAGCCGGAGCTTGAGCTCCTCCCAGCCAAGTTCCATATCTCCTTCAAAAGAAATATCTGCGGAACATGAATAATCCATGTCAAATATCTTTTCCGCAAGCATCCTGTCCTCATCGGAACGGGTTATGAACAATGCCAGGAAAAACCTCGAAAGGTTGCTGTCGGGCTCCCTAACCGCCGCTGCGCAGCATGAATTGGCATAAACCTTTATGCCGCCTTTACATCTGTCCATAAGGTCCCGGAGGGCATTCACGCCGCATATATGGTCATAATGCTCATGTGTCAGTATGGCGGTTATGGTGTCAACGCCTTCTCTTTCAAGCAGCTGAAGCGCTTCCTCATCATCTATCGGATCTATGATAAGGGCACTATGTCCGGACAGGATGATGAACATATTGGAATTAAGAAGCGGAAGTATATATCTGTAGAGCCTGTATCCGCCTATATCCATGTCATCCTGCCGCCTTGTACCGAAGTTTTGTTGTTATGACCGAGCGATAAAGGTATAATCATTGTTAAGCACTATTGTTATGTCTGTGAAATAAATACCGATAAATATTATAGCATTTACTCATTAAAGAATAAACGCAATATTCTTACCATTTAGTCCGGAGGAAATGGCAGATGTGGGACAGAAAATACCGTGAAGACCTGGTTTCCAAAAGAGATGCCGCCAAAATGGGCGGAGGAGAAAAGCGGATAGCAAAACAGCACGAACTCGGCAAGCATACCGCCTGGGAGCGGATTGAGATGCTTTTTGACCCGGGGAGCTTTGTGGAAATCCAGAGTCTTGTTGAATCACGCGGAGATGCTTACGGGATGGCCGAAAAGTGCATCCCCGGCGACGGAGTCGTGATAGGCTACGGCAAAGTGAACGGCCGGACCGTATATGCATCCGTCGAAGAGTTCACTGTAATGGGCGGAACTCTCGGGGAATATCACTCCCGCAAGATCTGCCACATAATGGACATGGCGCTCAAGATGAAGGCACCCTACGTTGCGATATATGACAGCGGCGGTGCCAGGATCGAGGAAGGCATCACATCCCTCGACGGCTACAGCTCCATGTTCTACCGCAACACAATGGCATCGGGCGTGATCCCCCAGATAGCGGTCATAATGGGGCCCTGTGCCGGAGGCGCATGCTATGCCCCCGGACTGTCTGATTTTATCTTCATGTCTGAAAAGACAGGCCATATGTTCATCACGGGGCCGAAGGTCGTCAAGACCGTCATAGGGGAAGAGGTGACTTCCGATGAGCTCGGAGGCGCGAAAGTCCAGTCGGAAAAGAGCGGCGTCGTGCATTTCAAATACCCGGACGACAGGGAGTGCATCGAGGGAGTCAAGCATCTTCTTTCATACATTCCCCAGAACATGGATGAGCATCCGCCGTTTGATGACAGTTGCGAAAAGGTTGACAGATCGGACAAGCTTGAGGACATCGTTCCGGACAACCAGCGCAAAGTCTACAACGTAATCGACGTCATCAATACATTCGTTGACAAAGATACTCTTTTTGAAATTCAGAAGGATTACGCCCGCAACATAGTTGTCGGGTTTGCAAGGCTTGACGGCGAAGTCATCGGCATCATAGCCAACCAGCCTCAGCACATGGGCGGGTCACTCGACTGTGCAGCATCGGAAAAGGCGGCCAGATTCATCAGATTCTGCGACTGCTTCCATATACCTCTCCTGACGCTCGAAGACGTACCCGGATTCCTTCCGGGCACAGGCCAGGAACATGGCGGCATAATCCGCAGGGGTGCAAAGCTTCTCTACGCATACGCCGAAGCTACGGTTCCGAAGATCACGCTCATCACCCGCAAGGCAATCGGCGGAGCCTATATATGCATGAACAGCAAGGGAATGGGCGCTGATGTCGTTTTCGCATGGCCGATCGCACAGACTGCCGTACTCGGCGCTGAAGGTGCGGTTGATATTCTGTACGGACGCGAGTTGCGCGCGGAGAATGACAAGGGCGAGCATCGTAAGATGCTGACAGAAGAATATGAGGAGATCTATATGAATCCTTATATCGCGGCCAAGCGCGGCTTTATAGACGAGATTATTCTTCCCGAGGAAACAAGGGAGAAACTTGCCGACTCCTTCCGCGCGCTGAAAGATAAGAAGCTCGAGCGTATTTCACACAAGAGGCACGGAAACATTCCTCTGTGATTTTCGCCGGTTCGTAAGTATACGGGAAAGTTGAGTAAATGCAATGAAAATGCAGATGAGGTTTTTTGCCGGTAAAGTAATAGATGATGTTCTCTATTTTTCCGCCACGATGTTCAACGGCCTGTTCGGTATGAAAATGGATACCGGCAGAATCGATTTTCTCGGCTCTTTTAAAAACGTTCCTCTTGATAGAGTTCTGCTTCACCGCAAGTGCTTGACTTATAACAGATGGCTGATATTCATACCCCAAAACGCTGGGTGGATTCACCTTGTCCACGCAGATTCACTTGAACAGACGGCGATCAAGGTCGCCGATGACGGTAAATATTTCTACTTCGCTGATGCTGTCATTTGGGGTGATTCCCTCTACCTGCTTCCCGGCAAAAAGGAACAACAGGCTCTAATTGTAGATCTTAAAGATCTTCGCGTTGAACCGATCAACTCTCTTAACGAATTCATAAAAAAAGAAGTTCCTGACAGTCCGGAGATAGTGTCAATATTATTTCGCAAATTCATTTTTGCCGCTCGGCTGCAGGCCGTTATCCGGCCAGCGTAGTATCTTGCTCGAGATCAAGCTCAAGCAGATGATCCATGTTCATGTAACGCTTGATTCCCCATTCGGAAC
>JAILRP010000048.1 GCA_024698075.1 Lachnospiraceae bacterium
GATAGGACAATCCTTGAATCCGTACTCTTCAAGCTGCTCGGTAACTTCCATCTCAACGAGCTCGATAAGCTCGGGATCGTCAACCATATCACACTTGTTAAGGAAAACAACGATGTAAGGAACACCAACCTGACGTGACAGGAGGATGTGCTCCTTTGTCTGAGCCATAACACCGTCTGTAGCAGCAACAACGAGGATAGCGCCATCCATCTGAGCTGCACCTGTGATCATGTTCTTAACGTAGTCGGCATGTCCCGGGCAGTCAACGTGTGCATAGTGTCTCTTCTCTGTTGAGTACTCAACGTGAGCTGTTGAGATCGTGATACCACGCTCTCTCTCTTCGGGTGCCTTATCGATGTTTTCGAAGTCAACCTTTACGTTACCGGCAACTCTCTCTGCCAGAACCTTCGTGATAGCTGCCGTAAGCGTTGTCTTACCATGGTCAACGTGGCCGATGGTACCAATATTACAATGGGTTTTACTTCTGTCAAATTTCTCTTTTGCCATTTTAATTAATCCTCCTTAGATTAAAAAAACTCTTCTCTCGTGAGCTTTACGCTCGATAACAAAGATTATATTTCATTTTTCCTATATTATCAAGGAATTTTTGGTTTTATACCTTCTTCGAAGCAAGAACTTTTTCCTGTACTGATTTGGGAACAGGCTCATATTTCTCAAAGAACATTGAGTAGTTGCCCCTGCCCTGTGTTCTTGAACGAAGATCTGTCGCGTATCCGAACATCTCTGAAAGCGGAACGAACCCGCGTACTATCTTGCCGTTTCCGACGTCATCCATGCCCTCGATACGTCCGCGGCGTGCATTGATGTCGCCGATAACATCACCCATGTATTCTTCAGGCATCGTAACCTCAACCTTCATGATGGGCTCAAGGAGTATGGCGCCTGCCTTCTGCATGGCGTCCTTGAACGCGAGCGAACCTGCGATATGGAATGCCATCTCTGACGAGTCGACCTCATGGTACGATCCGTCATAAACCGTTGCGTGTACGCCGACAACAGGGAATCCTCCGAGGATACCTGCCTTTGTAGCCTCTTCGATACCTTCGCCGACAGCGGGAATGTATTCCTTGGGAATTGCTCCGCCGACAACTTCGGAATCAAACTTGAACAGTTCTTCTCCGTTGGCATCCATGGGCTCGAAACGTACTTTACAGTGGCCATACTGTCCGCGTCCTCCAGACTGCTTTGCATACTTGCTCTCGATATCGACAGCCTTTGTGATGGCTTCCTTGTATGCAACCTGGGGTGCACCGACATTAGCTTCAACCTTGAACTCACGAAGAAGCCTGTCAACGATGATCTCCAGATGGAGCTCACCCATTCCGGCAATGATAGTCTGACCCGTTTCCGGATCGGTATGTGCACGGAATGTGGGATCTTCTTCAGCAAGCTTTGCAAGCGATTCGCCGAGCTTTCCCTGACCTGCTTTTGTCTTGGGCTCGATAGCGAGCTCGATGACCGGCTCCGGGAACTCCATCGATTCAAGGATGACAGGATGATTTTCATCACAGATCGTGTCACCCGTTGTCGTAAGCTTAAAGCCTACGGCTGCGGCGATATCGCCCGAATATACCTTTTCAAGCTCTTCTCTCTTATTGGCGTGCATCTGCAGTATACGTCCGACACGCTCTTTTTTATTTTTTGTTGCATTAAGCACATATGAACCTGAATTCATTGTGCCCGAATAAACTCTGAAGAATGCCAGCTTTCCGACAAAAGGATCTGACATGATCTTGAAAGCAAGGGCAGAGAACGGCTCTTCATCCGATGAATGCCTCTCTGTCTCATTTCCCTCAAGGTCAACACCCTTTATAGCCGGGATGTCAAGCGGTGACGGCATATATTCGATGACTGCATCAAGGAGCTTCTGAACGCCCTTGTTCCTGTAAGCTGTACCGCAGCATACCGGAACGGCCGTGCATTCACACGTACCTTTACGAAGGGCTTTCTTCAGATCATCAACGCTTACTCCCTCAGGATCTTCAAGATAGGCCATCATAGTATCATCATCAAGCTCAGCACACTTTTCGAGCAGCTCTTCGTGATACATCTGGGCTTCATCCATCATATCCTCGGGAATGTCGACTATCGAAATATCCTCGCCTTTGTCATCATTGTAGATATATGCCTGCATTTCAAAAAGATCGATGATCCCTTTAAAGGAATCTTCTTTTCCTATAGGCAGCTGGATGACTATGGCATTCTTTCCCAAACGGTTTCTTATCTGATCAACGGCAGCATAAAAGTCCGCGCCGAGAATGTCCATTTTGTTGATGAAAGCCATACGGGGAACATTATATGTATCCGCCTGACGCCATACATTCTCAGACTGGGGCTCAACACCACCCTTTGCACAGAACACACCTACAGCTCCGTCAAGTACGCGAAGAGATCTCTCAACCTCGACCGTAAAATCAACGTGTCCCGGAGTATCGATTATATTGATACGATGCTCAAGTGCACCGGCCTTAGGCTTGCAGTGATCCTGCAGAGTCCAGTGGCATGTCGTAGCTGCAGAAGTGATCGTGATACCTCTTTCCTGCTCCTGCTCCATCCAGTCCATGGTAGCAGTGCCGTCATGAGTCTCACCTATCTTATGATTGATACCGGTGTAATACAGTATACGCTCTGTCGTTGTGGTCTTACCCGCATCGATATGGGCCATAATACCGATATTCCTGGTCCTCTCCAACGGATATTCTCTTCCAGCCAAGATGTTTTCCTCCTACTAGAACCTGTAATGAGCAAAAGCTCTGTTTGCTTCTGCCATTTTGTGCATATCTTCTTTTCTCTTAACGGATGCACCTGTATTGTTTGCCGCATCCATTATCTCTCCCGCAAGACGCTCCTCCATTGTCTTCTCGCCTCTCTTACGTGAAAACATGGTCATCCAGCGGAGAGCGAGCGCCTGACGGCGTTCGGGGCGTACTTCAATGGGAACCTGATAGGTTGCACCACCGATACGTCTTGCTTTTACTTCGAGAGCAGGCATGATATTATTCATCGCCTCTTCGAATACTTCAAGAGCAGGCTTTCCAACCTTCTCCTCGACTGACTCAAATGCTCCATATACGATCTTCTGGGCTACGCCCTTCTTGCCGTCAAGCATGATATTATTGATCAGCTTTGTGACGACCTTGCTGTTGTATATGGGATCGGCCAGTACGTCTCTCTTTTGAATATGTCCTTTACGTGGCACGATTCTTCCCTCCTTAACCATAAATGTCGCTAACCGGCTGATCGGCTTCGTCGATCGCGGTTCGCGGTGCAGACATGCATCTGTCTGCATTTGATGTTAGATCTTAGGTACTCACAAAGAATAAGGAACTCTGGAAACTTTGTGTACGCGCTGGTGAAAAATTCCAACACTCAACTCATTTCCTGTGACAGCTGCCTTACTTCTTAGGACGCTTTGCGCCATACTTCGAACGGGCCTGGTTTCTGTTTGCAACACCCGCCGTATCGAGCGTACCACGGATCACATGATACCTTGTTCCGGGTAAGTCCTTTACTCTTCCGCCTCTTACAAGAACAACGCTGTGCTCCTGAAGATTGTGGCCTTCACCGGGAATGTAGCTCGTTACTGCTATCCCGTTTGAAAGACGCACCCTGGCGATCTTACGAAAAGCCGAGGTAGGCTTTTTGGGGGTGGCTGTCTTAACAGCCGTGCACACGCCACGCTTCTGCGGTGAAGATGTGTCAATCGCCTTCTTATGAAGAGAATTGAAACCCTTGCCGAGAGCAGGTGCAGTAGACTTCTTTGCGGAAGTTTCTCTACCCTTTCTGACTAACTGGTTAAATGTTGGCATTCTTTTCACCTCCTTCTGTAGTATTTGAAATTAGGTCGCTCGCCAATTTAAATCGGCTTCGCGGTCTCCCCTGTCAACAAATTGCACACGAAAAAAAGCACTTTTTTCGTGCACGCTACAAGATTATAAGTAATGATCCCGGGGATGTCAAGGATTTTCGCGGATTTTCGGAATACTGCCGCGGATTTTTAACATAGATCCGCGATTTTAACGCAAATTAACCGCCAAAGATCACTTATTTACAAGGCTGATCTTCTTCTGAAGCAGTTCCTGATTGGTTGCATACGTCAGCGCAGTCTTGTCCGTGATCTTTCCTTCCTTATATAGATTGAGCAGACTGGTGTCCATGGCGATCATATCATCCGCCGCAGACGCATATATCATTCCGTCTATCTGATGCACCTTTGATTCCCTTATCATGTTCCTGATCGCGGGCGTGAGCGTCATGATCTCGAACGCGGGCACCAGGCCTCCGTCCGTTGACGGAACGAGCTGCTGGGATACGACCGCCTGAAGCACCATCGAAAGCTGGAGGGCGATCTGGTGCTGCTGATTGGGCGGGAATGCATCTATAATACGGTCTATCGTGTTGGACGCACCGATAGTGTGGAGCGTCGACAGGATCAGGTGTCCGGTCTCTGCCGCAGTCATCGCAACATTCATGGTCTCGTAGTCCCTCATCTCGCCGAGCAGTATGACATCAGGGCTCTGGCGGAGCGATGCGCGCAGTGCGGTAAGATAGCTGTCGGTATCCGTGACCACCTCACGCTGGCTGACTATGCTCATCTTATGCATATGAAGATACTCGAGAGGATCCTCAAGCGTTATTATGTGTGAATGGCGCGTCGAATTAATATGGTCGATCATGCACGCAAGTGTGGTCGATTTTCCGCTTCCGGCGGGGCCTGTTATGAGGACCATTCCCTTCTTCCTGTCGGCAAATTCTATGATGTTGTCCGGAATATGGCGCTCTTTGGGATCCGGGATCTTGAACGTGATGACACGGATGACTGCCGAGAGCGAACCCCTCTGCTTGTATGCATTGATACGGAAACGTGCCACGCCCTTTATCGCGAACGAAAAATCGTCATCACCGGACTTCTGGAGGCGCGACATATCCCTCCCGCCGGCAAGCTCGTATATCTCGGTGATAAGCACCGCCGTGTCGGCAGGCATGAGCTTTTCGCTGCTCTCCTCAACGAACACGCCCTTCTTCTTATAAGAGAGCGGAAGTCCCGCTACGATAAATATATCCGATGCTCCGTCCCCTGTGATCTTTGCTAAGGTTTCTTCTACTGCCATTTCATTCACCTCGTAATAAATTACGGCCGCCGTTCCGTATCAGAACAGAAGCTTTGTCCCGGACTCGCCCTCTTCGCCTTCCTTGACGCTCTCGAGCCACTGCCTGTTAACTTCGGTCTTCCATCTGTCCACCTTGAACAGACTGTCATCACTGATGTCGGGATAATGAACCAAAAGCTTGACGTTAAGGTTCTGCCCGCTCGTCACCGCTATAGAATAGGACAGGCTCTTTTCCCCGCCTTCTTCTTCGGCGACTTCTATCTTCTCGTTGTCCGCAAACACTTTCTCTATGCCGTCAAGAAATTCCTTCCTGTCCGAGCATGAGCTCGCATGCTTGGAAAGCAGGGCCTCAATGTTCGCAAGATATATCTCCGCCATCCTGTTGGCATCATAATAGCTTGCCGTCCTGTCGGCGGCTTCTTTCGAAAGAACATAGTCCGACCGTGCCGACATATACGAAAGGGCGGCAAAAGTCACGAGTGCCAAGAGCACGAATGTCACCAGTATGGAACTTGTTCCGATATTGATCCCTCCGGAATGTTTCTTATCCATCGATCATCCCTTCGTCCTGTTCATGTATTTTGTGACGTTGAGCGTATAAATATCCTTATAGTCGCTGAGCCTTACTATGCGGATCTCCATGTTCTGAATGGCTCCGTTCGGTGTCATGGTGACGTCTCCGACATATGATGCCTCCTCATAGCCGCAAACTTCGAAGTCATCATTGTAGAACACCTCGAAAAATCCTTCCCCTCCACGGACCGCATTGGGATAGTGTGCTATCACGGAATCTATGTCTCCGTCTGTTCCGCGCATGACCTCGGCAAAGCCCTGTGCGATCGAAACCGATTCATTGAGCTCGACCGTGTCCTTCGACATCACATATGACGTGACGAACAGGCGTACGCACACAGCGCCGCAGGCGGCAAAAAGAAGTATCGTTATTATGAGTTCCATAAGGAACAGTGATGTTTTTGATTTCAGATACTTATTGACCATCTTCATCACCGTCCGTTCCGCTGTACATCGTCACAAAGAACTCCGTCTTCTCCCCGTTTGCATCCTTCACGACGAAATGATACAGGGAATCGCTTTCCTTCTCCACGGAAAAATCACTTACCTCAAGTATCTCGGTTCCCGCACCATAATTAAAATCATAGGATTCCTCTGCCGTAAACTCCTTGAGGTATCCGTCAGCCACAAAAAGGTATGTTACGTACTTCTTTCCGCTGTATTCCTGATACAGTTCAAGCACGGAATTGCCGGCACCATCGGAAGCTACATCCACGCCACCGGAATGGTCATGGGAGCGAAGCTTTTCGGTCACATATGAAAGCGCCGTCCTCTTTTCGTAATTCGTGCTCATGTTCGATACGGTGCTTCTGTATATCCTTGCGCCGAAGAGCACGACAAACAGGGCTGTTATGGCAAATGCGCCAAACAGTGCCAATATGAAAAGAAAATCAACTATCGATTTGTTTCTCTTGGCAAAATTCATTTCCTGTGTATCTCCACAATGGTAACTGATGGCATGATGTTATCGCCCAACGGTACATAATCCACTAAATACCTGGACTTGTCATATGTGAGCCCGTAATGGTTCTCGATATATTTAAGGCTCGGAGGATAATATCCCTCGATGGCGTAGCAGTGCACGATGTCCCTGTTGACGGCATCGGTGAGGACCTGCTTCTGATCCTTGGCTGATGTCGATGAGATAAAAGATATCCCTAAAAGGAACGCTATTATCACCGCAACAAAAAAGAGGACCGAAAAGTTCACGGATTCCGATATTCTCTTCCGAAGTGTTGGTCTGTTAAATCTGTTCATCCGATACTACCCATTACTCCCATGAGAGGCAACATCACCGATAAAAGAATGAGGCATACAACGACCGAGAGTATGATCACGAGCGTAGGCTCGAGCACAGATATGAGGTTGGTTATCTTCTCATCCACTTCCTCGTCGTATCCGACCGCTATCTTCTCGAGCACCTTGTCCACCGATCCCGTCCTGAACCCGACTGAGATCATCCTTGAATACATGTTGGAGAATATTCCCGCATTGCTGAGCGCCTCCCCAAACGAAGCGCCCTCGGTCATGAGAGTCTTGCTCTTGTTGATCTTTTCGGTCATGTCGCTGTTGTCTACAAGATTCGTTACCATGGTAAGGCTTTCATCGGTATCAAGTCCCGCGCTCATCGTAAGAGCCATTCCAGATGCGAACCTTCCTGCGGCTATCTTGTCATACAGACCTCTTGTCGCAAAGAACTTTGACAGGAATCCGCGAAGCTTTGCCTTTCCCGTTCCCGTCTTGGTCAGGATGAGTGCTCCGACGATAATGACGGCGGTGACTATAACGATGACGAGCGCATATTTGCTAACCACGCTTCCGAAGTCAAGCATCCCCTTGGAAAATCCGGTCATCTCGGTACCGAGCTGCCTGAATACTTCATTGAAGATCGGAAGGACTTTTACCACGAGAACAAGGATGACTATCAGCATCATGCCGACTATGAGCATGGGATATGTGACCGCGCTCTTGATCCCCCTTGCCACGTTTTCCTCGCGGTTATAATGAAACGCCAAAGCCCTCATTACCTCCTCAAGCTTACCGGACTGTTCGCCGATCTCGATCATATCAAGGGCATATTTCGGAAATACTCCCGATGCTTCTACGGAATGGTGGAAAGTATCACCCTCATTGCACTTGTCGAGAATGACCTGAAGTATCTCGCGCCCCTCTTCCGTTGTGGCATCATCAAGCATGATTGAAATGCCTTCCATCGCTGATATTCCGGCATTCAATATCATGGCGATCTGATCACAGAACATTGACAGTTCCTGATTGTTGAGAAGCTTCTTTTTGCTCTTGCCGTTCTTGATGTTCATTGAATGACTCCCTTCTGCAGTCAGTGAAAATGACCCTCGGCCATTTTAATACGTATATTTTGTGGTGTAGTTGCTTCCGTCACCTATAAAGCTTTTGATCTTTTTTGTTCCGGCGTTCGCCGCAAAAGTCGGATCCATCAGCGTCCAGTCTACGCCGTCGAATTCTATGATCCCGTTTATCCATCCCTCATCTTCTATATATGAGGTTATCCATGCATGATATGCATCTCCCGCATATCCGAACTCGAGCTTCGTCGGTATCCTCTGGCTGCGCAGCATGGCTGCCATCAGCGCGGCATAGTCAAAGCATATGCCTTCCTTCTTCTTCAGAACGTCATCTACGTTCGGGACATAATCGGGCTTGACCGTCGCGGCTCTTTCGTGATCGTATGTTATGTTCTTGACTACATAATCGTATACGGCCGCGACAACTTCAATGTCAGATCCTTTTCCCGCCGCCAGTTCCTTGCCGAGCGCTACGACATCGGATTTGATATCAAACTTCACGTAGAGGTTCGGGTAAAGAAACGGAAGATAAGGATCCGGCATCGTAATGTGCATATCCTCGGCAAACTTTGTCGCGTACATCCCTTCTTCGCCCACTCCCTCGTAGGCTACTATCGAATACGTTCCGTCACCGAGCGAAAGCGGAATCACCGAATCGCCTTTCGGAATGATGTACGTATAGGTCACACTGTCATCACAGGAGATCTGGATCTTGATGTCATCATTTTCCCCTGTGCTCTTGACATACAGATAGCCTTCGTCGCTGTTCGTCGCATCAACCGTAAGCTCATCTCCCCCGAGCACATTCTCTCCTCCCGGCAGCGGTGTAAGGCACTTAGGCTCGTTGCTCCTGTTCTGTTGGGATGCTATCTTGGTAATCTCTACAACGGTCTCCTCGGGTTCATTACCGCAGGCCTGTAATGTCAGTGCCGCCGCCAGCAGGCATGCCGTCAATATGCTTTTATTTTGACAAAACCGCCTGAACAACTCCACCCTCCGTATCGGGAATATAAATATTCAGGGTCCCGCCCGCAAAATGAAACTTTACGGTGCCGCTCCCGTCTGTTTCGGTCGGATAAATGACCGTCCCGTCTTCTTTCTTGGCATAAATGCCGTCATAGTATATGTCGCTGCCTTCAACCGTCATGACAAAGCTTTCGGTCTCTTCGTCAAGATAATGTGAGACAACTGAAATGTCCGTCTTGTGAGGTGTGCTTTCTGCCTTTTTCCCTTCCATGTAAAATACTATCGGGCAGAATAGCACTAACAGGAGCAGTGTTATCGAAAGCCACTTTCCTGTCTTTACAAGCGTCGTGTTTGCGATATTTTTAAACAAGAGAGCATCGAGCGACTGTGTGTTCGGCTTCTGCTCACAGGCGGCAAAGACATTCTGAAGTGCTTCGTTTGCCGCTTTTTTATTAATGCTGTATATCTTATTTCTTCTAAACATCTTCATCCCCCTTTCTGAGCATTGTC
>JAILRP010000056.1 GCA_024698075.1 Lachnospiraceae bacterium
ACGGATGTTATGAGTATGACTGCCGCCATTGCAACAGAACCCCACTGGACGGGTGTAAACTTTTTCAGCCTGTCGGCAAAGCTTTCCTCGTCCGCGTCCGCGGCAGCGGTCACATCATCATTAACCTCAGCCTTCGGGACATCATCATATCTCCATTTCGCTGATTCTTTTCTGAATTCGGAAGGACCGTCCTTTTTGGTCGGGAGAATGCCGAGCTTCCTGTATTTTTCCAGACCTTTTGCATGTCTGAAGGACTCGCTCGCAGGTGCAGGGCCGGCATGTTTTTTCTTTCTGCCCAAATGGGCCGTCCTGCGTCCGGATGCGGCTGCGGCAGTGCCTTTAGAAGGGGCTTTGCTCTCAGCCGAAGATCTGCGTTTTGCCGGATGAGCGGCTTTGTCCGAAGAAGCACCCCCGGCTTTAAGCTCGTCGGATCTGATTATGACTTTCTCTTCGGGTTTTTTCTTTTTCTTTTTTACTTTAGGCCTGTCATATGCGTAGAAAGCATCCACCGCATCCCTTACGCCTTCAAGATCTGATGTGTCGACTTTGAGATATTCCTCCGAAACGATCTGGGAGATCGTCTCATTTACTATGTCCGACGATCCGGGTTCATTTCTGTCAGCAGGGCTCTTATAGCCCGTGTCCCGGTCGTCCGAGTTCATCTTCTCGGAAAATTCCACCCAGTCGATGCTTGTGTTCTTTTCGGCTCCCCTGCCGTCATACCTGTTTTTTTTCATTCCGTACCCCTTATCACTAAAAACCCTGACTGCCGGATCCCCCCTCCGGCATCATGTCTACAGACCGTTCGCCACATCCACCAGATACTTTCCGTAATCTGTTTTAAGGAGCGGCTCCGCCAGCTTTTTGAGCTGGCTGCTGTCAATGAATCCTCTTCTGAATGCGATCTCCTCTATGCATGATATATACATTCCCTGGCGCTTCTGTACGGTCCTTATGAAATCCGCCGCGTCAAGCAGCATGTCATGGTTTCCGGTATCAAGCCAGGCAAATCCTCGCCCGAGCGTCTCGACATAAAGATCTCCGCGCTCAAGGTAGGCATTGTTGACCGATGTGATCTCAATCTCGCCTCTTGCGGAAGGCTTGACGGCCTTTGCGATAGCGACGACATCATTATCGTAAAAATACAGTCCGGGGACCGCATAATTGGACTTCGGCACCTCAGGCTTCTCCTCTATGGATATGGCCTTCCCGTTCTCATCAAACTCGACGACCCCGTATTCTTTGGGGTCCCTGACGTAATAGCCGAATATCGTGGCACCGCTTTCCCTTGCCGCCGCACGGCGCAGCACGCTCGAAAAACTCTGTCCGTAGAAAATATTGTCACCGAGTATCAGGGCAACCCTGTCATCCCCGATGAACTCCTCTCCGATGATGAACGCATCGGCCAGTCCTCTCGGGCTTTCCTGAACGGCATATGACATATTGAGGCCAAGCTGGCTGCCGTCCCCGAAGAGCTCCCTGTAAGTCGGAAGATCGCGTGGCGTTGATATTATGAGTATGTCCCTTATGTCTGCCAGCATGAGTATCGACAGCGGATAATATATCATCGGCTTGTCATATACGGGCATCATCTGCTTGGACATGGCCTTCGTCAGAGGATAAAGCCTTGTTCCGGATCCTCCTGCAAGGATTATTCCTTTCATCTGTACATTTCCTCGTAATATTTCTGATAGTCACCGCTGGTAACATGCTCCATCCATTCGGTATTGTCAAAATACCAACGTATCGTCTTCTTAATGCCTTCGGCAAACATCGTCTCGGGCTCCCACCCGATCTCGGCCCTGATCTTGTCGGGCGCTATCGCATACCTTCTGTCATGCCCCTTCCGGTCCTCGACATAGGTGATGAGATCATAGTTTATATGCTGCTGCCTCGGATCGTCGGCAGGGAGCATTTCCTTTATCGTATCTATTATGAGCTTTACGATCTCTATGTTCTGCTTCTCGTTATGTCCGCCCACATTGTATTTTTCACCGATGCGTCCCTTTTCGATGACCATGTCTATGGCCTTGGCGTGATCCATGACATACAGCCAGTCACGGACATTTTTGCCGTCACCGTAGACCGGGAGCTTCTTTCCGGACAGAACGTTGTTTATGATGAGAGGTATCAGCTTCTCCGGGAACTGATAAGGTCCGTAGTTGTTGCTGCAGTTCGTGATGAGGGCAGGGAAATGATATGTGTCCACATACGCCTTCACCATGAAGTCCGACGAGGCTTTGCTCGCCGAATACGGGCTGTGCGGATCGTACGGCGTGGTCTCGTAAAAATATGTGCCCTCCTCGGTCAGGGAACCGTATACTTCATCCGTCGAAACGTGAAGGAACCTCTTCCCTTCCTTAAAGCCGTCGGAAACGGCCCATGCGGCTTTTGCACAGTTCAGCATGTTCAGGGTGCCGAGCACGTTTGTCCTCGCGAACACCTCGGGATCGCGTATGCTCCTGTCAACATGCGACTCCGCCGCAAAATGGACGACATAGTCAACATCATTTTCGGAAAACACTTTTCCGATGGCATCGGCATCGCATATATCTGCCTTTACGAACATATACCTCGGATCATCCTTAAAGTCTGCGAGGTTTTCGAGGTTTCCGGCATACGTCAGGGAATCGACGTTGATCACCTTGGCATCATCCCCATGTTTTTCAAATATATACCGGATAAAGTTGGATCCTATAAAACCGGCTCCTCCGGTCACAAGATACGTTTTCATCTGCCTTAGTCCTTCCGGGTTATTCGGGTGCGGATGCTGCAAAACCATAGGTCCGCACAATCATCAAAAATCATACCATAAACGCCCCCGAAAAACAACCTTTCGGGGACTTTTTTGTTTACATAACTTTTGCTTCGGTCACATATTTTGCGCTCTGTAATTTTAGTGTTGTAATCGCCGCAGATTTAACGCATAATATATTTTGTCGGAAGCATGAAAAGCCATGTGACATCTGCATTGGACCATAACCTTCGTCCGGTGTTCACGATTAAGGAGGATCACTGAATGGATAACGAAAAAATACTTCAGAACGACGATCTTGAAAAAGTCAGCGGCGGTATGTCTGACGAAGAGAGAAAGAAAAAGGAAGAAGCCGAAAGAAAGCTTCACGGACATATTTCAAAAGACATGTTCGGAAATGTAACCTTCCAGGATAAGACAGGTGCCGTAGGTTCATTCTCAGCCGCCGACTGGGCAACCCTCAGAAAGAACTGGGATTACACCGGCAACCCCGAATACTTCATGGAGACGATCAATGTCGGAGAGCTCCAGGGAGTTCTGAACAGATCATAATCTTTTAAGTTCACGTAAACTGGCGGTATCATCCGCCAGTTTTTTTTCGCCGTCATACACGGGATGTACCATCACTTCTATCTCATAATCCCGGGCCGTATCCCTTCCGGCAAAGTAAGACTCATGGTCGGATGCCGAGCCGAACAGATCGGGACGGGTTCTGCAGAATCTTCTTATCGAGCGGTTGAGAACAGACTTGTAAATGTGCATTAGAGGATTGCCGCCCCGGTACATGTTGCGCCCGAGCCTTACCGATGTTACGGGGTAATCCTTCAGCACCTTTTTCAGTATGAGCCATATTGAGGGATCGGTGTGTACATGATGATGTGAATCAATATGCCAGAGCGTTCCGCCAAGTTCACGGTATGCATCAAGCTGCGCCCTCAGTTCTCCTTCCACTGCCTCGCATGTCCGGCGCGGAAGAAAAAAACGTGTCTTTATATTTCTTGCAAATTCGGCAGTGAACTCACCGCCGCGGCACATCACCGGGTCGCATGCGATCTTTTCGGTAAGCGGCCTTCCCGAAGTAAGGTTTATGTGAAGCCCGACCTTATCTGAGAATCCTTCGGATGCGGCAAGCTGCATGGCAGATGCTGCCGAGGGCATGTTTGCCATCAGCGTGGTCCTGTCTATAAGACCTTTCGCAAACGCCTCGGCTATCGCAGAGTTCACATTTTCATTAAGCCCGAAATCATCGGCATTAATTATAAGCGCCAATATCTGTACCCCGCTTTGGTAACGGTCTCATTGTCAAGTATGCCCTTTATGTCTATGATGACTTTCTCACCGGCGGGACTTTCCTTAAAGAACGAATCCCACTGCTCCAAAGTTCTCTGCCTGTATTCCTCATGGGCGACCGCAAGGACTATGCAGTCGGCGTCATGCGCATCCTCCTCAGAGGAAAGCTCATATCCGTACGAACGCTTAACCTCCTCCGGATCCGCCCAGGCATCGGCAAGGACCGGTTTCATCTCATACTGCTCAAGGTGGGTGAGTATTTCCATTATCTTCGAATTGCGCACATCCGGACAGTTCTCCTTGAAAGTCGCACCGAAGAACACGATCTTCGCATCCCTTACCCGTTTGCCCGCAAGAACGAGCTGCTTGACGATCTGCTCGCCGACGTATGCGGGCATGTCATCGTTTATCTGGCGTCCCGCGGATATTATCCTCGAATGGTATCCGAGCCGCTCAGCCTCATAGACAAAGTAGTACGGGTCAACTCCTATGCAGTGGCCTCCGACGAGTCCCGGCCTGAACCCGAGCGCATTCCACTTTGTGTTCATCGCATCTATCACCTCATTGGTATCGATGCCCATCTTGTCAAAAGCCATCGCAAGCTCGTTTATGAATGCGATGTTTATGTCCCTCTGGGAATTCTCGACAACCTTTGCGGCCTCTGCGACCTTAATGGAACTTGCCCTGTGAACGCCCGCTTCGATGACGAGCTCATACACCTTCGCAACCTCCTCAAGTGTTTCGGCATCCATTCCCGATACTATCTTTTTGATGTTCTCAAGGCGGTGTACCTTATCACCCGGGTTAATGCGCTCCGGTGAATAGCCGACCTTAAAATCGGTCCCGCACTTAAGTCCCGACTCCCTCTCGAGTATCGGAACGCATATGTCTTCCGTGACACCCGGATACACCGTCGATTCATATACGACTATCGATCCCTTTGTCAGGTTCTTTCCCAGTATCTCGCTCGCGGATTCAACCGGATAAAGGTCCGGTGTCTTGTCCTGGTTTATGGGCGTCGGCACCGCAACTATATGGAACTTCGCTCTCTTTAAGTCCGAGGGATCGGAAGTGAACTCTACAGTCGTTTTGGCGATCGCCTCATCGCCGACCTCCTTTGTAGCATCCTTCCCGGATCTGTATGCCTCGATCTTATCTTTGTTAAGGTCGAATCCGACTACCTTTGCTTTCTTTGCAAAAGCAACGGCTATCGGCATCCCGACATATCCGAGTCCGACAAGCGCTATCTTTTCCCTGCCACACTTTATATCCTCATAAAGGCTCATTGTCCGTCCCTCCGTTTATCCTTCCGGAAATCTTTTATAAGCGAAACGCCGTATCCCCACAGGGCGGCCGCGACTTTTCTGTTAAGGATCACCAGCACGGTGATAAGTATAACACCGGCGGCGATATTTATCCATTCCGTATGCCCGATGGTGGCATACAGTGCGTACAGGATGTATGCGGCCAGGGATATGATGAAATTTCTGTAACCGTATTTTACCGGATAGCACTTTCCCGCAAAATTTGTTCCGATCGCGAAATAGACGATATATGTGACTGCCGTTGCAAAGGCAGCCCCTACACCTTTAAAACGCGGGACGAGCAGAAGGTTCCCGGCAAGATTGACCACGATCGCGCAGGCACTGGCATAGTTGAAATAAACGGTCTTTTTCATGAACTTGATGCCCTGCCCCGTCATCTCGAACAGTATCGACAGCACCGGCATGAGCGACAGGAATGGTATGATATGTGATGCCGCCCTGTAGTCTTCGCCGAGTATCAGCACGATCACGCTGCGGAAGGCCGTAATGCCGAATGCCGCGAGCATGCACAGGAACTGCACTTTCTGGAACATATCCGCAAAAAACGCACGTGCAGCCTCCCCATCCTCCTGCTCAAACTTCTTCATCGCTATCGGTGACCAGAATGCCACGTACGTGATCTTGAACGTCAGCAGGATCGTCATGATCTGCATTGCCGAAGAGTATACACCCGTCTCGGAAAAATCATTCAGGAAACGTATAGACCACTTGTCCATGGATGTGAGCAGCCATTCCATGAGAAGCATCGGGATGAAGGGAATGCCGTATGTGAGAAGCTCTTTTGACGTAAGGTCGTGTATGCCTTTTGAATACCCCCGTCCCCCCGCGATAAAGAAGGCGAGCAGAAATACCGTCACGATTATGAGCGGCAGTGTCTGCGAATAAAGCCCGACACGAAAATCCGGTCCTATTAGCCTGACAAAAATGACAATGAACAGGATGTTCAGGACCTTTGAGACTATGTTAAGGTTGGAATACAGCTTTCCCCTCTGCTGCATCCTTATGTTCAGAAACAGAAAACGCTCGAATACGGATGCGAGCGTATATCCGATGACCAAGAGTGTTATGTCTGTCCCGGTCCGCTCAAACAGAAGGATGTTGAAACGATCCGCGGCAAAAAAATATACCGCAGTCAATATGGCTATGATGACGAGCGGAGGCCGCAGGCACTGCCAGAAAAGCGCCCTCGGGTCAACATTTTCGCGGTAATAGTACCTGATGTATGACTGGTCAAGTCCGAGTATCGCAAATATGTAAATGATGGAAACCGCAGACAGGAAAAGCGATGACCTTCCGTACTCATCCGTAGGCAGAAGCCTTGTCATCAGCGGAAGCGTTACAAAGCCTAAGAGCAGAACGACAAAGTTCCCGTAGAAGAACTCGAGGAAGCTGGCCAGTGTAGTTTTGTTTTCCGTGTTTTTCCGACCCATCATCTTCTCCCCGAAAGCAGCTCCCTGTAGACTTTTGCGTGGCTTTCAATGTTTTTGTCCGCGGTATAATTGTCCCTGTACCTTCTGTAGAACATTTCCCTTTCGGCTGACAAAAGTTCAGGATCGTCCGCAAGCTGCCTGATGCGCTCCGTCACTTTTCCGAGTCCGTTCATGTCGTAAAGGTCCTCAGGGTTTCCGATGACCTCCGGCAGCCCTCCGACGGCAGTCGACAGGATCGCGCACTTTCGGCTCATCGCCTCAACAGCGGCTTTCCCGAATGATTCAAAGCAGCTGGTCATTATGAATATATCAACAAGATAGTAGAAACGGGACATGCCCTTCTGGTCAAGGTCCTGCATGTATATGAGGTTTTCGCTGCCTATAAGCGATGCGATCCTGTCCCTGACACTTTCCGATATCGCCTCATCCCTTTCCTCATAAAGGGACATGACGACCGCGGCCTTAAGGCGCACACCGCTCTTTTTTGCAGCCTCAACAACGTCCGGCACGTGCGGCCAGTCTTTTTCCTCCGAGATCCTTCCGGCAAATCCGATCACGATCTCGTCATCTTCTATCCCGTATTCAGCTCTTGCGGCAGCTCGTCCCTCGTGATCGAATTCGGAAAATGCACCGCTGATCGTATTCGGTATCACGGTTATGGGAGCATCGATCTTTCGCGCCCAAAGCCCGCCGTTATAACCCGTGGTAACGATAAACCTCTCTGCCCGTTTTGCCGCAGCCTTTATGCAGGCAAGGGAATGCTTTCTGTAACCGGTGCAAAGTCCCCTGTCGGTATACACGAAAGGGATATCCGAAAAGAATCCGGGAACGCGCAGGAATCCGAACGTTATCAGCGATTCCGACATGGAAACGTGTATTATATCCGGCTTTACATGTTTAATTATCCTGTAAAAGCTCCCTATCCTAGAGAAGAAGTTGGCAAGCCTTCTGGCCTTTGAAAGCTCACGGTTCTCATCCGAATGATACGTCACGATCTCAAACGGATAATCCCCGGGGGAAGATGCCAGAAGATCCGGACATGCGACCACGGGTGCAAATTCGCCCGAAGCGGCAAGCCCCGTGCACAGAGTCTTTGTTGACTCCTGCGCTCCTCCCGGAAGATCTATGGGATATTCCATGAGATATAAGATTTTCGCTGCGGTTTCTTTCATCAGTCTTTATCGTAAAACCAATTGTTCTTTACCGTCTCAGCCAAAGAGCACGGGCCGTCTTCGTACGGAGTGCCCTCTCCGGCTTCAAGGGCGTTATATAATCCGATGACCCTGTCTGCGGCCGTTTCCGGATTCCACATGCTTCTCATCTGTTCATATGCGCCCCTTCCGAGCCTCTGCCTGAGTTCTTCACTCCTTATGAGCCTCTCCAGCTTGTCGGCAAGGCTCCTTACGCTGCCGGACCGAAATACGAGGCCCGTGATATCATGGCGCACGAGCCACGGCGTGGCGCCGCATGCATGACTTGCGACGACCGCACATCCGGCATTTTCGGCCTCATATATGACCGAACCCCAGCCTTCAAGGAAATTGCTGGTCATGACATATATCTCGGCATCCGCCATGCGCTCCCTCGCCTCATCGGGCTTTAAAAATCCCTCAAAAGTGACTTTATCTAAAAGCCCCAGCTTTTCGCAAAGTGCGGCAAGCTTCTCCTTCTGGTCCCCGTCACCGACAAGCCTCAGCCTGAAATCATATCCCTTACGGTCAAGCTCCGCCGCGGCCTTTATCAGAAGGTCGGCACGCTTAAGCCTGATCATCCTGCCTTCCCAGAGTATCGTGACCGCGCCTGCAGAACGTGAGCTCTCAAGCTTACGTTTCATGAGCTCATCGGGATCGTATGAAATGTGCCTGGGGAAATATGCGAACTTATAGCACTTTCCGGGATAGCTTCCGAACATCTTCTTAAAATCCGCGGATGTAAACGCGCTCGCCCCGAGTATGTATATGTTCTTTTTCCTGTTCCTGACATGAAGATGGATATATTTTTTTGTAAGCCTGGGTATGAAAAACTTTATAAAGCCTTCCTTGAGCGGCCTTTCCGAATACCTGAACACGATCTTTCCGATGCTGAGCCTCGGCTCGATATAGTATTCCGGCGCAGTGCCCATTATGACCAGGTCGGAGGCCGTGCCAAGCTGCCTTGCCCTCTCTTCGTTCTCGGGACTCTCATACGTCTTCAGCACATATGACGGGCAGTCTTCTCCCCATCCCATTCCTGCGCGGAAGTCCTCTATAGGCATCGTCTCAACAAAAGTAAAGCCCTCCCCGAGACGGGCATAAAACGCATCGCAAAGGGCTTTCTGATGATGATTGAAATAGTTGGAATAAAATGTAAGTGTCTTCATCTATCCGATCAAGAGTTTCCCGGCCTCAACAAGCACGCACTCAAACAGATAGAAGCGGCTGTATCCGCATCTTCTGTATATCCGGTATTTATCCCTGACACTTGATGCCGCCGCACCAAGGGATCTTCTGTGGCTTACGCCCCTCATCCTGAAATTGGCGAGCACCTTGTTCCGGATGACCGTCTTGACTTTGTCCCGCTTCAGCCGAAGGATAAGGTCGTAATCGTCGTGTATGGAATCCGTCCTGTATTTGTATTTATCATAAAGGCTTCTTGCGATGAAAGTAGTCGGATGGTTCCAGTCGCGGCTCGTTGCATAAGAACGGTTCCTCGCATGCTTTATGAAGCTTCTGCCCGAAGGCTGTATCATCCGCACATCGGCATAAAACAGCCCGAAACCCTCCCGCTCATATGCATCCGCTACGGTCTCAAGAGCACAGTCTTCATAGTAGTCGTCACTGTTTATGATCCCGACAACATCTCCCGAAGAGATGGCCGCGCCCTTGTTCATCGCATCATATATTCCATTGTCAGGTTCGCTGACAAGGATGAGCCTTATCCCTTTATCCTCAAACTTATCCCGGTATTCCTCAACAAGACCGATCGTGCCGTCCGATGAGCATCCGTCGATCACTATGTATTCGGCCGGAAGATATGTCTGTGACAGAACCGAACGCATGGTATCCGCAAGGGTTTCAGCGGAATTGAGCGTGACCGTGATCACCGATATCTCAGGCTTCCTGTTTTCCATCACCGCTCCCCCGATCTTCGGAAGCCTTAAAAGCCTCCGTGCTGTCCTCGGCCTTAAAAAGGACGAGCACCGTCTGGAACAGGAGCTGGAGATCCCTGATAAGGCTGTAGTTCTCTATGTACATCAGGTCGAGCATGAGCTTGTCCCTCGATGTGGTATTGTACTTTCCGTATATCTGCGCATATCCCGTAAGCCCGGCCTTCATGCGGAGCCTGTAGCGGAACTCCGGAAGTTCTTTTTCGTAATCGGCGACGTTTTCAAGCATCTCCGGGCGGGGCCCGACGAGGCTCATGTCCCCGCGCAGTATGTTAACGAACTGCGGAAGCTCGTCGATCCTGTATTTTCTGAGGACCCTGCCGACCTTGGTGATACGGTCGTCTCCCTCCGTCGAGGAAAAGTTCTCGACATTTTCCTTCATCGTACGGAATTTGATGATCTCAAACACGCGGCCGTGCACCGTCGCGCGCCTCTGCCTGAAGAACACGCTTCCCCCGTCCTGCTTTTTGATGCATATGGCGGCAGCGAGCAGTATCGGGCTCGTGATGATGAGCGCTATGAGAGATATGAGCGTATCCATGAACCTTTTGACGAGTCTCTCTTCAAAGGTGATCATATGGTATCTCGTCGAGAAGAAGGAAATGTCATCGACTATGACCGAATGGGAATTCTGCTCGAGTATGTCGGCGATATGCGGGTTGAAATAGATATTCTTCAGATTCTGGTAGCAGAAGTCTATGATCCCTGTCCTCACTTCTACGGGAAGCTCGTAGAGCACTATCGTATCGGCAGCGACCATCCTGCTCTCAAGGTCCGGATCTTCATATGATACTATGTCCGACACGGAATACTTCTTCTCAAATGACGTGAGCGCCCCGGCAACCCTCATGGCCTGCGAAGTATCGCCGGTCACGATAAGGCACTTCTCCTTCGGATTGATCCAGAAATAGAATGCTTCACCGGCATAAGCCGCGAGGATTATGACCGCTATCTGAATGATGAACACGAGAAACAGTATCCCGATGTTCTCAAGACGGAACGTGGTATTGTTTGCCTCGTTCGTCTTCATTATCGACAGTTCGAGATATGTGATCATGTCCGTGATGATCATCGTTATGGACACCGACAGCGCGACCGTTCCCCATCTTCTGTGCCCGATGTCATATTTTCCGTACATGAAAGTCAGGACGAGGAGCATGATGACAAAAGTCGAGAGAGTTACAGCTGCCGTTCTCGAGAGCACTATTATCTCGGGATTGTCTATGGCAAACATCAGAAAGAACGTCGCAAGAGACGCGGCGTACATTAAAGCCTTGAAAAGGAACACTATGGAATGCTGGAACTGCCTGCAGAAATCCTTGAATTTCATCTACATTCCCTCATAGACTTCACGGATGTATTCCTCAAACCTTACTTCCTTGTCATAAAGCATCGCATGCCTTACACAGTCTTCCGCAGTATAGGCAATGCCCTTCTGCGACAGTATCGTGTCAATAGCAGCAACCACGCCCTGAACGGAATTACGCTCCACGGCTATCCCACAGGTTTCATCGATGGACTCCGCACTTCCGCCGGATCTGTATGTTATAACAGGCGTCCCGCATGCGAGCGCTTCGATGTTGGTAGTCGGGAACGTGTCCTCGAGCGTAAGGTTTATATATATGTCAGCCATGGAATAGAGCGCTGCAAGTTCCGCGGCACTGTCCGTATGTCCTATACCGATTATGGAATCAGGCAGTGATGATATCTGGTCATCATTCAGTCCGACGAGAACTATCACGCACCTCTCGTTTATGAGCTTTGAAAGGCTGACGAACTGCATGAGGCCCTTTCTCGTGCGCCACGGATTGGCAACTCCGAGAAGAACGTTCTTGTTGCGGAGGTTAAGGCTGTTCCTGAGCCTGAACACGAGATTGTCATCCCTTCTCTCCTCGGCTACCGGACAGAAGACGGATGTATCTATCCCGGTCGGGACGACAACGGTGTGATAGTTGAGGAACGACTGCTCCACCCTCATCTTAAGCCACTGGGAAGGTACGACAAGCGTCATGTCCGAAAATCCCGTGAACAGTTCCTTCTTGTCGGCATAGTTTCTCTGGGAATTGTCTTTTCCGACAGACCTCGGATACTCCGAAAGCTGTTCGCACGAATAACAGCCCGTGGTCCATTTCATACATCCTATGTATTCAAAATGCGAGCAGTGTCCGGTAAAGGACCAGCAGTCATGGAGCGTCCATATCACCCTGATCCCGCTTGTTTTCAGATATTCAAAAAGAACACGGATATTCAGATAATACCCGTGGACATTGTGCAGATGTATGATATCGGGCGAAAATTCCTCTATGACTTTTATGAACTCCTGCGTGGCGCCTTTGGAATAAAAACCGTGCCTGTCGGTAAGCCTTGACAGGACTCCGTGTATATATACATCAAGATCCTGCCCTATCCTGTAGGCGTTCATCCCCTCAGGATGCGTATCCCTTCCGTAGGCCACCATGCATTCATAACCGTTTGCTGTAAGCGTATTATAGAGGCCTTCAACAAGTCTTCCCACGGAACCCGTCCCGACAACGGTATTGACCAGCATGACCCTTCTTGTCTCAAGATGGTTGAGCGACCGGACAACCTGTCTTGCCTCTTTTGTATAAAGCACCTCCGGCTCCGGCTCCGTCATGCCCTGTCCGATATACGAATTCTCTATGTTATTGTCAAGCGAGATGACCGAAATGTCATTCTGGGCCATGATCATCTCCTGTCTCTCGCGTTCGAGCCTCTCCTGTTCAAGCCGTCTGGCTTCGGCAAGAGGGTCGGTATTATGTCTTTTCTTCATTTAGTTGATCAGCTGTCGGTTTTCTCGTCATCGTCATCATTATCATCGAGAATGAGCTTGATGACACGTTCATGTCCTCTTGAAAAATCCTTCTGGAGCTGTAGCTTTCTCATTTCCCTGCGCACGTTCGGTGTGGAAAGGAGCCAACCGATCGTGGATATGATAGTCTCATCATCCGTCTCGCTTCCTATCCCGAGATTGATGAATCCGTTCTGGATGCCCGCGAACACATGCCTGGCCTCCCGCTCGTTCTGCGCCAGCACTATCGCGGGGACACCCATGCTCGCAAGTTCATATACCGTTCGTCCCTGGCTCGTTATGGCCAGATCCATCCTGCTCATGTACGCGCTGACGCGCTTGACATCCTTATGAACGAACACATTATCCTCTTCGGATGTGATGATGGTCGCCGCATACGGATAGGCAAAACCGAGAAGGAAATGGAACTTTACGTCCGGATGCTCCGGATGAAGGCGCCGGCATATGTCGTAAAGCCTTCCGGTAAGATCGGACGGATCCGCACCTCCGAATATGACGAGCACGTTTTCTGCCTTTTCTGAGAACTCCTTCGGATGCTCCTCAAGGAACTCATCCCTTATGCAGAAATATCTGCTCCCGTAATATTCGTTGTGAAGTTTTTCGCCCTTTTCATATAAGGCGTTTATGACGGCATCGGCATATTTTGCACCGCTTCCGACGTCCTCAAAATTGACGATACGTTTTACATGGCGCGTTGCCATCTTCATATACTCACTCGTTGTATCGAGAATGTCATTTACGAGTATGTCGGGGGCTTCTTCCATGAGCACCCGCTCAAAATGATCCTCATCCTCTATCCGGATCACCCTGAAGTTCGATTCCGCGATCTTTTCTATTCCTATATCGGAGTCAGCCGATGCGGCAAAAACGACATCATGTCCCGTGAGCTTGTATGCAAGGGTAAGACACCTGTACACATGTCCCATCCCTACCGATCTTTTTCCGACCGTCCTGAACATAATCTTTTTGCGCCGGAGTATGTTCTCGCACAGCACCCAGTCCGAATACGTGTCGATATCGACCGCCTCATCCTCCGGTATCTCAAATATGCTGACCTTCTCACCTATGCGTCCGGTCTCGCTGACGCATTCCCTTCTCGTTATGAGAAATCCGCCGGTCTCAAGATAGTTCGGCGGGAGCTGCTGGCTGTTGAGACGTTTTTCATAGTTTTTGACGAACTCGCCTTCCGGATTTACACCCCATGACAGGTGGGGCTTGTTCGTGGCAGACAGGACCGTATCATACTCATGCTCCTCAAAATAGAGGATGGCATCCCTTATGGTCGTCATCTTAAGCGTGGGACTCGTTGCCTGCATGGTTATCACTGTATCATATCTGCAGCCTTTTTTCTCTTCCATGCGGCACAGCGCATGATATATGACGGGGTCGAGCGTGACATTGTCTGTCGCAAGCTCGGCCGGCCTGGCGATAACATCCACGCCGCGCTTTTCCACTATGCTTCCGAGTTCTTCGTCATCGGTGGACACCGCCACGTCAACATCAAAGTTCAGCTCTTCCCGAAGTGCCTTTGCGTTCTCAATGGAATAGCTTATGAGCGGCTTGCCGCACATTATCCGGACATTTTTTCTCGGTATTCTCTTAGACCCGCCCCTTGCGGGTATCACGATAAGTGTTTTCATTTATTATTCCCGAAAAATCGTTTCTTTACATAATTTATCAGCGTAATTATATCACGTCTAAATATAAATGCAAAAACGGCCGTTACCGCCGCTGCGGCAGCATAGCGGATGACAGCGGCCTTTATCCCGGTGCCGTACATGGCCTTGAAGACAAAACCTACTCCTATCATCACCGCCATGGCAGCGAACATGAAAAAGTCGTCGTAGACATCCTCCTTCAGGATGAACTTTACCATGACAAAATGCATCACCATAAGCACTATATAGCTTGCAAGGGTTGTATAGGCGGCGGCGGTATAACCGTATCTCGGTATGAAGGCCGCGTTCAGCACATAGTTTATGAGCGCCGCAAAGCATGATCCTATTGCTATGATGGGCGTTTTCTTTAAGAAGATCTCAACATTGACATAATTGGTATAGAAGTACTGTGCAAGAGTGCCAAGCACTATTGGCGGGACAACGGCGGAAGCCACCCAGTATGAGCTGTTTGATATCGACAGCAGCATGAGCGCCTCCGGAGCAGCGACTATGAAAACGAACGAAAGGAAGCAGCCGAGCAGCACGAGTTTCCTCTGAATGCTTCTTATCTTTTCACGCCCGCCCTCATAAAGTGTTTCGTTAAACCACGGGAGCCACGCCTGTCCGATGGCATTCGTGAATATCATGAGCAGCGTCGCGAATGAGTATCCGAATATATACAGTCCGCTGTCCGCATCGGAACATATATTCTTGATCATTATCCTGTCCATCTGCGCAAGGAGTATGAGCGCAAGTGCATGAGGGATCATAGGCAGGCCGATGCGCATCGCATATGTCCAGTACTGCCTGTTATAAAATACCTTTCCCTTTACCAGAAAGCGGATGTAGAAAACGATACCCATGGCGGCCGTCGGGATCATTACGCCGAGTATCTTGCCGATATATCTGCTGTCATTAAAGAGCAGCATGAGCGTTATCGAAAGTGCGACCTGCCCGACGCAGGTTATGACGGATATGAGTATGTTCTCTTTATACTTATACTCATATCTGCATTTCTGCATCATGTATTCTACGGACGGGGAAACACACAGATATGCGAACAGGCCGACGGCGAGAGGGACCTCATAGCGGATCCATCCCGACAGAGCCTCACGGAAAATGAAAGCGAGTATCAGGAGCACAAAGCCGAACGAACTTGACAGTCCCTGAAGTGCCGACATGTACTCATCAAACTTATCCTTAAAATCAAGCTTTGCCCTTCCTATGGAATAAACAACGCACAGGCAGGCAAAGACATTGAACACATCTATCCATGAATTGAAAGTATTGGCTTTTCCGTAATCGGCCGTTGTCAGCATCCCCGTATATATCGGGGTCGTGATTATCGAAACGGCTCTTATCGAAACATTTGCAACCGTATACCAAATGCTCGATCTTACAACCTGTTTTCCGTCAGCTGCCATAAATGATCATGTTCTCCTGTAAGATCGCATCCTCTTCGATATCCGTGGCCGCGGCCGCACCCACTATCTCTCCCATGCGTCCGGGAGATATCCCCGTCCCGGGACGTTTGAACGTGAGCATTTCTGCCGTGATCACTGTGCCCTTTGGTATGGGCACCGCCGCAACGAGTGAGCGCCTTGCGTTTGCCCTTGCGGCGCCTTCGGTATCAAGACATTTCAGCTCGCCGCTCCCGCGTATCATATCCATCCTGTCTACCGCGGCAAGAATGGCGGCAGCGTCATCCGGATCCATTGCATGATAGTGGTCGTTTCCCTTAAGCGTCTTGTCAAGCGTAAAGTGCTTCTCCACGAGCTGTGCCCCGAGATTGTATGCGGTCTTGATGACATCGCAGTCCGCGGTAGGCTTTGTGTGGTCGGAATATCCTATATAAACATCCGGATACCTCGCGGCAAGTGACTTTATCTTCAGAAGATTGGCATCCTCCAAAGGCGTCGGGTATTCAAGCACGCAGTGGAGCAGCGTTATCTTGGCATCTGTGCATCTTCTTATGGCAGCTACCGCATTGTCGATCTCTTCTTCATCAGATGCTCCGACCGACAGAAGGATGGGTTTGTTCTTTGACGCCTGGTACTCAATGAACGGGATATTGGAAAGGTCCGAGGAAGATATCTTGTAGACATTCATGAGCGCATCAAGATAATCGGCGCTCTCAATGTCAAATGCCGTCGACAGGAATTCTATCCCTATGTCTTCACAGTATCTGCAAAGCTCCGTGTATTCATCCTTCCCGAAGCTGTCAAACTTTGAGAACAGTTCATACTGCGATCTTGTCGGTTCCTCGTTTATATCCCAGTAATACGGGCTATCCTTGGCGGCAAGAGTCCCCGCCTTGTATGTCTGGAACTTTACGGCATGTATGCCGGCCGACGCCGCAGCGCTCACCATGAGTTTAGCGGCTTCCATGTTTGATATGCCGCGCACCTTTGCTATATCGTAATAGTTCACCCCGATCTCGGCGATAAGGACAAACTGCCCCGCCGCAAGGCGTTTCATTATCGTACTTTCCATAAAAGCCTTCCTTCCCTGCCTTCACGCATTTAATGGGACGCCCGCCCATCTTCGATAAAATACCCGTCCTCAAGGGCTTTTAAGTATCTTTTATATCCCTTCTCGTAAAAATCGATCAGCTCATTCAGCATGTCGTCAAATTCCTGCGTCCTCTCACGCTTCCCGGAAAAGATCTCATCGGCCTGGTCCATGAGCTCGAATATCTTTACCGGCGAGCCTGCGCTCTTAACCGCCTCTATATAGCTCGCGGCGCTGTGGAGCGAATCGACGGGTCCGAATGAACATATGGCATCATGAAGTTCGTCGAATGAAGTCACCCTTGTGATCCCGTCGATCAGCTCAAACGGAACCTTTCCGAACACGATCGAACGTTTCCCCAAAAGAGCCGCCTCATAGGCGGCAGTACCCGTTATGGTGACTACTCCCTTTGCTCCCGTGATCCACGGCTTCGGATCCTTATAATAATTTATCTGCACGAGGCGGACATTGTGTATCTCCCTGACTTTCTTATAGAACTCAAAGCCCCTCTCACCGAGCATTGCCTGGTGCTCCTTGACATACAGCTTCCAGCCTATCGGGAGTGCCTTTGAAACCTGTTCAATAAGGTTTAATTCATCAACATAATATGATGCCCTAACGAACACCGACGATTCGGGTATGAGATGAAGCGGCATGAACACATAATCCTCGCCGGGAACGGGATCCTCGAAATACTTGTTTTTTCCGTAAAGGTATCTCTTCTTTAGCTCCTCTTCAAGATAATACCGGATGTAAGGCAGGGACGGCGCGTAGAGCATAGGGCTCTTCTTTTTGAGCTTCAGGTTGTGCTTCCTGATGTCCATGTCATAAAAGTACTCAAGCTTTCCGTGCATCACGCGGGCGATCCATATGAGGCTGTCCCGTTCATACTTTGATGTGGAAGATCCCGCAAATTCCTTGTTCATGATGGAATTTTCCCTGCGGTAGTCCTCAACGTACTTTACGCTTTCGGCTATCTCGCTGTCGGGCAGCGCCTTGATCTCATTGAAGAGCTCCTCAAAATACGGATCTATCCCGAATGCATTCTGGAAGCTCGGGTATTTGTAGTATCCGAACTTGGAATACTCTATGGTCATGCAGGGGATCTTCTTTTTGTAGCATACTTCGCACAGTATGGTCCTCTGAAGCTCGGCATTGTCCATGTCGAATATCACATCGGGTCTGAATTCCTCTATGAGGCCTATTATCTTTTTGTAATTGAGTTCGAGCCAGTAAAGGTTTTCGGCATAGCTCGTGATCTTCCAGTACATGCGCCAGTGATAATGCCTCGAATTCATCTGCGAGCTCATGAGCTGCATGTTGAGGTTCTTGAAATGGCTGTATTCCTTCTCGATCATGGAAAGATACTCAAGATCATAGGGCTCGCTCTTTTTCATGCCCTCAATGAACTGCTCACATATGTCCCTGACATCATAGATTTTAATGTCGGGAACGAGCTTTTGGAATTCATAGTATGTGTGCTCATTGTAATATGTCTTAGTATAGCTGCACTCGCTCGACATTATGAAAAAAGCCGCAACCTCATTATCCTCCTTAAGCTTCTCGGCAAGGAACCAGAGCGGCTTGCAGTAGGTCTCGCGGCATATCATCAGTATTCTCTTGTTTTTGAACATCGAATCCTTAACCATCAGGGATATCTCTCCAATTCCGTGGTCTGTCTGTTTTGTGTGCTGCGTGTGTAATATTTCAGAAGCAGCTTCAGATGAAGAGCAATAAAAGCCTTCAGCCTGAGCTTCCTTCCGATAAGGGGATTATCCTCGGAAAGAAGCGTCCTTATCTTATCACTGTAGCGCCTTATGTCCTCTTTATCCGGCATGTCACAGACGAGTTCATTCTGTACGGCCGTTATAAACTCATAGAGCATGAACCGGCCGCATTCGTTTTTCAGTTCGGGGTGCGACTCATTTATAAACTGCTCCATCAGCAGGTTGGCCTCGGCATTGTTCCTGACCATTCCGCTCTTTTTGGAATTGCTGCCGCTCCTCTCACGGAAATGATATTTCGGTGCCGGATCGTAGACGATCCTGCCGGCTTTCGACAGGAGCTTATCGACCACTATCCTGTCCTCAACCGTAACATCGGTGCGAAAGCTTAACCCTTCAAATATCTTTTTCGAAAAGAGCTTGTCCCAGCAGTGCAGGAAAAATCCATCGTGGTCAAGCGTTACCGCAAGCGCTTCGCTCGCCGAGAGGACAACGGGATCTGTTGGCTCATCGGACAGGGTTTTGTTCATGAACTCGTAAAACCGTCCGCAGACCGCTATGTCGGCGTCATACTTTTTGATGTTTCCGAGCATGCTCTCAAACATGTCGGGCTCGATATAGTCATCGGAATCGACGAACCCCAGATAGTCTCCGCAGACCGCCGAAAGTCCCCTGTTCCTCGCATCTGCAATTCCTTTTGCGGGGCAGGTTATGAGCTTTATGCGCTTATCGGCCCCGGCATACTTTCTGCATATCTCTTCCGATGCATCGTCCCCGTGCCCGGCTACTATGATGAGCTCAAAATCCTCATATGTCTGGGCGAGCACGCTTTTTATGCTTTGCTCAACGTATCTTTCAACGTTGTATACTATCATTATGATGCTTATCATCCGACTGCCCTTTTTATCGCCTCGAGATATGCGAACCCGCGTTTTTCGTCTGGCTCCACGAAAGCGCCTTCTCCCCATTCGTTCCACGCATTCACATATATGAAACCGTTATCGCGTCCTTCCGTTTTCTCTTTGAGCCTTCGCAGCGTTTCCTCAAAAAGCTCCGGAGACGTTCCCGTGTATACGAGTCCTTTGTATCCCCTGCGCGGCGTATTGTCCCAGTCGGGGATAAGTCCCGGAAACTCGTTTTCGGCATAGTTCCGTGATGCTATCGCCTTCATGATGCGCGGTGCGCTGATCCTTCTCTCAAGAACGTATCCCATCTTCGCTCCAACGAGGTGGTTTCGGATGCTCCGTATCAGCGTTCCCGCGTTATAGCAAAATGTCCCTGCCGCGCCGAGATCGTTCTTCAGCGTATATCCGGGTTCAAAGTAATAATATGCGTCTATTAAGTCGGCTCTTGCATCAGAGCCCGCTGCACCTTTGCCCGATATGACATAAACCCCGTCAAATCCTTCCTCCTTTGCCCATCCGTCAAACGCGCTCCGCATCTCATCAAAGCACGGGATGTCGAAGGTTTTGTATATCTGCCATACCGGCCTGTTGCCGACCTTGATATATCGCTCGTCCTTAAAGAACGGCAGCAGATAGTCGAAATACTTCTTCCAGTCGCTCCTGCTTCCGTACTCCTGGGCTATCAGTATCTGATCCGACTGGCCGTACCACGTCCTCGTCCATGTTTCGTTGGCCCAGCATATGTTATACCTTATGTCTATCTCGGGATGTTCAAGAAGTGTCCTGAGGGGCTTTTCCATCAGGACTTTTCCGTTGAAGTAATACTGATATATCGACCATCCGTATACGCCGTATTTTTTCGCCATCCCGGCCTGATCGGCGAGCACCTTCGCGCCGTCTTTGTCAAGATCGTAATAATTGCCGCCCAGAGGGACCCTCGGCTGGTCATGCCCCTTAAAGAGCGGAAGGGCGCGCTTTACCGCAACCCATTCCGTATAGTTCCTGCCCCACCACATGTCGTTTTCCGGAAAGGTATGAAACTGTGGCAGATACATGCACATTATCTTCATTACTGTTTCATCCAGACGGTCTTGTTCACGATATGTGTATAGCTCTGTATGAGCTTTACAACCTTTACCGATACGTTGCCGTCAGCATAATCGAGTGCCTCGGCCGTACGCTCGCCGGCCTCATTCATGGCAACTGCAAGCTCAACTGCCTGGCACACATCGCGGCTCTTGATGCCGCCGATGACTATCGTTCCCTTGTCAAGCACTTCAGGCCGTTCCGTCGATGTCCGAATCAGCACCGCGGGGAAGCCTAGCATCGCCGACTCTTCCGACAGCGTGCCCGAATCCGAAAGGACGCAGTACGCATTTTTCTGAAGCTTATTGTAATCAAGAAATCCGAAGGGCTTCATGCTCGAAACAAGCGGATCGAACTTGAACCCTCTCTTTTCTATGAACTTGGCACTTCTCGGATGCGTGGAATAGATCACGGGCATCCGGTATTTCGCCGCGATGACGTTCACGGAGTTCATAAGCTCCATGAAGTTTTCCTCTATGTCGATATTCTCCTCCCGGTGTGCAGAGAGCAGGATATATCCGCCGGCTTTTAGCGACAGACGCTCGAGAACGTCGGATGCTTCTATCTCATCCTTATGTGCCTCTATGACTTCCTTCATCGGCGAGCCCGTAACGAACACGGTCTTGCCGTCTATGCCCTCCGAGAGCAGATATCTTCTCGAATGCTCGGTATAAGGAAGATTGATGTCCGAAATATGGTCGACTATCTTGCGGTTTATCATCTCGGAGACGTTCCAGTCCCAGCACCTGTTGCCCGCTTCCATGTGAAAGATAGGTATCTTAAGCCTCTTTGCGCTTATGGCGCACAGAGCGGAATTCGTATCTCCGAGCACGAGCAGCGCATCCGGCATCTCCTTGGCGAGAAGGGAATATGACTTTGCGATGATGTTTCCCATCGTCTCTCCGAGATCGGCGCCTACCGCCTCAAGATAGTGGTCGGGACGTCGCAGCCCCAGATCCTCGAAAAATATGTCATTCAATGTATAGTCGTAATTCTGGCCCGTGTGGACAAGTATGTGGTCAAAATACCTGTCGCAGCATTTGATCACTTCGGAAAGCCTTATGATCTCCGGACGGGTCCCGACTATTGTGCAAACCTTCAGTTTATCCGACATCTCTATACCTCTTCATAATAAGTGTCACCGTTAAGCGGATCGAACACCTCATTGACCCACATGACCGTAGCCATGTCATCGTCTCCGACATTCGTGATGCTGTGCGTATATCCGCATGGTATGTCAACTACTTCGAGCCTCTCTCCCGACACGTGATATTCCGTCACCTTATCGCTTCCGACTTTCCGAAGGCGGATGAGCCCCTCGCCTTTTACTACGAGGAATTTCTCATTCTTGGTGTTGTGCCAGTGGTTGCCCTTTACTATCCCGGGATGGGATATATTGATGGAAACCTGTCCCCTGTCTGCGGTCTTTAAGAATTCTGTAAATGACCCTCTCGCATCTTCGTGCATCATGAGCGGATACATAAAATCATCTTCGGGGATATAGCTTAAATACGTGCTGTACAGTTTCTTCTGGAATCCGTCGGTAAAATCCGGAAGCGAGAGGTTCTGCCTCGATTCGGCGAAAGAATAAAGAAGTTCCGGTATGCGTCCGAGCTTGACATCATAAACGCACGGAACGTATCCGTAGCCATCCCTTACATGTTCCTTATCCTCGAGGCACAGGAGCAGTTCATCAATGACATCATCTATGTAGGCAAGGTGCAGCAGTGTCTCGGGATCGTTGACTTTTATCGGAAGACCGCGTGCTATGTTATTGCAGAACGTAGCCACGACGGAATTGTAGTTTGGCCTGCACCACTTGCCGAAAATATTCGGGAATCTGTATATGACGGATTTTGCACCTGTCTTGGCACTGTGAACGGATACTATGTCCTCCCCGGCCTTTTTGCTGACTCCGTAAGGATTGTCAAGTTCCGCCTGTATGGATGAAGACACCGCAACCTTTGCCTTGTTGCCCGCCTTCTCGAGCAGCCCGACGAGCTTTTCGGTAAATCCGAAATTCCCCTCCATGAACTCCTCGTTCCTCTCGGGCCGGTTGATCCCGGCAAGGTGGAACACAATGTCACAGTCTTTCGTATATTCCGGAAGCAGCGTCGGATCTGTATCTATGTCATACGGACAGACCACTGCCCCGTCAATGCGCTGCAGGCGCTGTATGAGATTTTTCCCGAGAAAGCCTCCGGCACCGGTAACGAGTATCTTCACTGTCTGTTCTCCCACTCAAGGAGCTCATCCCTTACATAACCGATGGACATGAGCTTTTCCTTGACCTGCTCTACGTTCAGTATCTGCGTGTTGTTCGAATTGAACTCGGTAAGCTTTGCACGCTCGGTGCTGCCCTCCCTGAAATATTTGTCATAGTTAAGGTCCCTCTGATCGGCGGGAACGCGGTAGAAGTTTCCGAGGTCGAACGCCCTCGCGCACTCCTCGTTCGTCAGAAGTGTCTCATACATCTTTTCGCCGTGCCTTATGCCTATGACTTTCACTTCATTATCCGCATGGAATAATTCCTTTACCGCGGTCGCGAGCGTCTCTATCGTGCACGCGGGCGCCTTCTGCACCATGATGTCACCTGCCTCGGCATTTTGGAACGCAAATATGACAAGCTCCACCGCTTCCTCAAGGCTCATTATGAACCTTGTCATTGAAGGTTCCGTCACGGTAAGCGGCAGGCCCTGCTTTATCTGGTCTATGAACAGCGGGATGACGGAGCCGCGCGAACACATTACGTTGCCGTACCTTGTCCCGCATATGAGCGTCTTTTCGGGATCGACCGTCCTTGACTTTGCGACGAAAACCTTTTCCATCATGGCCTTGCTCGTTCCCATCGCATTGACGGGATATGCGGCCTTATCCGTCGACAGGCATATCACTTTTGATACTCCCGCCTCTATGGCGCAGGTAAGGACATTGTCGGTTCCTATGACATTTGTCCGGACGGCTTCCATCGGGAAGAATTCGCAGCTCGGAACCTGCTTTAAGGCAGCCGCATGGAATATATAGTCAACTCCGTGCATGGCATCCCTGACGCTCTGAATGTTCCTGACATCACCGATGTAATATTTGATCTTCGGATCGTTGTAGTGATGCCTCATGTCATCCTGCTTCTTCTCGTCCCGCGAAAAGATACGGATCTCCTTTATGTCGGTCTCCAGAAACCTTCTGAGTACGGCATTTCCGAATGAACCCGTTCCTCCCGTTATGAGAAGTGTCCTGTCTTTGAAAAAATTATCAGTCATTTGTCGGCTCCCATTTATGCGGTCTGTTGTCATATGTCCTGTCTATCGGGACGGACCCGTCGGGATTGCGCATCTGATAAGTGGGCACCATCTTCTTCACCCATTTTCTTATCGTGTCATCATCGGTCTCATCCTTGGACAGTTCGTTCATTATCTCAAGTTCCCTGAAGAATTCCTCTTCATCAAACTCTATCGGCCTTCCTATGTGTATCTTGCTATTGGCCGTATCCTGGAGTCCTTCCTCCTCCATCAGCATCTCCTCATATAGCTTCTCCCCGGGACGTAGACCCGTGAACTGTATCTGGATGTCCTCGCCCGGAACGTATCCCGATAAGCGTATGAGGTTGATGGCAAGATCAAGTATCCTGACGGGCTCTCCCATCTCGAGCACGAATATCTCCCCGCCCTTAGCATATGCCCCGGCCTGGAGCACGAGCGATACGGCTTCGGGTATCGTCATGAAGTAACGGATTATGTTCGGATGCGTCACGGTTACCGGCCCACCGGCCTCTATCTGCTTCTTGAAAAGCGGTATCACCGAACCGTTGCTCCCGAGCACGTTTCCGAACCTGACCGCCACGAACTCGGTTTCGCTCCTCTGATTGTAGGACTGAATGAGCATCTCGCATATGCGCTTGCTCGCACCCATTATGTTCGTGGGGTTGACGGCCTTGTCGGTCGATATCATAACGAACCTTTTGGTCCCGTATTTCGACGCCGCCTCCGCAAGCTTCCACGTACCCATGACGTTGTTCTTTATCGCTTCGTTCGGTGAATCCTCCATGAGCGGGACATGCTTGTGGGCCGCGGCATGATATACGATGTCGGGATGGTATCTTTCAAACACCGAATTTACCCTGTTCGTATTTCTGACGCTGCCGATGAGCACCTTCAGGTCAAGGTCGGGATATTTCCTCACGAGCTCCTGCTGGATCGCATAGGCGCTGTTTTCGTATATGTCAAATATTATGAGCTGCTTCGGCTTATGCGTGGCGATCTGACGGCAGAGCTCGCTTCCTATCGAACCGCCGCCGCCCGTGACCAGAATGACTTTGTCCCTGACATAGCTCATGATCGAATCTATATCTATCTTTACCTGGTCACGCCCGAGCAGGTCCGCGATGTCGACCTTCCTCAGCTGGCTGACATTGACTTCGCCGTTGACGAGCTGGTACATGCCCGGAAGAGTCTTCAGCTCACACTTGGTCTGCTTGCATATCTCGAGTATCTCCCTGATCGAAGACTTGGGAGCGGTCGGCATTGCGATGATGATCTCATCGATATCGTACTTCACCGCATTTTCTATGATGGCATCCCTGCCGCCGACGACCTTTACGCCGTGGATGTAATTGCCGATCTTGGATGAATCGTCATCAATGACGCACATGGCGTTCTTTTCGATGTAGCTCGAGGAGCGCATCTCACGGATAAGGGAATTGCCCGCATCTCCGGCACCGATGATCATCACGTTAACGCCCTTGGCATTGCTCACACGCTTTTCTATGAACGTCCTAAATGCCCGGTAGAAGAATCTGGTGATCGCAACGAGCGCGAGCAGGAACCCTCCGAAGAAAACGTAACAGCTCCTCGGGTATATCCAGTGCAGGGCGAGGTTGACGATCAGCATCTGAATGACCGCGGATGCAAAGCACGCACCTAATATGCTCAGCATCTCAGGCGCACCCGCATACTCCCACAGGCTCTGGTACAGATGGAACAGCCAGAAAAGCGCGAGTGTTATTATGATGGAATAGGGGAGAAAATTTTTTGCCGTGTCTATGTAAACCTGCTCCGGTATCGCAGATACGGAAAAATCAAATCTTGCGATGAGCGCAAGAAACGTTGCGACAACGACGGAAACCGTGTCGCACATCATCAGCCCTATTCGTCGGATTATCAGTTGTCTGCTCTTTATCATATAATGTCCGTAACCATTTTCTCAAAAGTTCATTATATCAAACAGACCTTGCTATTGCAATTAACGCAAGGGTGCAAAGAAGGAACGGCGGCACTATGAAAAAGTTCTCCATGAAAGATGCTGCAAGGATCGCAAAGGTCGCCGCCACCGCGGCCTTGGCGGTGATGTTTTCCCCGGCGCATTCCCGAAGCGGCATAAGGCTCCTTATCATCACGAAAAGAGTAACGGCAAATACGAAAAGGCCGTGAACGATCAGGATGTCCAGAAGCCCGTTGTGTACCTCGAACATGCCGTTCATCCAGTCCACTTTGATAATGTATGAGCTTCCGATCCCCGTGACCGGCATCTTTAAAAATGCCGACCAAAGGTCAGCCCATATGGCATCACGTCCGGATATTATGTCCTTATAGAAGATCCTTATATCGAGCCTGTCCGCAAACCGGCCGAGCCATACATATACGAGGGATACCGCTATCGCTCCGGCAGTTGCCGCGGCGGTAAGAAGGCCATAGAACAACCTGTTTTTCCAGATCTTCATCGGTATCAGGAGCAGCACGGCGAAAACTGCCAGGCCGATGAGCGCGCACCTTGCCCTGTACCATGCGATGATGTTATATCCCCAGATGAACATGAAGACGAGAAATGCCGACAGGAAGCGTGCCCCCGCGGGTTCGCTTTCCTTAAGCTTCTCGCGCATCATTATGATGCCCGTGACCGCGAACACAAATCCGGTGATGAGCACCAGTCCTCCGTAATTCGTGTTATATCCCTTGAAATATCCTTTGACGTCAAAAGTCCAGTAGAAGAAATAGAATCCTACGTAAGCGCAGAGTATGGCGGCTCCGGCCCGGCTGAGCCTGATCTTCCCTGCAAGATACAGCATGATCAGAAGGTCCGCGGCGGTAAGCCACGCGCCCCATCCCGAGTCTATAAGGAGAAGATTGATGCCTGCAATGATGGCTCCCAAAGCCGCGAGCAGGAAAACCGGATCCCTTAAGGCAGCCTTAACGGGAACCGCTAAAAAAAACATGACGGCAAGGAACGCAAAAGATATGAGCGTTCCTAGCGGGGCCGCAACGCTGTACCACGAATAATAGTTCCACATCGCGGCCGTAAGTATGACGATCGCCGACACAAGTACGGCTTCCGTGATTTTACTGCCTGTCTGTCTTTCGTTTTCCATGTACCGTATTCCTGACGATCTGCAAAGATTTTGTGATGATGCCGGAAACATCCCGATAGTACAGAAGGACCAGAAGGGCGGTCAGCACCGCTCCTATGATATAGCGTCCCGGGATCTTTCCGACGACAGCCAGCGAAAGGGCGATGAGCATCAGGTATGCAAGGATGTCTGTCAGCATATTGTTTTCGATCGCAACATGTTTTTTTGTGAACCTGTATGCGAGCGCCCACATGAGAGCGTAGCTTGCCGCCGTCGCGGCCGCAGCCCCCATCGCTCCGAAATTCGGGATGAGTGCAAGGTTTAATGCAACGTTCAGCACGGCGCCCGCTGACGTCGCCGCACCCATCGCACGCGGATCCTTAAATGCGAGGCATATGGAGCCGAGGAAGCCCGTAAGTGCCCCGAATATCACCGAGATGAGAAGCGGCGGCACATATACCCACGCCCCGAAAAAGTCCTTCCTGAACAGGAACGCCGCCAGAGGCTCGCACAGAAGTATGAGGACCGCACATCCTATTACCATGAAGCAGTTATACGCCCTGTACATCTGCGTGAAGAATTCGGAGCTCTTCTCGTCCTTATAGCTTTTGGTCGCGCTCATCTGCCATGCCTGGGCAAACACTCTCTGAAAAACCATGAGTATCGCGGGTATCTTATAGGCCACTCCGTATACGCCGTTGACGGCCGCCCCGCACAGGGCCAGCACGATATATCTGTCCGCGGCATTGTTTATCCAGCTTCCGGTCGAATATGCTATGAGCGGTGTTCCGTATGCCAGCATGCGTCCCTTAAGGTCCTCATCCTCCTTAAGTCCGCTGACATGTCCCCTTTTCCTTCCGAGGACAAGCATGAGAGCGGCTGAACATGCATATGCGATGATCTGTGACGCGATGTATCCGATGAGGCCGATCTTTATCACAAGAAGGAAAATGATGTTTGAGATTATCATTATGACCGTCGACATCACCGAGCCGGTCACGACTATCGGCAGATCCTCACATCCCTGAAAGTAAAGCACCAGATACTCGAACAGCGAATTGGCGGCAAACAGGATGACGAACATCAGGATGTACCGCCTGACTTCTTCGCCGGTAAAGGCAAATCCCATTATGCCCAGTCCGACCACTATGGCATCGGCGCGGAGCACGTATGACAGCCCCGTGCGCAGTATGCTGCCCCTCATGTCATGCTCTTCTATCCCGAAGCGCAGGGCGGCCTCCCCCATATTGAAAGTAAGGGCCGGCACGAGCAGCAGGAGCGTTACCTGCATCACATCCGCGATCCCGTATTCATATGTCGACAGGACATCCGTATAGAGCGGGACCAGCAGGAACACCAGTATCTTCGATACGAAATTGCTGACCGAGAAAAGTGCTATATTTCCGGCAAGATATCCGAACTTGCCCTTTTCCTTTTTTTCCTTATGAGCCATCCCGTTCCTCACCCTCTCTTACGTTCGCAACATGCAGCAGGAAGAACAGATTGACTGAATAATCCGTCCATATGAGATCCACATCAAAGTATGACTCGAAGCATACCGCGAGCACCGCCAGGAACGCGCAGAGCCTGACACGGTTCCGGCTTATGCCCTTCCTTATCCCGTTCCAGCGCCTCAGCATCAGGAAGACGGTGAGGCCAAACACAATGACGCCGTGGATGACCAGGATATTGTACATCGCGTTGTGGACGTTGAACTCAAAAAACGATGTGATGGTCACATTTGTACCTATGCCGGTAAGGGGCTTTTTCCTGAACAGTTCCCAGAACTCGAGCCATATCGCCTCACGTCCCGAGAAAATGTTTTTATAGAAGAACGGCATCCTGAAATTGACACCCGTTGCCGAAAGCCAGACATAAAATGCCACAAACGCGAGCGAACCGAATATGGCGAGGCAGCATGCCGTCATAAAAAATCCCTTTTTCTCCCAAAGCTTTTTCGGAATGATGAAACGGAGGATAAAGAAGACCAGGAGCATGATGAACGCTCCCCTTGACCTGTGGTAGAGGCTGATCTGAAGGCATTTGATGAGCGCTGCGGTCACCGCAAGTCCCGCGATCGGATGCTTTTCCATGAGCGCTTCGAGAAAAACGAAGACGCCGAGCATCGAATAAACCGTAAAAGTCGCGGCAGTGTTCGTATTCATCGCAAACGACGAATAATCCGCAAACATCCACGTATACACGCCGAAGAACCAGTATATGACCATGGCGGTATAGAGTGCCCCGAACAGATATACCTGCCATTTTCTAAAAGGCATCTCACCCGACAGATAAAAGATCATCGCAAAGCTCGCCGCCACAAAAAAGCAGCCGAATCCCGAACGGACTATGAGGATGTTGATCCCCGTGGCAAGAACGAGCAGTATGAGCGCGATAAGATCCTTGTCCGCTGTCCTGATCTTTTCCCGAATGTTCACGTTTACGGCAAACAGCACGGAAAGCATCAGAAATACGAACAGACCGACGTATTTCTCGGTAAGGCCGTAAAATCTCGGCACGAAAAAAGTAAGCGTATATCCCGTGAACATGATAAGGAGCACGGATGTGTTTATGATATCCTTTGCCCCTGTCTCTTCCCTTATTTTTTTAAGACAAGCTCTGACATCAGCGATTCCAGAGCCCGTGCCCTTTCCTTCCATGAATCCGACTCCCCTGACAGTGCGGCGTATAGCCGCTTTGCATTGGAATTTTCCAGATTGTATCTGATCTTTCCCGCGATCTCATCGGGATCCTCACAGTCATCGATGACATCCTCTTCCCGGAGCTCTCCGAATAGCTCAAGCGCTCCGACATGGCGCGAGCACAATATGGGGCATCCGCGCGACAGTGCCTCAAGCACTGCAAGCCCGAACGTCTCAAAGCAGCTGTTCTGGACGAAGAGGTCCGCCTCCGAATAAAGGCGCATGCACTCTTTTTCATCCACCAGCCCCATGTCCTTTACAAAATCATACGAATCTATCGCTCCGGTATCCGCACCTTCCGCGCCTATGACACACACATAAAGCTCCGGGTCATATAAAGCCCGAAGCTTTCCGACGGCCTCACATATATATCTTATCTTCTTTCTCGGCATTCCGCCGCCGACAGACAGGATCATATGGCTTTTCCCCCTGTCGAAAGGAATCTCTCGGTCCGGAAGATCGATGCCGTTCGTTATATGCCGGATCTTATCGGAATAAAGCGGATAATGCTCACGAAGCCACGCAGCAAAACCGGAGCTTACCGCAATGATTACATCCGTAAGCCCCATCATCTCCCGCTCGGCCCGGCTCATACTCTCATCCGGCTCAAGATTTATCCCGTTCTCGTACTCAACGCATCCGTGCATGATATATGCCGACGGCTTGCCGAAAAGCTTTGCAAGCCTGAATCCGAGTATGTTCTGAAGGGAATACCCCGAGTATACGGCCGCATCACAGCGCAGGGTATTGACGATGATCTCGGGCACCCTTGATATCCTGCCTCTTCTCTTCTGATACAGCGTGCCTTCCGGGAGATTTTCGATATAGTATTTTGTTACATTCGCGGGCCCCGTGCCTGATACGGCATCACCCGCCATAAATATCCTCATATTCCCTGCGGCCCCTGAACATTTCCCTTACTGCCGCCCAAGCCGACATGCTGTCCGAATACAGCTTCCTCTTGCGCAGCGCGAACTGGAGTATCAGAAGCGGAGAAAAGCGGTGCGACATGGCGGCATAGTTCGCCCCCCTCGACACGAAAAACTCCGCATTGTATCCCTTAAACCATGTTGACTCTTCGTCCCGGACCTTCGCGATCATCTCGGGGACATATACTATCTTTCTCTTATTTTTCAGGCAGTCGTAGAGGAACAGGTTCTCCTCCCCCATGAAAAACCTGGCGCCCGCTCCGAAAAGCTCATTGAACGGAATGTCCTTTACGCTTTCGCGGACAAATGCTATCTCGGGCGAAAATATCTTGAGCACGGAAAGATATCCCATCCTTCTCGGCCTGTCAAATAAGGGGCGCTGCCTCTCAGGCCTTTTTATGAAAAAGATTATGATATCGGCATCATATTTCTGAAACGCCGCATTTATTATGCGGTCATAATCCTTTACGTACTCAACATCATTGTCACAGAGGATGCATATGCCGCCGGATGCATTTCTTATCGCCATGTTCCGGCTCTTTGAAAGTCCTCTCTCTTTTGTTTCGATGTATGTCACGGAGGCGCTGCCATATTCCCCGTCTCTCGTCAGGGTACGGCGGCCTTCCCTGTCACACTGGTTTACTATCACGCAGTCCGTATGTATGCCCAACGTGTCTATGTAATTTTCATCCTCAAGATGCATGGCTGACAGAAGGACTTCAGGACTCATCTATACTCTCCTTGCAACGGCTCGTACCGCCCAGAAGCAGAAACAGTACATGCTGTATATCCTGCCGAGATGCTCGACATTGCGGTAAAGGTTCCAGATCCGCCTTACCGCTTCCGCCTTGTTTGAAGAAAGGGACTTTCCCATGCGGCGGTAAAGCGTCAGGCTCTCATCAAGTCCGAAACCCGTAAACCCGGCTTTCAGGACCTTCCACCACGTTGCGGTATCCTCGCTCTTCACATCCGGCATCAGGATGATATCCCTGCCGGTCTTTTCGGTATCGAACATGACCGTGCTCGTGAAGATGGTCGTGTTCTTAAGAGCCTGGGTATATGTTATCTGGCCGGGGACGGATACCACCCTGCCGAGTCCATGCCCCGATGCATCGGCAAATTCGTATCCGGTGAAGGAGAACGCGGCATCCGTTTTCTCCATGAACCTTACCTGTTTTTCAAGTTTGTCGGCCATCCACAGATCATCGGCATCAAGAAAAGCTATATACCGTCCCGATGATGCCTCGATGCCCGTATTCCTTGCGCCCGCCGCGCCTTTTGTCTTAGTATTATCAAGGAGCCTTACCCTGTCGGACAGATACTTTCCGATAATGCCGGCGCTGTCATCAGAGGAACCGTCGTCCACGAGCAGAAGCTCATAGTCCGTATAGCTCTGGGCAAGAACGGAGGCGATCGTATCGGCTATGCACTCGGCCGCATTGTAAACCGGGACCACTATGCTAACCCTGCTGTTCATCGCCCGCTCCTTCCGGAAGGCCTTCATCCGCCACACCTTCAGCGCTGCCTATCATGAACAGCGTCTTGACGGTCAGTATCAGAAGCCGCAGATCGAGCCATATGGAAAAGTTCTCGATATAGAACAGGTCGAGCTTGAGCTTGTCGTAAGGCCTGGTATTGTATTTGCCGTATACCTGAGCATACCCGGTGATCCCGGCCTTGACCTTTGTCCTGTATGCGAACTCCGGCATCATCTTGGTATACTCCTCTATTATCTCCGGCCGTTCGGGACGCGGTCCTACAAATGACATGTCTCCGCGAAGGACATTGAACAGCTGCGGAAGCTCATCGATGCGGAACTTCCTTATGACCTGTCCGACCGGCGTGATCCTGTAATCATTTTTCTGTGCGAGCCTTGCAACCCCGTCACCCTCAGCATGCTCTATCATGCTCCGAAACTTTATGATCTTAAATTCCTTACCGCCCCTTGTGCATCTTACCTGCCTGTAGAAGACGCTTCCGCCGTCACAGGCTTTGACGCATGCCGCGGTCACGAGCATTATCGGGGATGTGAGGATGATCATGACAAGGGAGAGGATTATGTCGAAGATCCTTTTTATCAGCCTCTGCTCGGCTTCCACCGGATCGCTCTTCGTATAAAGGAGCGGAGTGTCGAACACATGGATGTTCTGAGAACCTTTCAGCACGATATCCATTATCTTCGGGCTTACGTATATCTCCCTGTCGTTCTCATAGCAGCATTTGAACAGAGTGTTCCTTATGTCGTTCGGGATGTCCCAGAGCATTACCGCCTCATGTTTTTCTATCTCGCTGCTTATGCCCTCCATGTCAGCCGAAACGCTCATGGACTTCGTCACGGTAAACTGGTGCCTTCTTGTCAGGAATTTCTGCAGGATGATGTCCTGGCTGTTTCCGCCGTAAAGGAGAAGTACATCTATCGGCGGGAAAAGTGCCCGGTATCCGAGCGTTGCTCCGATTATCCACAGGCCGATCAGAAAACACTGTACGACCATTCCTATGATGAGCGGGACAACCGTCGGAAAACGGTAGGAGAGAAGGCAGATTATGCCGTAGAAGATGACATTGGTAACAAGCGTCGCAAACCCCTGGGAAAGCGTCAGCTCGATCATTCGGAAAGATCCTATCTTCAGTCCTCCGTACATAAGCGATGCAACAATGAGAATGAGAAGGTAAACGGCGGCTATGAACACGTGCCCCCAGAAATAGAACGCCTTCGGGATGCCGGTGTTATAGTGCCAGTACCATACGTACAGCATGACACCGCATTCCGCCGCCAATATGAGCAGGGATGCAAAAAACAGATATGATCTTTTCTGAAACTGTTTACGGTTCAAACTTCCTACTCCTTGTTAAGAAGGAGCAGCAGAGCCGCGTAAGCACATCCGGCAGCTATGCCGGCCCATCCAAGCCGGCTCCCGGAAAATACGGGCCGTCCCGACCTGTGCGCATATATAACATAACGGCCCAGATATTTCAGCTTCAGCAGTCCGGGCGGGGTTATAAAAGCTCTCTGCTCATAGAAGAGGTAGAAAGCATTGACGTTTTCCCGCTTCAGCTTTTCTACCGAGCCGGTGTACCCGCCCTCCGTGATCTCACAGACCGTCACTATGCGCGGCAGAACGGCGAGCACACACACCTCATCTATTTTATCATAAATATAGTCCTCAGGTACATACTTTTCGTCCTCTATCTCGGGGAACGGAAAGCGCCTGAGAAGCTCGGTCTTATACATGAGCGTTGTCTCTCCGGAAAATCCCTTAAGATACAGTCCGAACAATGTTGAGGTTTTTACATCGGGAAATTCGTCTTTTCCAAGAAGCTTCTCATTTGTGCTTCCTTTATGCGCAACGACGCCGCCGATCTCTGCGATGCCGCTGCTTTCGGAAACCGCACGGTCATATGCGGCGAGCAGATCCTCGACCGCGGTCTGCGTAAAGACGTCATCGGAGTCAAGACACACGAAAAGAGGGGCGGCAGCAAGCGCGGCCCCGGTGTTATGGGCACGCATCTTTCCCCCGTTCTCCCTGTAATGGTAGCGTATCTTTATCCTTCCCTCATCGATCCACTTCTTGACCTCGTCATCCGTCCTGTCAGTTGAGCCGTCATCAACTATCAGCCACTCAAAGTCCTTGACGGTCTGGGCGGTAAGGCTCGCATATACACGTGCGAGAAGTTCTCTTCTGTTGTATGTCGGGGTAAATACCGTAAGCCTCATTTGAGCCTCCTGAAGCTGAACCTGTGCTCGGCCCCGGTATAATCAACAAGACCGTAATCACCCACGGCGCCGTCAAGCTTGAACACCGTATGTGTGCCTGTCTGTCCTATCTCTCGAAGACCTGCAGATCTTACATATGATGTCTGCGGATGCCCCTTCGTAAGGACAACATACGGTGTTGCCGTCTTTATCAGGGCGTCTGTAAAATCGCCTTCATCCACATTCTGGTTCCGAACCAGCACGGCCAGGATCTTATACTCCGGCATCCCGTCATCGGACAGCATCTCATCGGTATATGAGTAATTCACCGCATACAGGTACTGCTCCCTGTCGATGGCGAGAAGCATCTTCGGGTCGTACTGCCTTATCTCCATGTTATATCCGTATTCGAAAAATGCCCGTGTATACTCGGTACCCGAATCCTCATGTATCAGATCCGATATCTCTATCAGCTCATCGTCGATCTTATAAATGTTCTGTGCCGCATGGCCGCCGCTATATACGAAGTTCCCTCCGAGAATGAACATCGCGGCCGTAAGGATCGCATATAAAACCTTCCTGCTCGTGCACTTTTCATCCATAATAACGGTTGTCAGCACATATGGAACAAGTATGATGACCGGGGCTATCCAGAAAAGCCTGTAGTACTCGCTGCTGACGTCAAATATCCGGTCCAGCACGATGGGAACAAAGGGGTTGTAAACCGTGATCATCAGCACGACGGCATTAGGTATGAACATCTCCCTCACCTTCGTGCTGCCCTTTATGAAAACATAGGCAAGGCAGAAAAGATACATGACAAAAAAGCCCGTTCCCGATGTGTAAAGATTCAGGCATTTAAACAGGTATCCTATTCCGTTTTCGAAAACATTCACACCCTGCATCGTCTACCTCGGAAAAGTGTATATCGCAAAGTAGCCTTTGACGTACAGAACATATATGAGCATCATGGCGATCTCCGGAAGTATGCACAGGCAGAGCTTCGGCAGCATTCCCCATTTCTTTTTGAGGACGGCATAGGGCACGAACAGCACAAAAACCTCCGCCGGGATCACCATGTTCGCGGTGGAGCTGACCGTCGCGGTGCCAAGGCAGACTATAAAGAGCTTCACAAACAGCCCCTTTGCATCCGGCAGTTCGCACAGTTCCATGAACAGTATGAAAATGAGTATTACCGAAATGTTCGCGACTATCGATTTTCCTTCATAAGTCCGCTGCATCAGGAAGTTGGATGACGTATAAAGGCTTATGAACATATAGTTGATGAAAGTCATCAGGACATACATCAAAAGTGCACGCTTGTGGTCCTTGAAAAAGGATGTGCATATCCGGACATAAAGCATGTTGGCCATGATCATGACGGCCGCCGTCATCACCGTCTTGGTCTCGACGAGCGCGGGAATGCCGGTAAGAGTGCATATGACCGCATCATTGGCAAAATATGTCGCAAACACATAACGCAGTTCGAAGTGGTCCTGCCAGTTTCCCGTAAACGGATCATAAACGTTTATCATATCCGTATCGACGTTCGTCGCCACGTTTGCCACATAATACGCAGCATCCAATGTAAAGCTGTAGGTGATAACGGCAAACAGAACGGCGAGTGCCGTGACAGCCGCGACGGTCATGAAAAAATACCGTCCTTCAGAAAATACGGAAGCTGCTTTCCGGATCTTCTCATGCCACTGCCTGCCGAACAGCACGATGGCAAACAGCGTGATGAGCGCGCAAGGGAATACCCATATCCTTGCCAGAAGCGAAAGAGGCCTGTATGTGAACATTACGGGCAGGCAGAATGCGGCAAACAGCGCATGATATGCAAAGAACCCCGTGGCGGCCGTGACCGCCGCGGACCAATTCTGCCCTTTCCGTACACAGAAAAAGCTTCCGAACGCCATGTAGATTATGAAATTTACGAGAAGCAGCGCTGCCGCTTTTAAGATGATCATCAAAGTTCTTTTAACTCTTTTCTGCCGATAACGTATATCTTACCCGCACTGACTGCACCAGACTTGACAAGTGAGCGCATCGCACCGGAGTCTTCATCCCCTTCGCCGTATACATACCACTTGTCGACCGCATTGCCGTATGTATCGAAGAATGCCTTTAATGAATCCGTATTTTCGCTTCCGCCCCCGCCGACGAACGTGATCTCTCCGTCGCTTCCGTTAAGCAGATACCCGTCGGCTTTACCATCCGCGCCTATATACTCATAAACGCTCAAGGTTCCCTTCATGTCCTCCTGAAGGCCAACCGTCACGGCATACAACCTGTTGATCTTGCTGTTGAGGACCGCCACCGCGGCTATGAGCAGTACCGCCAGGGCTCCGAGGGCTATCGCCAGATTCCTTGCATTTACTATCCTGTGCTTTTTCATATCCCATTCCTCCTCAGGATCGTCTTCCTCATCCAATCTTCCCTTATCGTCCTCCGGCATGCTCCTTACGGCTTCCGTCAGTATAACCGCAAGGGTGCCGAGCACTGCGTGGACCGCAAATGCCGGGAGCGAAAACCACGACAGCAGCATGGTCATCCCCGTCTGTGCCGCGGACTGGTATCCCCACATGCTGAGCAGAGCGGATGCCAGCAATGCCGCAGGCTTCTTTGCCCCCGTAAGAAAACAGTCAAACACCGACATATAGCATACATAATAGAACACTATGAATACCGGCGGCATGACTGTATAAACGAATTCAAGCGGATGCATCCTCATCACCGACGACATGGTGCCGACGAGCACCATCATCGGGTCACCGAAAAACGTATGCGCACCTTCATATACGGCGGCAGCCGTCCTTACCGGCCTTATCGCCTCCGTACCCTCAAATCTGTAAGCACATGCGGCATATATCTGAAAAGCGATGAGCGTTGCGGATAAAATGCAGAGTATAATATAGGCCAAGCCCTTGTCATCTTTTTCCGGCCGCACTGCCTTACGGCCCCTCCTTCCGGCCACATAGCCCGAGGCGGCAATGGCAACGGCCGCAGCCATTACGATTCCGAAGCTTACGTTCACGGGAAGCGGGATAAGGCTTAATAGGCCTCCGGCCATGACCGTAATACACCCTCCGAAAGCTATGCGGAACGAGGACCTGCAGAAGGCACCGTATCTTCCGAGCAGCTTCTCGCCCCAGGCGCCCGAATAGTATGCAAGTATATAAAACACCGGGAAAGGCAGGATATATCTCATCATGGTCTTGCGCCCTCCCTGTAGATGATACATCCACCGCATTCCTTCATCTGCTCATATCCGAATTTTGTGATGGGTATATCCGGCCAAAGGTCACCCGGAAGGACCACAAATCCGCATCCGTTCCGGTGGGCGATGCGGGCGACCTTTTCCATGTCGGGATCCTTTTTGGAAAATTCAAATGAAAGCACTGCCTCGTCATTTCCGTCTCCGGCGCTGACTTCATGCCCGACAACGGTAAAGTGCGTGGAATAGCTTTCAAAATATGTGCTCCATTTCGGCAGGACGAGAACCGTGGGATCATCTTCTTCCGCAAGGATTGCCTGCATCGATTCATACACATCTTCCGGAATATGCATGCGGTTTTCCGCCTTTTCGGTAAATTCAGGCGAGATCACGCTCTTTCCGGATGCCGCCACGATCATCATGGCGAGGAGCACGGCGAACGCTGCCGCCCACTTTTTCCTGCCCTTCGTACGCTTTATGGTTTCTTCACAAATAAGTACCAGGGCACAGGCGCATGCCGGAATGACCGAAAGCACGATGGGCACCTTCTCGCGGAGCTTCTCCTTTGGCGTGGCAATGAATACGGCAAAAACCGACGCGGCAAAGAGCACCGGCAGCGCGCCGCTTCCGGCAAAGTCCCTGTATCCCCTATATAGTTCAGCAAATAATTCCTTTATCATGTCGTGGCCAGTCCGGCTTTCTTCCTGCCGCCAAAATACCATATCAGGATCAGGATGATGTAAAAATACGACAGGATATAAACCGGAAAATAGTATTTAAAATATGATGCAGGGGCAAGAATGAAAACTATGAACGCATGGGCGATCATCCCCCCGGATACAAAGAACGTACACCATCTGCGTCTTATAAGGCAGTATAACGCAAGTGCCGCCGCAAAGCCTGTCGGGATGAAAAGGTTGTAGGACAGTGATTTTACAACGGAAAACGCCGTGAGCACCAGTCCCTTTGCGCCCTCATGCGGTGTTATATGATACGGTATGGCGGCATAGCAGAACGCCCCCCACCTTGTCCTTAAGAATACATCGGGGTTATTTGCAAAGAGCCGCTTGGAAGCCTGCACGAAATCATAATATTCGGTATATCCCGCCTCGGGACGTACCCCGTTAAAATCCTCCTTGTAAAGGATCAGCACATCCTCGTAGTTTATATCCCCGTAATGCTCATTGATCGCTTCTATCGTCTCGAGCGACAGATATCTGTCTATCACCTCAAGGTCGGCGGCATTCTTACCGGTATCCAGCCCGTTCCTGAACATGTTTGTCACGGTATAAGCATAAAACGGCTTCATCCTGTCGTTCGCTGCACCCGACAGATCCGATGTCATTCCGTTCTGAGGTATGTAAAGCATGAGCTGAATGGCAAGATAAGATATTATGACAAGCGCTGCAGACCGCCTGTTCCTAAGGCCCGGATATATCATGAAGACGAGCAGCGGGATCAACACCAGAAGGTATATCCCTTCGGTCCTCCACTGCGTCAGCACCGCTCCCGCGAACAGGACTCCGGCAATGCCCGCACCGGCTTCCCTGTTCTCGAGCCTGTCAAATACGAGCTTGGCAAATACGGCTAGGTATATCAGGAAGTATACGGGAAGCCTGTGCGCGCTCGTAGTATAGGCGAGGATGGGGTAGAGCAGGAAGAGCACGTAAAGGAACGATCCGGCCCGTTTCCCGAAATATCCCTTTGCCCTGCGGATGCAGTATCCCACTACAAAGAATTCAATGATGACTTTTACTATTATGGGGCCATACCGAAACGGTATCATCATAAGGCCTGCTATGTAATAATAGACAGTCATGATGTTGAACCACGTATCGTGTATGAGGTTTACCGCATCATTGTATATCGAATACTCATCATTGGTCAGATATCCACCCGGAAGCTTTACCGCCACAACCGCCAGAAGCACCGGAAGATACAAAAGGGCGCTCTTTATGACCCCTGCCGCAAAGCCCTCCGGGTGCGTTACGGCCGATGCTATGGCATATAAGAGCGCAAACGATGCAAGGTATGCGATGAACCTGCATATGCAGTAATCCGCCACGGCAAGCACAAACCTGTCCTCAGACATTCCGGGAAAAGAAAAAAGGGCATTTCCCGCGGCGAATGCGGCAAGCTGCCAGACAAGGGCCGCTGCGGCCGAAAATATGATAACGGACTTTTTAGAAGCTCCCTTTAAAGTCATATGTATATCCTGTTTGAAAACTTTGGCAATTGCAATTAAAAACAATGATAAGTATACTATATTTTGTAGTATAAATAAACCGGAGTACAAAAATAACTGTTTTCACATACAGCGATCAACACTGAAGGGAAGGACCTATTTATGAAAAAGATCATCGTAACAGGGAGCAACGGACAGCTCGGGCGTGCGATAAATGCACTTTCGGCCCAAACGGACGGATATGAACTTGTAAACACGGACTACGGCATAAGTGGTATACGCGATCTTGACATAACCGACCTTGACGGTGTGCTGAGCCTGTTCCGCGAGGTCAGGCCGTATGCGGTGATCAACTGCGCGGCGCATACAAATGTCGATGCCTGTGAGGTCCAGGTCGATGCCGCATATAAGATAAATGCGATCGGACCGAGAAACCTGGCGATAGCCGCTTCCGAAACGGGATCAAGGCTTGTACATATTTCCACGGATTATGTGTTCTCAGGCGACGGAACACGTCCATACACGGAATTTGACGCTCCTGCCCCGAAGGCAATGTACGGCATCACCAAGCTTGCCGGTGAGGAGTTTGTCAGACAGTTTGCACGGGAGTTTTTTATCATCCGTACGGCATGGCTTTACGGCGACGGCAGGAATTTTGTAAAGACAATGCTGCGCCTTTCCGAAACGCATGACGAGGTCAGCGTTGTCAGCGACCAGATAGGCTCACCGACATCCGCCGATGAACTTGCCAAGGCGATATTTGCACTTCTTCCGACCGAAAACTACGGACTGTTCCACGGCACATGCGAAGGCTTCTGTTCATGGGCAGATTTTACAAAGGAGATATTTGCGCTTGCGGGAGTCGGCACAAGAGTCAATCCTGTCACAAGCGCACAGTATAAAGAGATGAATCCCGCCTCCGCCGACAGGCCGGCGTACTCGGTCCTCGAGAATTATATGCTGAAGCTGACGGGAAGTTATGAGTTTGCCGATTGGCAGGATGCAATAGCAAGATACATATCTACTGCCAGATAAAATGCACAATGACCGCCAGAACGATGCCCAGCACCGCTCCGACCTGAACCTGAAGGGGAGTATGTCCGATGAGCTCCTTCAGCTTATCATGTGAAAATCTCGGAGGATTGTCTTTCAGTTTTGCGAAATATTCCATGAGCTCATTCAGGATGACCGCCTGATTGCCGGTCTCCCTTCTCACGCCGCTCGCATCCACCATGACAACTATCGCAAACACGACAGACATGGCGAACTGATACGAGCCCACTCCCTCACAGAACGCCGTCATGGTCGCAAGGGCACAGACCGTCGAGGAATGCGAGCTCGGCATTCCGCCGTTTCCGGTAAGCAGCCTCTTTAAGCTGAACGTATGGTCCATTATCCCTTCTATCACCGCCTTGAATATCTGGGCGGAAAAATACCCGAGAACAGCCGTAACGAGCATCTTATTCGTGATTATCTGCCACAGTATTTCCAATTCCGGCTCCTTTAGCGTCAAAAATCAAAAAAAGGCTCCGCAACCGCGGAGCCGTAAGTTCTATTCACCTAAACCGCTGTCCACTGCATTGATCAATGCCTGCAAGGCTTCTGCTTCATCATCGCCGTCACATACAAACTCTATCTCATCACCGCATTTGACGCACGCACCGAGCACGCTCAGAACGCTCTTGGCATTAGCCGTGCTCTCACGGAAGGAAAATGTGATCAGCGATTTGTACTTCATCGCTTCTTTGCACAGTATTCCGGCCGGTCTTAAATGCAGTCCCGTAGGGTTCTTGATAACGACCCTCTGACTAACCATAAGAGCATCTTCCTCCAATCTGAAATTCATACTCCTAACGGAAAAATTATATCATCATTCGGTCAAAATCACAAGAGTTACTCTCCCTCCGTGACTGTGGCGGCCGGCGCCTCCCCTGTGCCGACACGGTCGACCACGACCATGATCATGACGGGATTCGTAAGCGATACTCCCGCAGGAAAATCGAATACGACAGCTCCGTCATTTTCTCCCGGCGTAATGGGTTCGCCCTCTGATACGCCTCCTCTCGGAACAAGGGATGTGGCATCAACCTTTCCGATGGCAAGGTCTCCGCTGTATCTGTCGTATGCGTCTCCGATCCCCTGTATCTCGACGGGGAGCACCCCTCCTATATCAACGATATTGACAACATACCCTTCCGGTACATTCTCAACGGTTATGTTGGACGTAGGTACTTCTATGACTTTGCGCTGATTTTCGTCGATCTCGACGGTTACGTTCACTTCAGGATCGAACTCGGGATCGGCAAATACCACTCCGGTAGGAAGATAATCGGATATGTTGACGAGTGTCTGGATATCCTGTGATGCTCCGTCTACCGAGACCATATCGGGGGATATGTAAATGACCTCCATGTCATCATAATTCTCACCCTTTCCGGCGATGATGACGCTTGAAGGATCGGTCATGACCGAACCCGTGGTACCGTATCCGCTTGCAGGCGTTCCGGAAAAGCCGCTCGAGATAGGTATCGTCTTGGTGGCATAAATGATATATTTGATCTCCGTAACGGTCCTTGAAAGTTTTATCCTGTCGTCTTCGATGACCTCGTTTTCCTCGTTGCACACATAGAGAGGCTCGGTCACCGTAAAGTCCCGGCTGATCCCGGTAATATCCGCCGTCGCCCTGACCTTTGCCGCCATGGACACTACCGATTCGGGTCCGCTCACGACGACGGATGAGAGTGCATTATCGGCGCCGTAGAGGATATACCCTTCGGCCGGCGTTCCCTCGTATCCTATGGAGACGGGCAGTTCTTTCTTGACAAGATTCTCTATCTTAAGCTTTACTCCGGTATTTCTCGTCGTGACAGACTCGATCCTGTCGGAAAATCTTGTGGACCTGACCTCGATCGGGACCGTATCGAGCGACGACAGCATGCGCAGGTCCGCCGTAGCCTTTATATAGTCCTTGCTCATGCCGTCAAGGACAGATCTGTGCGCGGTCACGACTGCATTGATCGTTGAAGAATCATCAAGGACTTCATAACATTTTCCCTGCTCATCAAGGACATCCGAATTAAGTATCTCGACCGGTATCCCCGTATATGTTTTGCTTATTATCGGATCATCAACGTTTACGACCACCAGCCAGAGGAAGAACGCTGCCAGAACGGAGACTATCTTCAGGCCGAGATTTTTAGTGAACAGATTTTTCATTTTCCGGCCTTTCTCTTAAATATGCGCAGTGTCTTCTTCTCCTCATAGGTCTTGCCCTGAACGTATCTCAGCATATCCCTCAGCTGATCCGGATCGACGTTTCTGGTCAGTTTGCCTTCATAGGCCACCGAGACCCTTCCGGTCTCCTCCGACACGATAACGGTCATGGAATCTGTAACCTCGGAAATGCCGACACCCGCACGATGGCGTGTTCCCAGCTCCTTGGACAGTTCCATGTTCTCCGACAGGGGCAGATAGCACGTCGCCGAAACTATCCTGTTCCCTTCCACTATCACCGCACCGTCATGAAGCGGTGTATTATGTTCAAATATATTGATGAGAAGCTGGCTTGTGATCTCCGCATCAAGCCTGATGCCGGTCTTCTCATAATCGGTCAGCACTTCATTCTGTGCGATGACTATGAGGGCTCCCGTCTTCGCCCGTCCCATCTCGAAAGCGCCTCTTACTATCTCATTGATCGTTTCATCCGAAAATCTCTCACCCGCTATGCGGTTGTCAAACTGCAGCAGGGAAAAAACTTTTCGTCTGCCGAGCTGTTCCAGTGCTTTACGGAGTTCCGGCTGGAATACTACGATCATGGCGGTTACCGCCACTCCGAATACGTTCTTGGCTATCCAGAGTATGGTCGTCATCGAGAAGAGTGCCGCGACCATGACAAAAACAAGTATGATGACTATCCCTTTGAGAAGTGACCATGCTTTGGACTCTTTGATCCATGCGAGCACTCTGTAGAGAAGTATAGAGATTATGAGCACCTCAACTATGTCGGTCCATTTGATGGTCGGGATCGACAGCCAGGTGACGTATCTTTCGATAAATGAAGTTATGGATTCAATAATCTCAGGCATCAGAAATCATCCTCATCGTCATCATAATCTTCCTGAGCCCGGCGCACATTGTTGCTCCTCACCCTTACGTCAGGCGCATCGAGTGTGATCTTCGGAACGGCCTTGACGTAGTAATAATACTCATCATCCTCGAACTGAACATATTCCGCCCTTGAATAATCGACATTGAATATAAAGAACTGGAGTACCAGCACTATGAGCGATGAAATGAAGAGGCTCAGGATCGCTCCTCCTATCCCGACCTCGGCATCGAGTACGACCGAGGATATGAGAAGGACCACAAAGCACACGATGACTCCCGCTCCGAGGGCAATATGCCATGAATGGTTGATCTTGAGCCGGCGTATCAGATAGACCGCAATGATCGTAGCGGCAAAAGTCACTATCATGACGATCATGACATCATTCTTGAGTATGCCGTCAATGACGCTCTTGAATCCGCCCATCATCCCTTCGATGTCCAGTTCACCCGTTCCGCCGTCGGAAAGAGCATCCTGGTGTTCGCTGATGTAATGGAGTATGTAATATACCGCAGTCCCGCATCCTACCGAGATGCACGATATGGGATTGCCTACAAAGCCCATCGCAAGAGGCATGACATAAGGGATATGCATTGCAAATGTGACCGGCGTCAGGATGACTACTATCGCGTCACCCGGCGTGAACCGGAAATAGAGCGCATACATTATGATGAATATGAACAGGACGACAACTGCGCATTCAAGTGAGAGCGCATACATATGCGCCACTATCACAAGACCGGCCATAAGAACGATGACGTTCGTGGGCAGGAAGGAACACAGGAGTGAGATGATGAGCACTATGGCCGGGTTCTTGAGCTTCGACATGAACCCGACGCTGCTGCCTATGAACAGCAGTGCAAAGAACATCGCAAAAAATTTGAGGGCCGGTACTATGTAGGCCTCAAATCTCGTGTAAAACCTCGTCAGCTGCTGTTTGACGATCAGTAATGACTCCATTAGTACTTCCTTCCTTTGCGGTCTATGTTTATCATCTGCAGAAGGGCACGCAGAAGCTGGTTGTACTGTTTCACATGTTTCTTGGCCCTGTGATACCTGTAGCTGTAAACAAAATAAGAGATGACCAGGTATATCGCCATCACAAGACAGTACTTCGAAAGGATATCCTTAAAGAATTCAACGATATCCATCTTGTAGAAATCTTCGAGGAAGGTTTCCATGTTATATAAAACATACATAGCCACCGCCAGGGCAAACCCAACGGTGGCATAGATCGCAGATTTCAATAATTGGAAGCTGATGTAGTCGCCCCTGAAGTATGCCGAGATCGAAATGTCCTTCTTTCCCTGGTGCTCTTCATAAGCGGCCATGCGCGTCATCAGCCTGATTCTCTGTTCATTTAGCATCTTCTCACTGATTAAGGAATCTCATCTTATTCCCGCCCGTCTCGACTTTCTTCTGAACTGGCGCTGAAGGCTCTGGCCTGCGTCCGGCTTCGGAAAGCTCGTTGATCATTGATGCCTTGCATTTTTCACAGAAGCGTCCCGATGTGATGGGGGCACCGCATTTTTCGCACTGCACGCCTATATCTATTCCTGATGAGAATTCAAGCCTCTCCTCTCTTATCCACTGGCGGACCTGGCTTTCTTCAATATCACAGTTCTCCACAACATTTTTTATCGTGGCGCCGCGGTTGTCAAACAGGTACTTCTTGACTTCCTGGAATTTCTTCTCAAGTTCCTCACGGCACTGGGGGCAGATAGGCTGTCCGCCTATGTAATTGAACAGTCTCCTGCATCGTTTACAGTTCTTAACATCCATTGCTTCATCCTCCTGAAAACCGAATTGTGCATGTCAGTTTCCCCTCCCGATGCATAGCGAAGCGTAATAAACCCTTCCGACACCTGCCCCTTTCAGGCATCCTGCCACGGCATCAACTGTCGCACCCGTGGTGTATATATCATCCACTATCAAAACTGTTTTTAATTTTACAGCATTTTGGGTTACTTTGAAAGCCCCTTTAAGATTTTTTTGGCGTGCACCGGCGCCGAGTTCCTTCTGAACCTTCGTGGCCGCCCTGCGCTCAACAAGCGCCGTATCAACGGGTATTTTAAGCCTCCCCGAGAGTTCCCGCGCGATCAGTTCGGCCTGGTTGTATCCTCTTTTTTGAAGCTTGCTCTTATGTACGGGAACGGGCACGATCGCGTCCGGCTTCCAGCTTCTGATCGCATCACCGCAGCGTTCGGCCATTATACGCCCGTAAAAGGCCGAGAATTCCCTTTTTCCGTTGTACTTGAACCTGTAGATGCTCTTGCTTATATACTCATCATAAACGAGCGCCGCGCATCCTCTGTCATAAACATGTGCTATCCTCCCGCAGTCTTCGCACAGACCGCCCGCATCCACGGGTTTTCCGCATTTTCCGCAGGAGGGGGCCTCCACCGGGGTAAGCTTTCTTACACACTCCGGACATATGTCTGCCCCAAAGCGGGAAACTATGCCATTGCAGACCGGACATATCCTCGGGTATACGACATCGGCCACCGTTTTTAAGACTCTGTTAATATCCATCAAGCATACCTATTTCCGATATAGCCTCATCAAGGCTCGTATAGCGCTTTAAAACATCCGAATTCGCCGTCATCTGCGCGACGGTCTCCTCTCTCCCTACGATCACGACACATTTTCTGGCCCTGGTCACAGCCGTGTACAATAGATTCCTGCTCATAAGCTGTCTCGGGCCGGAAAGAAGCGGAAGCACCACCGCAGGATACTCGCTTCCCTGCGACTTATGTATCGTGACGGCATATGCAAGCTCGAGCTCATCGAGGCCCGAGAACGGGTATCTTACCCTATGGTCTTCTTCATATACTACTTCTATGGTCTCAGACGTCTCATCTATGCTTTTGATCTTACCCATGTCTCCGTTGAACACTCCGAGCCCGCTGCTGACCGGTATCCCGTATTTCCCCGGAACTTCCCACTCAAGCTGGTAATTGTTGCGTATCTGCATGATCTTGTCGCCTTCACGCAGCAGAATGCCGCCGTATTCCTTTTCACGCTTATTTGCGGAAGGAGGGTTTAAGTATCTCTGAAGTATCGGATTTAAGCTTTCAACTCCAAGGGGGCCTTTTCTCATCGGCGTCAGCACCTGAATGTCAAAAGGCTCCGCATCCACATATCCCGGGAGCTTTTCGGACACGAGCTTTACGATATTGTTAAGTATCGTATCGACATCGGATCTTTTCAGCATGAAAAAATCCCTGCTCTTATTGTCGATCTTCGGAACGATCCCCGCGTTTATCAGATGGGCGTTAATAACGATATCGCTCGCCTCTTCCTGCCTGAATATCTTGTCGAGCCGGACCACGGTAAAGCATCCCGAGCCGATTATGTCCGACAGGACACTGCCCGGACCTACCGACGGGAGCTGATCGGTATCCCCGACCATGATAAGCCTCGTCCCCGGCACGAGTGCACTGACCAATGCCTTCATCAACGGGAGGTCTACCATCGACATCTCGTCGATTATGACCGTATCGACCTCAAGCGGATTGTCCTCGTCATATTCATATGTGAACCCTCTGCCCTCCCCTGAAGGGGACAGTCCGAGAAGCCTCTGCACGGTATAGCTTTCATACCCCGTTGCTTCCGTCATCCTTTTGGCGGCCCTTCCGGTCGGTGCCGCGAGCACAAAATCCTCTCCGCCAAGCCTCAGATATTTTATCAGTACATTTATTATGGTCGTCTTGCCGGTTCCGGGGCCTCCGGTTATTACGCTCACGCCGTTTGATATCGCAAATGCCGCGGCGTCGGCCTGCTTATCCTCCAGAGGAGCAGACTCATCCTCGAGTTCCTTTATCTTCTCCCTTATCCTGTCTATGCCCGGATCTATGACCACGTCAAGGCCATGGAGCATTTTGGCACATACTGTCTCCATACGGTAAAATGCGGGAAGATATGCCCTCGCTTCACCGTTCCTGACTTTTGCGATGATCTTTTTCTCCATCACCATGTTGTCGCACTCCGAACGGACAAACTCCTCGCCGACTCCGAGAAGCTCCGTGCTCCTTACGATTAGCATGTCCATAGGAAGATACGTATGCCCCTCAGATACAGCTGATGACAGCGTATAGCTTATGCCGCATCTTACACGGAACGCACTGTCCGCATCAAAACCCGATGCCCTTGCTATCTCATCAGCGGTAGCAAAGCCTATCCCCTCGATGTCCTCGGCAAGCCTGTAAGGATTTTTCTCCATGACCTCATAGACTTCGCCCCCGTATTTTCTGTATATCCTGTTTGCGAGATTGTTCGAGATCGAAAACTTCTGGAGAAAGAGCATGACTTCGCGGACGTCGCGTATTTCGCTGACCGCGGCTCCGATCTCCTGCGCCTTTCTTAAAGAAATGCCTTTTATCTGTGCCAGCATCTCCGGCTCTTCCTCCATCACCCTGAAGGTGTCCGAAGAGAATGCGTCCACTATCCGCTTTGCCAGAGCCGGCCCTATTCCCTTTATGATGCCCGAGGACAGATAGCGCAGAATGTCCGTCTCATCCTCGGACTGTGTGATCTCATATTCCGAAAATGAGAACTGCCGCCCGTAAAGGTCATGCATGACGTATTTCCCGCCGAGCTTTAAGTATTCGCCCTCCGCGGCGGCATGCAAAGCACCGACACAGGTTATCTCATCTGTGTCGGTGGCCAGTTCAAATACCGTATATCCGTTATCCGGATTGGAAAAAATGATGTGCTTAATATAGCCGGAAAGTGTTTCCATCAAAACCTACATCGAATAGTTCCTCTTCATCTGCTCATAAAGCTGATGAGCAAGAGTATTGCTTCCGCCTCCGCTCTGATCGACGATGTCCTTGCTGTACTCGGCGATGAGATTTTCCTTGTAATAATCGATCAGAGTATGGTTGGCATCAGAATCATCGGAGGGCACCATCGCTTTCTCCATGTTCTTAAAGACCTGTTCATAGAAATATGCTTCAAACTGTTTGCACGCGTCAAGCAGTTCGTCATCGGAGTTCTCCCTTCCTGTCCCTTTGAGCGTTCTCTCGAGATTGCTCGCCTTGGACGCGGTAGAAGTAAGATAATCACTGTACAAGCTTCCTATATCCATCAAGATCACCTCTTAAGATCGTTTGCAACCTGGAGCATCGAATCGGATGTCGTAATGACTTTTGAATTAAGCTCATATGCACGCTGTGCGATGATAAGGTTGACCATTTCATCCGCAACCTGAACGTTGGACGATTCAAGATATCCCTGCCTGATCTCCGACTTGGTAAGGGCATCATTGGTCGCCTCATTAAGCGCCGGTCCGGATGCCTCAGTCGGAAGGTACATGGTCCCGCCGGTCTTGAACAGTCCGCTCGCATTCTGGAACTGGAACATTCCTATCTGCATTCCCGGAATGGGCTGCTGGTTATTATTCTCATCCGGATATGTAAGCTGCCCGCTCGCATCAACCTGAACCTTGCTTGAAATGTAATCGGCAGGTATCGTGATCGGCTGTCCGGTCGTATTGAGCACGGGATAGCCGTCGGAAGATGTCAGCCACATCTGGTTCCCGGGTCCGATCGCAAAATGAAAATCACCGTTACGGGTATACATGACCTTGCCGTTGTTCTCAAGTGCGAAAAATCCCTCGCCGCTTATCGCGAAGCTGGTTGAGCTTTCGGACGCCTGGAACGCTCCCTGCGTGAATTCGGAAGTGATCGCGGCATTTCGGACACCCAGTCCCACCTGTGCGCCTACCGGTTTCTGTATCCCGTTTGCCGTCGTGGTCCTCGTCTGTATCTCCTGATACAGGAGCGACTTGAACTCATTCTGCTCTGTCTTGTATCCGACGGTATTGACGTTCGCAAGGTTGTTTGCGATAGTATCAACGTTTGTCTGCTGGGCGATCATTCCCGATGCCCCGCTCCAAAGTGCTCTTACCATAGATGCCTCCTTACTGTCTTAAGCGCTTACTGTTACCTTTATACTTTACCAAGATCATTTACCGCTACTTCGAGCGTCTCGTTATGTGCCTGTATCATCTTCTGATTGGTCTCATATGCCCTCTGGTAATTGATCAGGTTGACCATTTCCTTGACCGTCTGGACATTTGAAGCCTCAAGCATTCCGTTGTAGATCGTCGCGGTCGACTCTATGAGCGTTGCACCCTCTATCGCATCATAGTAGTTCTCGCCGTATTTCTTGAGATAATTGTAATCCTCAAAATCCTGCACCTGGATCGTTGCAACTGCATTGCCGTTCTGGTATATGGTCCCGTCAAGTCCCATCGTAGGCTTGACGAGAGGATCGAGCACGATGTGCTGCCCGGTTATGTCGAGAACATAATCACCGTTCTTGTTGACGAGCTCTCCGGCTGAATTAACGATAAAATCGCCTGCCCTCGTATACTTTGTGGATACCGTTCCGTCCTTGGCGGTGAACTCTATCGCAAAAAATCCCTTGCCCGACAGAGCCATGTCGTAATCGTTGCCCGTCGTCACAAAAGAGCCCTCGGAATAATCCGTATATGTCTCTCCTATCTTGACGCCGAGGTTCATGGCTCCGAGCCTTCTGGATGCAAAGGGCTCGGATGTGTCTTTTATCTTATATGCCAGGACATCATAAAACGATTCCGATGTGGACCCCTCGGCCTTGAAGCCGGTGGTCGACGAATTGGCCAGATTGTTCGCGAGCACGTCCACCCTTCTCTGCTCGTTTATCATTCCGGTTGCTGATGTGTACAGTCCCTTAACCATTCATACTCCCCTTTTCTGAAGTTCCTGTATATCAGTTAACGCTTTCGGTATATCCGGCCAGGAATTCCACGTACTTTCCTGTTCCTATCGCAACGGCTGTCATCGGATCCTCCGCAGTCATCGTATTGATGCCGGTCTTGTATGCGATCAGATCCTCCAGTCCGCGCAGGAGGCTTCCTCCTCCGGTAAGGACTATTCCCCTTGCCGCGATGTCGGCCGCGAGCTCGGGCGGTGTCTTCTCAAGCACCGAATGGATCGCCTCGACGACCTGTCCCGTTGTATCCCTAAGCGCTTCCTCGGTCTCCTCCGATGAAACCTTGACGGTTCTCGGCAGACCCGTTACGAGGTTACGTCCGGTAACCTCAAGGTATTCTATCTCCGGGCGTTTGAACGCCGTACCTATCTTGATCTTGATATCTTCCGCGGTGTTGTCTCCGATCAGAAGGTTATGCTTCTTTCTCATGTATCTGACGATAGCTTCGTCAAAATCATCTCCCGCAACCTTTATCGAAGTCGAAACAACGGCTCCTCCGAGTGAAATGACCGCGATGTCCGTTGTTCCTCCGCCTATATCCACTATCATGTTTCCGCAGGGCCTGCCTATATCTATGCCGGCACCTATCGCCGCCGCTATGGGCTCTTCAATGATCTCAACGTATCTGGCTCCCGCCTGGTACGTAGCATCCTCAACGGCCTTCTTCTCAACCTCGGTGACTCCCGAAGGAACGCATACGCTGATCCTCGGCTTACGGAAATTCTTTCTGCCGACAGCCTTCTGTATGAAGTACTTCAGCATCTTCTCTGTGGTTGTATAATCCGAGATGACGCCCTGCCGCAGCGGCCTTATCGCCACTATATTGCCCGGCGTACGTCCGAGCATCATCCTTGCCTCTTCTCCGATCGCCCTTATCGTGTTCGTGTCCGTGTCAAGAGCTATTACCGAAGGCTCTTTGAGCACTACCCCGCGACCCCTCACATAAACGAGCACACTGGCTGTTCCCAGGTCTATGCCTATATCCGAATAAAGCATGTCAATCCCCTTTCAACGCTTTTTAACAAACTTTTACGGACTATAGTATACCTCAAAGCAGCACGATTTTCAATTCAAAAAGTTCTGTTTGCCGCATATAAAAATGCAGCATAAAACAGGATCGGCTCCATCCGTTTTACGCTGCTTCCATGCATATCCGATATATATATCGGCAGCCTCTCCAATATCATTAACCCCTTTTTTTCATCCGGTTGTAGGCAGCCGTATTGGATGATACAATAACCCGTAAAGGAGACGGCATGCGAAAGATACTCATAATAACAGGAAGATATCTGCCGGGATGGCGCGACGGCGGTCCCGTCAGGTCCATATACAATCTGACGCAGTGGCTCGGAACGGAATATGATCTTCGGATCATGTGTCTCGACAGAGACCATGGGGATACCGAAAAGTACCCCGGGATCACCTGCGGAAGGTATGAACAGGTCAAAAATGCAAAGGTCTGGTATACTCCGGCCTTTACATCAGATGATATAAGAAAGCTGTCAGATGACGCCGATGTTGTATATGTGTGCGGTCCTTACGGGGATTATGCCCGAATGGCGATGAGCCTGAAAAAGGCCGGAAAGATCGCGGCCCCTCTTTATATTGCATCGATGGGCTCCTTCTCTCCCGAGGCGTTTCGGATAAAAGAGCTGAAAAAGAAGCTCTATATCCTTCTCATGAAGATGACGCATATGTTCGACTCTGTTGTCTGGTCCGTGACTTCAGCGCGTGAAGCAGAAGAGCTTCGTGCCGTTGTCGGAAGGTCCGCCCACTGCATCACGGCCTCCGATCTGCCACGTGCTGATATCATCCCGCACTCCGGAGTAAAAGAGGACGGCGTTCTTAAGCTCTGCTTCATATCCCGCATATGCCGCAAGAAAAACCTGATCGCGGTCCCGGAGATCATAAAGGCGGCCCATGTGCCCGGCAGCATAAATCTTGATGTATACGGAGTTGCGGAGGATGAGGATTATCTCCTTGAATGCACCGGCGCACTCAATGCGCTTAAAGATGTCCTTCCGGGATTTTCGTGGGAATATAAGGGCGAGGCAGACAGCGAAAAGGTGCCTCTGATATTTGCCGGATACGATGCGTTCCTGTTCCCGACGCTCGGCGAAAACTACGGACACGTGATCGCGGAGAGCCTTTCCGCGGGATGCATACCCGTAATCAGCGACACAACGCCATGGCTTGACCTTGGCGAAAAAGGATGCGGATACGTATGCCCGTTAGGCGATACGGCTTCTTTTGCCGAGGCGGTGAGGGATCTTTTTGACATGAGTTCCGATGAGATGTCAGCGGCACAGGACAGATGCCATGAATACATCCGGGCCGTAAATGAGAAAAATGCAGCCGGATCCGGCTACAGAGATATATTCGGATAGGCCGGATGGGCAGCTTCACCTTTGCTTTTCGGCCTCAAATATCTTCGCATCCACGAGATACCTGTACCAGTAAGCCTGCATGAAGCAGAAGATCCTGCCTTCGCGGCCGTCAAGGAAACCCAGGCGGATATAGCAGCGGTAAATATAATATGCCCATGCACGGAATCCCGCGGGCAGCTTATAATATATCTTCCAGCGCAGGAACCTTTTGAACTTCGCCTTTGCATCAAGGGAATGGACGGCATCAAGTCCCGTAGACGATGCGGATGAAACACTGTTGAAATAATCCTGCATCTCTCTCGATGAATATCCGTTATGCTTGTCTATCCACGCGCCAAGACCCTTATCGTCATGATGCAGGCTGTCATATAAAACCTCTACGCTCCTTCCCTCAAACAGGACGCAGTGCTCGTCCATGCACCGGTCCTCTATGTTCCCTTTCCCGTATTTGAACACCAGAAGCTTCCTGAGGGGGTATACGCCTCCATGCCTTATCGCCCTGCCCATGAAATTGACCTCAAATCTTACGACAATCCCGTTCACGTCGGTATCCTCATTGTCATTGCAGAGCTTATCTATTTCCGCGGCTGACTTTTCCGTCAGTTCCTCATCGGCATCGATGCGAAACACCCATTTTGTCTGTATGTTCCCATTTTCCATCGCATACAGGAACTGTTTTGCATACAGGAACGGACTCATCACGTTTACCATGACATCGGCCCCGAGCTCCCTTGCGACATCCACGGTTTTGTCAGTGCTCCCCGAGTCCACAACGATGATCCTCTTTACGATCGGCTTTATCGAGAGGATGCATTTCCTTATGTTCACTTCTTCGTTTTTTGTAAGTATGATCGCAGTTATGTCTGCCATAGTCCTTCACCTGCCATACCCCGTTCTTCCGTGGGGCTCTCAGATCATGTCAAAAAGCATATGCTCAATAAGGTCCACGTGGTTCTTTTTTGTGAAGTTTTCCCTGTAATACTGCGCAGCCGCCCGGCCCATTCCGGCAAGGTCGGACGATGCCATTTCATCCGCTATGGCGGCAAGCGCAGCTTCATCCTCTGCCGGTGCACATCTGCCGCATCCGCTCTCTTTGATGACATCTTTGGTCTCCCCGTTTGCTGCCGCGATCACAGCCCTGCCCGCTGCCATGTATGACTGGATCTTTCCGGGAAGTGTATAACTTATCAGAGGATCATCGGCAAGCGTTACTACCATCGCATCCGCCATGGCATAAAACTTCGGCATCTCCTCTACGCTCTGCCGGTCATAGAACTTTACCCTGTCATCAGCTCCGAGTTCGCGGCAAAGCTTCCTGCATTCGCCAAGTGCCGAACCGTCTCCCACGATATGCCAGACGATGCGCTCATCCTTTGTTAGCGCGGCGGCCTTTATGATCGTATCCACGGACTGCATGTGGCCGATATTTCCCGCAAAAACATAGTTTATCCGATCCATGCCGCCCGTAGCGGGAGGTATGTCCGAAAACAGCTCATCGGCAAACTGGGGGATATGCAGGAATCTCTTATCTGTTATCCGAAGCTCGTCCGCGAAATACTTTTTAAACATCCTGGATGTATATCCGATGGCATCCGCGCCTTTGTATATCCTGCGGCTCACAAAGCGCATGAGCCTGTAAAAGAAACTTTTTTCGCTTATCCCGAGGCTCGCAAGGCTTGCCGGCCACAGGTCAAGGCAGTATATTGCAAGCTTTTTGGTCTTCGAGAACCATTTGGCGATATATGCGGGAACCGCCATGAGCACGGGGGAGAGCTGGTAGACGAATATCACGTCAAAATCCTTTTTCATCACAAGAGCCTTTGCCCCGGCATTTATGACAAATGAGACATAATTCAGCGCCAGTCCTGCTTTTCCCGGTTTTCTGGGGCGTTCTCCGACACGTATGATATGAACGTTTCCTACCGTTTCATCCCTGTGCTTTCCGCCTTTGTATTCGTCCGGTATCACGCCCATGGGATAATTCGGAAGCCCGGTAAGGACCGTGACCTCGTGCCCGCGTGCCGCGAGTTCCTCGCACACCTCATGTATCCGGAAGGGTTCCGGATGATAATACTGGCATACTGTAAGTATCTTCATTCTTCCGTCTTTTTCTCTTTTTGCATCTTTCCGGCCGCTTCCATGTATTCGCGGACCTCATCGCCTATGGCGCTGCGGAACGTCCTCGGGCTGTATCCGAAATCACGTGATGCCTCCTCATGCGGATATACCCTCGGCTCACAGAGCCTCTGGACCTTTTCCCGAAGGTCGATCTTTCCAGCGGACAGGCCGTAAAGCACCCATGCACCGGCGTATGCTATGGGAAACGGCACATTGACGAAACGCATCTTCTTAGAAAGATAAGCCCCGATCTCCACGAGCACATCCCGGAGCACGATCTCCTCTCCCCCGGAGAGTATGTAGTCATGTCCTCCGGTTATGGCCTCGTTGACAAGGACATCATAATATGCCTTCCCGAGATCTGCAAAATGGACCGGCTGAAGCTCATACATCGCATTGTTTACGACAGGCATCACCGGCAGGGCATCGACCAGTTTTATGAACGTGGAGATGTTCCTGTCATTCAGCGTTCCGTATATCATCGTCGGACGCAGTATCGACAGGATTATGTTTTTTCCCTTGCACATCATATAGACATAATCGTCTATGTTCCTGTATTCCTCGCCCGCCTCTTTGTATTTTGAATATATGCCGGTCGTATGTACCGCTATCATCCTTCTGATGAAATTGCCCGCCGCCGCGGTTACGACCTGCCGTGACCAATGTATCCCCGCAATGTGCACAAGGGTATCCACCCCGAGGAGCGCCTCGGAAAGAAAACGTTCATCCTCGAGATCTCCGTACATCCTCTCGACTTCGAATGAAGGAAGTATATCCGCATCCCTTTCCCTCTCCCTGTGAAGAAGGAGGCGTATACCTCCGGGGAACATGGCCTTGACGGCATCCGCATGCTTTTCAAGATTATGCGCAAATGCCTGGCCCGTTTTTCCCGTTATCCCGGTTACTGCCAGAATCTCATACATTTTTATCATCCTCACCCGAAGGATTTTTATCATCACCGCCCGAAGGCGCCTTCTGACCGCCCTCGGAAACTCCTTCGGCCTTCGCGACCTTAAAGAACGTCCGTAAGAAACACTTTACGTCAAAAGAAAAGCTCAGGTTTCTGACATATTCACCGTCATAAGCCGCCTTGACAGCTATGGGAAGCTCATCCCTCCCGTTTATCTGCGCCCATCCGGTAAGACCGGGCTTCACATCATTGGCTCCGTATTTATCCCTCTCCTCGAGAAGGTCGTACTGGTTCCACAGAGCGGGGCGCGGGCCTACGAAACTCATCTGCCCTGCAAATATGTTAAAAAGCTGCGGCAGCTCATCAATCGAATACTTTCTGATAGCTTCCTGAAAAGGCGACAGGAGCGATGCCGCATTTTTAAGTTCATGAGTCGGCGTATCCTTCGGAGCGCTAACCGGCATCGACCGGAACTTTATTATCATGAAATGCGACTTGTGGATCCCGACCCTCTTCTGCCTGAAAAAAACCGGTCCGGGGGAATCCGCCTTGATAAGGACGGCCACGATGAGCATGGGGACCGCGGCCACGATGATGCCGCCGGCCGACAGGATAAGATCTATAAGCCTTTTAATAAACCTTTCGTACATATCATACCTTGTCTTTCTTTAAGAGCGGTGCAATGAAAGATCCCGTGAACGAACCCTTGTCGGAAGCGACAGCTTCCGGAGTACCTTTTGCTATGATACGCCCTCCTCCGTCTCCGCCTTCGGGGCCGAGGTCTATTATATAATCCGCGGTCTTTATGACATCAAGATTGTGCTCTATGACGACTACCGTGTTTCCGCCTTCGGTCAGTCTCTGGAGTATCTCCACGAGCTTGTGGACATCGGCAAAATGAAGTCCCGTCGTGGGTTCGTCAAGAATGTATATCGTCTTCCCGGTGCTCCTGCGCGAAAGCTCGGTCGCAAGCTTGATCCTCTGAGCCTCGCCGCCCGAGAGCGTCGTTGAGGGCTGTCCGAGCTTGATATAGCCGAGCCCGACCTCATTTAAGGTTTCGATCTTTCTCCTTATCGCCGGAATGTTCTCGAAAAACGGGAGAGCTTCCTCGACGGTCATGTCGAGAACGTCATATATGCTCTTCCCCTTGTATTTTACCTCCAGGGTTTCCCTGTTGTATCTTCTTCCCTTACACACCTCGCACGGGACATATACGTCCGGCAGGAAATGCATCTCGATCTTGATTATACCATCTCCGCTGCAGGCCTCGCATCTTCCGCCCTTTACGTTGAACGAAAACCTTCCCTTGGCATATCCCCTCTCCCTTGCATCCTTTGTCGATGCAAAAAGATCCCTGATAAGATCGAATGCCCCGGTATATGTTGCGGGGTTTGACCTCGGTGTCCTCCCTATCGGTGACTGGTCTATGGCTATTATCTTGTCGAGCCTGTCGATCCCCTCTATAGACTTGTGCTTTCCGGGTATCGTCCTTGCACGGTTGAGGTCATGTGCGAGCCGCTTGTACAGTATCTCGTTTATCAGCGAACTTTTTCCGGACCCCGATACGCCCGTCACGCACGTGAACACGCCGAGGGGTATGTCCGCGTCTATGTTCTTGAGATTGTTCTCGCACGCACCCTTTATCTTAAGGAATCCGGTGGGTTTGCGCCTCTTTTGGGGTACCGGTATGAAGAGCTCATGCTTTAAGTATTTTCCGGTCACCGACCGGGGATCTTCCATTATGTCGGAAAGCGAACCCGAAACAACGACATTTCCGCCTTCGCTTCCCGCTCCGGGCCCAATGTCGACTATGTAGTCCGCCGAACGGATCGTTTCTTCATCATGCTCGACGACTATCAGCGAGTTGCCAAGGTCCCTCAGGTTTTTAAGGGCCCCTAGAAGTTTTCCGTTGTCCCTCTGGTGAAGGCCTATGCTGGGCTCGTCGAGTATATATGCAACGCCTACAAGGCCGGATCCTATCTGGGTTGCAAGCCTTATCCTCTGGGCCTCCCCGCCCGAAAGTGAGCCCGTGGCCCTGGCGAGCGTAAGATACCCGAGACCGACCTCCACGAGGAATCCGAGCCGCGCTCTTATCTCCTTCAGTATCCTTGCACCGATAATCTCCTGCTGCCGCGTAAGCTTCATGCCGTCGATGAACCGCTTCAGGTCCGTGACAGGCATCGCGGTCATTTCATATATGTTCATGCCCCCGAGGGTCACTGCCAATGCACCCGGCTTCAGTCTCCTTCCGCCGCAGGCTTCACACGGGGTGAACCTCATGAAAGTCTCATATTCGGCCTTTGAGCTTTCAGATGCGGTCTCCCTGTATCTTCTCTCAACATTTCTGATGAGCCCCTCAAAAGGAACGTCATATACGCCCTCTCCGCGCATGCCCTTGTAAGAGACCTTCAGGACTTCTCCGCCGGTACCGTCGATGATAAGGTCGTGGATCTTCTTCGGATATTTACCGAAGGGCATGTCAAGGCTGAACTTATATCTCTTCCTCATCGCGTCGAGCACCGCGTAGGTAAAGCTACTCTTATCATTGCATGACTGCCATCCCGGGACCGTTATCGCTCCGTCCATTATCGAAAGCGACTTGTCCGGTATGATGAGATCCTCATCGAACCTCATCTTATATCCGAGCCCCGCGCATTCGCTGCAGGCTCCGAAAGGATTGTTGAACGAAAAGCTCCTCGGTTCTATCTCATCGATGCTTATATTGCAGTCGGGGCAGGAGAAGCTCTGTGAGAACAGCATCTCACCGCTTCCGACAACATCAACGAGCACCAGGGAATCCGACAGCTGCATCACATTCTCTATGGAATCCGTGAGCCTCTTTACGATCCCTTCCTTTACAACGAGCCTGTCCACGACGATCTCTATGTTATGCTTGATGTTCTTGTCGAGTTTTATCTCCTCGGACAGCTCATACATGTTCCCGTCAACGCGCACACGCACATATCCGCTTTTTGCGGCACGTTCGAATATCTTCGCATGCTCGCCCTTGCGCCCCCTTACAACGGGCGCCATAAGCTGTATCTTAGTCCCTTCGGGAAGGGCCATTATCGCATCAGTCATCTGGTCGACGCTCTGGCGCTTTATCTCCTTGCCGCATACCGGGCAGTGGGGTATTCCGCATCTTGCGAACAGAAGGCGGAAGTAATCATATATCTCCGTGACGGTCCCGACGGTGGAACGCGGATTTTTATTGGTGGATTTCTGGTCTATGGAAATCGCAGGCGGAAGCCCCTCGATAGAATCAACCTCCGGCTTTTCCATCTGTCCGAGGAACTGCCTCGCATACGATGACAGGGATTCCATGTACCTTCTCTGCCCCTCGGCATATATCGTGTCAAACGCGAGGGATGACTTTCCCGAACCGGAAAGACCGGTCAGGACGACAAGTTCGTTCCTCGGAATGTCTATGTCCACATCCCGGAGATTGTGCTCCTTTGCACCTCTTATTTTTATCATCGGCTTTTTGATCTCAGCCATCGTATCTTACCTCAAATGTTTCAAGCATATACTGCCTGCCGTCAGGGCCCACCGCAAACAGTTCGATCTCCTGCTGCGACATGAACCTTCTCTGGATGCTTAAGGAGAATCTGCTGATCCCCTCTTCCTCAGACTGCCTGTGGAGCTTGCAGTAATCGGTCTCGATGCACTCATCCTCCGTCCTCGCATATACGTCAAGATGCCCCGCCGATCCCGGCGCGGTGATGACTGCATCCATCACGAATATCGGTGTCGTATCCTCCGGATCGAGCCATATGATATTTCCTTCAACCCTTCCGCCCTTTACTCCGGTCAGTTCATATGATACCGAATCGTCTTTTGTAAAATCATCCGTCCCCTTAAAAGGAGGTTCGTAATAATATCCGCCAAAGTCGCTCATAAGCGGCATCTCACTCGAGATGGATCTTTCCGCGGTCTCAAATATGACCATGTCCGGGAAAGTCAGATTGACAAAGTACTGAACGTAATCATAGTTCTGCCTGTGGACAAAATAGACTTCCCTGAACCTGTTGTCATAGAATTTCTGATACGACTGGAAATAACTGTCGGTGAAAACGAGGAGCCTTCTGTCATTCGGAGCGGTCTGATTGATATGATGCGTATAGAACGTATCAGTATTGCAGGCCATGTCGGTCTTTAACAGTTCCGTATAGTCCGCGGTCTCATCATTTATGAGCGAATACAGCGGAACATCCTCATCTATCGCAAATTTGGCATTGTCGAGCGAATCGACATGCACGGTCTTGATCTCAAAATCGTCTTTTGAAAGCGGCGGAACATCGGGAAACCACTGCTGCACCTTTTCATCGATCAGCTCATGCCCTATGAAAGCGCCCATGTCATTCCAATGGGTAACGTCATAAAGCCTGTTGTACAGCAGCACATCGCCTTTTGCCGCGATCAGCTGCTCTCTCGGATCTATATATTCGACACCCGTTCCGGACATCTTTTCATCGAGATAATCGAGCACCGATTCCCTGCCCGTATCGACATGCACCGTCTTCGGGAAATACTCCGGATATATCGTCTTCTTGTCGGGACATACAAAATAAAGGAACTTAATATCCTTCGATGCAAGATATTCATTGGTCTGCTCCAGGAAGCCGACCATCGAGTCTATATACTGCCTGTCCGTGTTGAGATGCTGGAAGGCTGCGATATAATCCTTGTCCTTGTAATAGATGTGTCCTTCCTCACCCCACATGAAAAGCGGATTGACCATTGCGGAGAACAGAGCATTGTTCGCCTCAGTATATGCCGCTATCGCGCCCTCACGGAATCCGATACGGTCATTGACGTAGTTGTATACACCTTTCATGAAATCCTCGCTCGCCTCAAATTCAGGCCACTCGGCAAGCTTCTTGTTCTCATACACCGACATCTGGTCCGGCTTAAGATTCATGAAAGCCGCAGGGAGCACGAGTACAATGAAAAATGCAGCGATGAAAGCGGCAGACGGTATTGTTTTTTTATCGATCTTTCTCATTCTCATATGCTTAAATCTCTTCTGCCGGTCAGAACTGGAAGTAGATAAACGGCGAGTATGTGGAATTGACTATGAACACAAAGCAGATGACGAGCAATGCGATAAGGCATGCATGCCATATGTTCACGAGCATCTTCTGCGAAGACGGATGTCTTGCGGCAAGGCTCTCCTTAAGGCCTGAGGCTGTCCGGCTCCAGGGAACGCACGCAATGACTGCCACGGCAAGGAAGAACATCATCCTCGCATCAAGGAAAAACCTTACGGAAAATGCGTTATATGCATGCTTTTCGAGTCCGAGCATCACCCTGATATATGAAAGCGCCTCGGGAAGTTTTTCGATCCTGAAAAGCACCCATCCGAAAGTCACCACGAGCATCGTATATGCCCACCTAATGAACGACGAGACGGCCGGCGGCATATTCGGGCCCTTCTTTCCCCTAAGCGCACGCTCTATGAGCATGAACAGGCCGTGCCATAGCCCCCAGACCAGAAAAGACCATGCCGCCCCGTGCCAGAGCCCGGTCGCGATGAACACGATCAGAAGATTGACATATACATTTCCGCTCCTGTTGCCTCCAAGCGGAATGTAGAGATAATCACGGAACCACCTTGACAGCGATATGTGCCATCTTCTCCAGAATTCTGTGACCGATCTCGAAATATACGGATAGTCGAAGTTCTCGCATATCGGTATGCCGAACAGCCTGCCAATGCCTATGGCCATGTCGCTGTATCCCGAAAAATCAAAGTATATCTGCAGCGTGTACATCACCGCTCCGAGCCACGCAGTCTTCGGATCGATACTGCACGTCTCTATCGCAAAAATGCTGTCGCATACGCTCCCTATGGTATTGGCTATGACCGCTTTCTTGGCAAGGCCGATTATGAAACGTTCTATACCCGAAACACAGCCGTCTGCCGTGATGTGCGGAGAAGAGATGGCATCCTTTACGTCCGGATACCTGATTATCGGCCCCTGAAGGAGGTGCGGGAAGAACGTGACATAAAGGGCAAAATCCAGAAGATTCCGGGTACATACCCCATCTTCCGCACCCGACCTGTAGACGTCGATGATATATGACATGCACTGGAATGTGTAGAAAGATATCCCGAGCGGAAGAACGATCGAAGGAATATCTATGCTTTTTCCGGACAGTGAGCTGATGCTCTCAAGTATCATGCCCGTATATTTGAAATAGACAAGGGAACCTATATTTACAACGCACGCGCCCGCCAGAACGGCCTTTGCGGCGGTGCCGGAGCTTCGTTTAAGGTATGAGAGTGCTATCCCGATGAGAAAATTGAATATGACCGATGCGCCAAGATACAGAAGGTGCCTCGGTCCTCCGCATGCATAAAAACAAAGGCTCGCAACAAGAAGCCAGATGTTGCGCGCTTTTTGGGGAAGCAGATGATATACCAGCACGACGGCCGGCAGAAAAAAACAAAGGAATATGACCGAACTGAATACCATTACCTGATCTTTTCCAATTCATTCTTAAGCCTGTCGGGAGACCATCTCACAACCGACACACCGGCCTGTTTCTTTCCCCTCTTCATAAGGCCCATGACCTGTTTTAAATATTCCAGGGTGACCTTTGATGAAAGTTTTGACTCGCCGGCGGGACGGGCCTGGAACTTATACGGTATCTCAACAACGCTCTCATATGTGCCCATCGCGAGCACTTCAACCATGATCTTCCACCCGATGGGCTGAAGATCCGCCCCTTCGATTACCCTCCGCCTGAACATGAAGAGACCGCTTGTCGGATCAGTTATCTTCCGGAGCGAAGGAAGAAGTATCTTTCCTATGTACCTTGCCACACCCGACACGAGCTTGCGGTACGGGCCGAGCCCGCCGTCGCTCCCACCCGGGATGAAACGTGACGGCACACAGAAGTCCGCGCCCGATTCCATTACGGCATACATGGACTTCAGTATTGCGGGCGGATGCTGAAGATCCGCATCCATGACCGCGATATAATCACCCTCCGCAAGCGAAAATCCCTTGAGCACGGCTGTCGCAAGCCCTTTTTCCGTCTCGCGGTGGTGCATCCTGACATTGGGATTTTCAGCCATGACGGCGGTTATAGCATCAACGGTATCATCTGTGGAATCATCCACGAATATGACTTCATAATCTATCCCGCGGAGTGCATAATCTATCTGATTGACAAGATTACCCACATTTTCCGCCTCATTGTATGTTGGGACAACAACACTGATCCTGCCCAATTACAAATCCTCCAAATGCTTTTTAAGATCTATCATGCTGTCGCGGAGCTGTGCTGCCGTTTCAAAATCAAGTTCTGCGGCAGCTGCCCTCATGCGCTTCTCAACATCTGCGATGAGTTTTTCAAGCTCTTTGCGGTCCATGGATTCGGGATCCTTGGCAAATCCCTCCTCCTCCTTTGCGATCTCCTTATGGATGCTGATCAGGTCGCGGACTGCCTTCTTGATGGTCGTGGGAGTGATCCCGTTCGCCTTGTTGTACTCATCCTGTATCCGCCGTCTTCTTTCTGTCTCCTCTATGGCGTTTCTCATCGAGTCGGTCATCATGTCGGCATACATGATTATCCGTCCGTCGCTGTTCCTCGCCGCACGGCCGATCGTCTGTATCAGTGAGGTCTGCGAACGCAGGAAGCCTTCTTTGTCCGCATCGAGGATTGCCACCAGTCCTATCTCGGGTATATCAAGTCCTTCGCGCAGAAGGTTGATCCCGACAAGAACGTCAAATACGCCAAGCCTCATGTCACGGATTATCTTCGCCCTCTCAAACGTGTCTATGTCGGAATGAAGATATCTTACCTTTACCCCGACCTCTTTCATATACGCGGTCAGATCTTCCGCCATACGCTTAGTGAGCGTAGTCACGAGCACCTTATTCCCGGCCTTGCACTCTGTGCGCACCTGGGCGATCAGGTCATCTATCTGTCCCTTTGTCGGCTTAACGGTGACCGTCGGATCGAGGAGGCCAGTCGGACGTATTATCTGCTCGGTCCGGAGCAGCTCGTGCTCTTCCTCGTAAGGTCCGGGGGTGGCCGAGACAAACATCATCTGGTCTATTTTACCTTCAAACTCGGTAAAGTTCAAGGGACGGTTGTCCTTGGCGGAAGGCAGTCTGAACCCATAATCCACAAGGGATTTCTTCCTTGCCTGATCGCCGTTGTACATGGCGCCGAGCTGCGGTATCGTCATGTGAGATTCATCCACTATAATAAGATAATCATCAGGGAAATAATCCATCAGGGTATACGGAGGTTCTCCGGGCTTTCCGCCGGTCAGATGCCGGGAATAGTTTTCTATTCCCGAGCAGAATCCCGTCTCCTGAAGCATCTCGAGATCGAACCGTGTCCTCTCGTTAATCCTCTGGGCTTCTATGAGCTTATCTTCGCTCTTGAAGAACCTGACCTGCTGCTCGAGTTCCTCCTCGATAGTGGATACCGCCCTTGAAAGCTTGTCCTTCGGTATAACGTAATGGGATGCCGGGAATATGGCAAAGTGGCTCAGCGCCGCATTTGTCTTGCCGGTCAGCGGGTCAAATTCCGATATCCTCTCGATCTCATCCCCGAAGAACTCTATCCTGACCGCAACCTCACTCTCCCACGCCGGGAACACCTCAACTACATCTCCCATCACGCGGAACCGCCCACGGGCAAAATCGATCTGGTTGCGCTCATAGCTTATATCTATAAGCTCATGCACGACCTCGTCCCGGTCTTTTGACTGCCCCGGGCGCAGGGATACCATCATGTTCTGGTAGTCCTCGGGAGACCCGATGCCGTAAATGCACGATACAGAGGCGACCACTATGACATCGCGGCGTTCAGAAAGGGATGTTGTCGCGGACAGCCTCAGCTTGTCGATCTCATCATTGATGGACGAATCCTTCTCGATATATGTGTCGGACGAGGGTATATAGGCCTCCGGCTGATAATAATCATAGTAGGATACAAAATACTCGACTGCGTTCTCAGGGAAGAACTCTTTAAACTCACCGTATAATTGTCCCGCCAGAGTTTTATTATGAGATATGACCAATGTCGGCTTGTTCAAAGCCGCTATCACATTAGCCATCGTGAAAGTCTTGCCG